>JAYUQC010000015.1:0-5917 GCA_043759735.1 Rhodoferax sp.
ACCATTTCCGGCGTCAGATCAAAACCATACAACTCGAGGCCCAAATCGGCCAGCCCGCGCAGCATTGATGCCGGACCACAGCCGGCGTCGAGCAAGGTCCGTGCGCCACTGGAGGTGATGAGTTTGCGGACAAGATCGACATGCACCGGCGGATAGGCATCGCCGGTGTAGTAATCGCGAAAATAGCTTTCGGCCCAGGTCGAATAGCAGTTGCGCACAGCCGCTTCAGCCGCCTTGGTTTGCGAATCCTTGATCATTGTCGTTCCTTCAACGCAGCCTTGCCGCAACCCACATATGTGACGAAAGCCCATTGGCCGCCAGGAATTGCTGGAACGGCCAACCCAGCGTATGCCAGTCATCGAGCAATACACGGCGCATGAACGGATCCGGCAACGATTCCGCGCCTTCCCTGAGCGCCACCTCGCGGACGATCTCGGCATCCAGCCGCCCAGGCGTTCCCGACTCCACCACGTCGAAGCCGGCCGAATCGAGGAGCATGGCCAGGGATTCGGGGTTAAAAAGATTGACGTGCTCGGCGTCCACGGCTTGCGATCGCGGCCCGAGCATCGCAATGTCGAATCCCAGACCGTTCGGGCATGACAGTACCAGCAGCCCGCCCGGCTTGAGCAGCCGTGCTGCCTGCAGCGGCAGGTCGGCTGGCCGGAACAGGTGTTCAATGACCTCGAAAGACACGACCACGTCCACTTGGCCTATTTTCGACAGGTCCGCATCCTCCACGCGCGCCTCGATCACCTCAACCCCGCGCGCCCGGCAGGCGGCTGCCATCTCCGGCGTGGGCTCGACCGCGACCACCCGGCGGAACGCGCCGGAAGCGGTCGCCACTTCGGCGAAAGTCCCGAACCCCGGCCCGATCTCCAGCAGGGTACCGCGCGCCACGCCGTTGCGGTCGCAATAGTCCACCACGCGTTGCAGCCAGGGCTTGTGGATCTTTTCGCGGCGCGCCGCCTCGGAAGCAGGAAAAATGTACTTCGCCCAGTATGCGTAGTTCTCCGAATTGGCATAGTAGTCCCCCATCACTTCAGGCGAAGGTCTGGGCGACATGTAAATCGTCCGGCAACGGCTGCAGGAGCGAAAAGCGAATCCATACTTGCCGAATGCCTCCCGTGACTCGATACCGCCGCACGCGGGGCAGCACACCGCAACGAACTCGCCAACTCGGGCGTGCAGTCGCGCGATGTCCCGGGCAAACGCGGCCTCCTGCTCGGCCAGCAGGTCCTCGGGGCACAGTTCGGCTTCGCTGAGCCGCGCTCCCAATCCCACGGCTGAATCGGTGCCCTGCTTCATTTCTCTTCTCCACGGGTGCGCAATTCGTCCTTTTGCCATTGTCCGTCCGCCATGCGCCATACACGCGGATCACGGAAGGTGTCGGCCACCCGATCGAACCACCCTTCAGTCGTACCTGTGTACTCCAGCCAGCGTTTCAGGTCGCCCGGCTTGACGTGGTCCATCTGGCGCACCAGTTCGAGGCCACGCTCGCGGGTCATGAGCCCGGCACGCACATCCTTGCATACGTGGTCCGTGCATCGCCCATAGCCGAACTTGATGTATTTCAAGTAATCATGAACGCCGTTTTCGTGCATGTCATCGAGGTTCGACATCCTTCGATAAGTGCGCTCGAACGAAATGTCGCTGGTTTCAAACCCGTATTTCTCGACCATCAGCCTGGTATGGTCGTTGGCTTCCCAGTAGACGTAGTTGCCGAGGTAGATGCCACGCAGGTCAATGTCGAAGATTTCCTGGTCCGACGGGTACTTCCACGGGATCAAATCGGCGCTGGCAAGTCCCTCACGGCCCACGAAATAATTCCACTCGTATCCACGGGCGAAATGCTCAAGCCGGTCGCGATAGCTCATTTCGGGAAAGTCGTCCATCGAAAACTGCCCGCACAGGTCGAGATAACCATGCTCGCCCCAGATGACCAGCGGTATCCGGTTCTGCACGGCAACCCGAACCGGCGCGGTAGTGATGCCTACATGAGCATGCCAGTTCATGTCGCCCATGATCTCGAAGGCCAGGCGGTTGAGCTTTTTCAGGACATCCACCGACGGTCGTACCACGACATGGTCGCAACCGAAAACTTCGCGCATGCGCACCATGTTGCGCCAACCCGGCTCTGTCCAGTTGTTGCCATCATAGGTGACCAGAAGGGGATTGAGCCCGAACTCATGCTTGATCACGTGAGTCTGGAACCAGCTGTCCTTGCCGCCGCTGACAGCGATCACTACGTCGTGACGACTGCCGTCTCGGCAGCGGTACTTTTCCAGGATTTCGCGAAGCAATTCCTTGCGCCGCACCCAGTCGCCCGAATCGATACCTGTCTTGACCTCCGCCATCCGGCACCCCATGCACACGCCGTTGGCGTCAAATTCCATTGGCGCGGCGCTGATCGACGGATACACGCAACGCGTGCACCAGCGAATCGCGCTCTTTTGCGTTCGTGCCTGCGCGGCAAGATAGTTGCCGGACTCGGCACGCGCACGTCGATCCGCCACCCGAGCGTCCTCCGCAGCGCGATCGTAGTCGGGCTCGCGGCGCTGCCAGATACTGTCCAGCCTGACAGGCCGCATCGGAACACCCATGTCGATAGCCGTCTGCTTGGCCATCGGATAGCTGAGTTCGAAGAAATGGAAAATGTTGGCTGCGGCGACCGCGCTTGCGCCGCCAGCGGTGATGCCTGCGGCAAAATGCTCGTAGGTTCCCACACCGCCGCATGCGATCACCGGCACCTCGACGGCCGCGGTCACACGGCGTAGCAGGTCAAGGTCGTAGCCCAGCGCAGAACCGTCGCGGTCGATGGAGTTGAGCAGAATCTCGCCAGCGCCCGATTTGGCGACCGCGCGCGCCCAATCCGCCGGATCGCGCCCCGTGGGCACCTTTCCATCACCGCCGTAAACCTCATACCTGCCGTCGGGGTGCCGCAGGGCGTCAATTGAAACGACGATGCACTGTGCGCCAAAACGCCGCGATGCCTGTTCGATGAACAAAGGATCGGCAAGCGCCGCGCTGTTGATTGAAACCTTGTCGGCACCTGCGGAAATGCGTTCGGCAATGTGGTCCAGGGTACGGATGCGACCGCCGAAAGTAAGCGGCATGAAACACACCTTGGCCACTTCGCGCAGCACATCGACGGCACTGGTGCCCTGGTAGCGCTGCTGGATGTCATCACGGCGAAGGTCATGGTAGTCGTCAGCACTGATGTCAAGGATGACCAGCTCATCGACATTCCAGTCCGACAATCGCTCTACGGTGCTCATCGGGTTGCCAATCACCTGATGAACCTTGAAAAGCTGGCTGCGTACGATCACACCGTGCTTGAGAAGAAGAACCGGAATCAGTCGTGGACGGATCATGCGGCACCTTCCATGCGGTCGTTCACATGTCGAAGGAAACGCGAAAGGACCGTCAGGCCGTCATCCTGGCTCTTTTCCGCATGAAACTGCACGCCAAACAGATTGCCGGATTCGACGGCGACCGCAATGTCGCGTCCGCTGAACTCCGTGGTCGCTGCGACTGCGCCGGAATCATCCGGAATCATGAAAAAGCTGTGCACATGATAGAAACAGCCGGCAGCGATTTCCGGGAACAAGACTCCCTTGCGGGTCGGCGCAACATCGCACCATCCTATATTCGGCACCCGATAGCCAGGGCAGTTAGCCACCAGTTGCACGACCCGTCCAGGCAGCAGGCCGAGGCCCTCGTGGTCGCCGAATTCGCAGCTGCTCGATGCCAGCAACTGCATCCCCAGGCATATGCCGAAGATGGGCGTCCCGGAACGCGCCGCCTGGCGAATCGGTTCGACCAGGCCCTGCTCCCGCAGGCTTGCCATCCCGTCGCCAAAGGCACCTACTCCCGGCAGGATCACCGCCGCCGCGGTGCGGACGTTTTCAGGCGTGGCCAGCAGGTACTCGCCACTTCCCACCAAGCGCAAGGCATGCATGACCGAGGCAAGGTTGCTGATCTTCAGGTCGATAACTGTAATCACGTGTCGCTCCGCTGCATGCGCCTCGGCGCTTCCCGCCGCATTTCCTCGAAACGCAGATCGATCAATCCCTTCTCCTCGAAGCGCCTGACATAGTTGTACAGGCGCTCAAACGGCAAATCGTGACGATTGGCGATCTCGAGCAGGGTCAGGCTGCCGTCGAAATACCGCAGCAGGCTGTCGAGCAGCTTGCCCCACTTCTCGGAGTCGGCAGGCAGATTCTTGGCGATAGCCGGATCTTCACGCTCCATGTAGAGATCGTAGCGCGGGTTGGAAAGGCACATGAGGCCATCGAACTTGCGCCAGGCGCGGGCATTGCATTCCAGCGTGGCGACCGCCTTCTGAAATACCAGCAGGAGTTCGTCCATCTGGGCCGGAATCATGATCTCAGGTGTGTCGAGACTGGTGTGGTACTCGCGATACGGATGCATCAAGTCCTCGGACCGGGTGATCTCGAGAAACGGCACTTCGTATCCAGGCGCCTCCCACACCGTCTCGTCATTGCCGGCACCGCAACGCCATGGCACCAGCTCGTACGCCTTCGAATAATGTCGCGCGGCATTGGCGAATGCCTGGTCGACCGGCAAGCCGCCCACGAATGAAGATGCAATCTTGACCGGCCCCTCTGTTCCAGGCATCTCCTCGAACACGCCGCAGACGATGCGCTGCATCTCTGCTTCCGGCATGTCGCGCAGGTAAAACACACTGCCCACATGTTCCGGCCCGATGACGAGGCGATACGTGTAGAAAGTATCCTGCGTGTGGAGCCATTTGAATAGGGCGATCAGCAGGGCGGTACCGGCAAAGCCGTCATTTGCCATGTGCGGGTGGCACGAATTCGAGTGAAAAACAATGGTCTTTTCGCTGCGCCCGCGCTTCTCGTGCTGAGCCACCAGCATCTCTCCCGGGGTGTACTCGGTGACCAGTTCGACCTCGTACTGCCCTGGCCCAAAGGTGCGGTAGATGTCGTGCGGCACCGACAACGCCCAGTCGGCCACCCACGGGCGGTATTGCCACATGCAATGGAAGACGTAGGCGTCCGGCAGGGACGAATTGGTCACCAGCCGCGGGCGGAGTTCATCCCAGGAAAGCGTGCCGGAAAATGACTTCGAGTAGCGCGCCACACCGAGCGTATGCGCGCGGCCATCGAACACGACCCGTCCGTCGCGGCGGATTTCCGCCTTGTGGACACGCCAGTTGTGAGGCACAAGCCAGCCGTTGTAGGTGTCGCCCGACTTGTAGCGCCGGATCTCGAGGGGGAGCTCACGGTCGATCCGGGCGAACAGGGCTTCATTTTCGTCGGCGACGACGCCTGTGGCGAACGCACACAAGTCTTGCGAGAGCGGGATCATGTACCCCGCAGCGCCAACCGTTTCAAGCGCTGCGGCTATCGATGCATTGTCCCGTAGTGTCATTCGGCGCTCGTCGCTGATGTGAACCTTGCCAGCGCCGGCAGTGGGCTGGAGGCCAGATAGGCAATCAGAAGACCACACGGTGCGCCCCCATCGGGAATCAGGAACCCCTCGTCGAAACCGCGCATAAATCTAGTGTGCCACGCCAAGCCGGTCGCCCGCAGCATATCCAGTAGGGACTGCATGGACGGCAAGGTCACTATCCGCCCCTTGACCGTGGTGTGATCCACCGACACTGCTCCAGTGGATACGCGCATCGAAATAACCTTGGCCCCGGCGCGCAGTCGCAGGAAACCCTCCAGGGAAAACGTACTCGCAACGTCCATGCGCAGGCTTTGATTGTGATTCAGGACCAGCACATGGCGGGACCGGTCGGTGTCCACGCTGATGGCATCGGGTTCGTCAAAATAGGCCACTGAAGACCCGGCATCCTTGTGCAATACCTCGAAGCGGTTGCGCCCCGCAAGTGCTCCGTACCCTTCGTAGCGCGCAACCGAGGAAATCG
>JAYUQC010000016.1:0-5900 GCA_043759735.1 Rhodoferax sp.
GGCGGCCGTCAGGATCCGGTGACGGGCGGGACGATGTCAGTCTTGGCAGCAGCGCGGTTCGGCGCCAAAATGGCGCTGCGGACGCCCCAATGACTAACCGAGAATCGAAAGAGCCGCCGTATGCAACTGTCCTACGCTGTCCCGACCCCGCTGGAGTATTTCGCGGCGCTGGTCCAGAGTGACAACGAGTTTCCATTGCTGGAGGCAGCCGTCAGCCTGGCGCAGGACGAGTATCCGGCGCTGGACGTGCAGCAGGTGCTCGGCGAAGTCGACCAGTTGCTGGCGCGCCTCAAGCGACGCGTGCCCGCCGATGCCGCGCCGCTGCACAAGCTGCGCGCGGTCAATCAGTTCTTCTTTCGCGACCTGAGTTTCAGGGCCAACGTCAACAACTACTACGACCCCGACAACAGTTACCTGAGCGTGGTGTTGCGTACCCGTTGCGCGATCCCGATTTCACTCGCGGTGTTGTGGCTTGAATTGGCCCAGGGCATGGGTCTTGCCGCGCGCGGCGTCGGGTTTCCGGGTCATTTCGTGGTCAAGGTCAACCTGCCCAAGGGTCAGGTCGTCATCGATCCCCTGGATGGCCAATCGCTCAGCCGCGAGCAGTTGGCCGAACGGCTGGAGCCTTATCGTCGCAGCAGCGGGCTGGTCGACGAGTACGAGGTTCCCCTTGGCCTGTACCTGCAGGCGACACCGCCGCGCGACATCGTGGCGCGCATGCTGCGCAATCTCAAGGAAATCCATCGCGCGCAGGAGGACTGGCCACGCATGATCGCGGTGCTGGATCGGCTGATCATCCTGTTGCCCCAGGTCTGGGCCGAATACCGTGACCGGGGTCTTGCCCATGCCGAACTGGGCCACGCGTCCCTGGCGGTGCAGGACCTGGATAAATATTTGTCCAATGTGGAAGAGGGCCTGGACATCGATGCGATTGCCGCGCGCGTGGCCGAGTTGCGCCGCGAACGCAGCGGCTAGGGCCTTCTCGCACTGCCGTGCGCGGCGCGTCAAAGCAATTCGACCGCCGCCCCGTCGCCTTTCGGTGTAATGACCCCGATCCGATAAACCGCTTCGCCCTGCTCGCGCAGCGTTTGTGCGGTCGCATCGGCGTGGGCCGCGTCGATCACCACCACCATGCCGATGCCGTTGTTGAAGGTCCGGTTCATCTCGTGGTCGCTGATGCCGGCGCTGCGCTGCAGCCAGGCAAACAACTCGGATTGCGGCCAGCTGCCCCGGCTCAGGTGGGCGGCCATGCCGTCCGGCAACACACGCGGGATGTTCTCCAGCAGGCCGCCACCGGTGATGTGGGCCAGCGCCTTGATCGGGTGCGCCGCCAATGCAGCCAGCACCGGCTTGACATACAGGCGGGTCGGGGCCATCACAGCGGTGCGGAAGTCCTGTCCGTCCAGGCTTTGCGGCAACCGGGATTCGTTGCGATCGGCACCGCAGCCGGCAACACGGTCGATGCACTTGCGCACCAGGCTGAATCCGTTCGAGTGCACGCCGCTGCTGGCCAGGCCCAGGACGATATCGCCTGGCCGGACATTCTTGCCGGTCAGGATGGCGGATTTTTCCACCGCGCCCACCGCAAAGCCGGCCAGATCGTATTCGCCGGCCGGGTACATGCCCGGCATTTCGGCAGTTTCGCCGCCGATCAGCGCGCATCCCGACAACTCGCAGCCTTTGGCGATGCCGCCGACCACGGTTGCGGCGGTCTCCACGTCCAGCTTCCCGCAGGCGAAATAGTCCAGAAAGAACAGCGGCTCGGCACCCTGCACCAGCACGTCGTTGACACTCATGGCGACCAGGTCTATGCCGACCGTGTCGTGCATGTTCCACTCGAATGCCAGCTTGAGCTTGGTGCCAACACCGTCGGTGCCACTGACCAGAACCGGCTCGCGGTAGCGCTTGGGTACCTCGAACAGCGCGCCGAAGCCGCCAATACCGGCCAGCACGCCCTCGCGCATGGTCTTGCGCGCCAGCGGCTTGATGCGTTCGACCAGCGCGTCACCGGCATCGATGTCGACACCGGCATCCTTGTAGGAAAGCGGGGTGGCAGGGGAGGATTGGGTCATGGCACTTGTGTGGGATCAGCCGGTGGCTGCGTCGGCGGCCGGAGCCCGCGACAGACCCCGATAGAATTTGCCCAGATTCTACGGGTTGACCCCCGCCTTCCTGTATGCAATTTACCGCAACCCAGAAGTCTGCCGCCGCGTGGGCTGCAATTGCAGGGCTTGCCGTCTTTTTTGTGTGGCTGCTGGGACCGGTTCTGACCCCGTTTGTCGTGGCCGCGGTCTTTGCCTATGCATTGACGCCCCTGGTGAACCGCCTGGACAGCAAGCGCGGCGGCAAGCTCCCGCGGGTGTTCGCGGTGGTTCTGGTACAACTGCTGCTGTTCATCGCCATGCTGAGCGTGGCCCTGCTGATCGTGCCGATCCTGGCCAAGGAATTGCCGCTGATGCGTGAGCAGGTGCCGGTTCTGTTCGATCGCCTCAACGCGGCCGTCAAGCCCCTGTTGGCCAAGTTCGGCGTCACGCTGGCACTCGACGTGGCCAACATCAAGGCGTTTGTGCTCAAGTACCTCAACGCCAATTTCGAGGATGCGTTCGGCTCGATGATGGCATCGCTCAAACTGGGCGGCAGCGTCGCGTTTGCCATCATCGGCAATGCGGTGCTGATCCCGGTAGCGCTGTTCTACTTGTTGATGGATTGGGACCGCTTTGTCGCCTCCGTCAAGGAACTGGTGCCGCCGCGCGCCCGCGCCAGCTTCGACAGCTTCACGACCGAGGCCGATCAGGTGCTGGGGCAGTACCTGCGCGGCCAGTTGCTGGTGATGTTGATTCTGGCGGCCTTCTACACGATCGGACTAGCCCTGTTCGGGCTCGATCTGGCGCTGCCGATCGGCGTATTCACCGGCCTGGCGGTGTTTGTCCCCTACCTGGGCTTCGGCCTGGGCCTGATCCTGGCGGCGCTGGCCGGTGTATTGGAGTTTTCCGCCGAGGCCGGCCCGGCCAAGGCGATCCTGATGGTTGCGGTGGTGTATGGAATCGGACAGCTGGTCGAGAGCCTGTATCTGACACCCCGTCTGCTGGGCGAACGCATCGGCCTGCATCCGCTGGCGGTGATCTTTGCGTTGCTGGCGTTCGGTCAACTGTTGGGTTTTGTCGGTGTGCTGATCGCGCTGCCGGCCAGCGCCGTGCTGCTGGTGGCGATCCGGCGCGCCTGGCGAACCTATCTGGCCAGTAACCTGTACCGGGGTGATTGAACGAATCCGGGCATGAAGCAGATCGCGCTTGATATCGGCCTGTCAACCGGCCCGACCCTGCTGAATTTTTCCCCCGGGCCCAACCTGCTGGTGCACCAGCATCTGAGCCTGTGGCTGGGCAAGGGCGGCCCGCGGGCGGCGCGTTCGCCGGTTCCGACCTATGTGTGGGGCCCGCAAGGAAGCGGCAAGACCCATCTGCTCAAGGCCGTCCGGGAGGCTTTGCGTGAGCAGGGTGCGGTGGCGGGCTGGCTGGATGCCAGCGAATCGGAGCCGGCTCCGTTTTCCGAGTCGTGGGCCGCCATATTGCTGGACGACGTCCAACGTTACAACGCCGTGCAGCAACAGGCGGCGTTCAACTGGTTTGTCAATGCCCAGACACATCAGCGCGGGGTGCTGGCCAGTGGCGATCAGCCACCAGCCGGGCTGAGCCTGCGCGACGACCTGCGCACCCGGCTCGGCTGGGGCCATGTGTTCGGCCTCAAGGTGCTGAGCGAGCCCGAGCGCCGCGCGGTTTTGCGCCAGGCCGCGGACGAGCGCGGTGTTTTTCTTGGCGACGAGGTGATGGACTTCATGCTGACGCGGTTCAGCCGCGACCTGACCAGCCTGATGGAACTGCTCGATCTGATCGATGCTTATGCGCTGCGCAACAAGCGCGCCATCACGGTCCCGATGATCCGCGCCATGATGGAAGAGTCCTGAGCGTGACCAGACAATCCGATTCCGTTGCCGGGCCGACGGAGCCTACACCAGCGCTGCGCGTCGCGTTGTTCGACCTCGACCACACCTTGCTGCCGATCGATTCGGACTATGAATGGGGCGTTTTCACCAGCACCATCGGATGGACCGATCCGGTCGTTTTTGCACGGCGCAACGATGCCTTTTTCGGCCAGTACCAGGCGGGTACGCTGGATATCCATGACTACGTGCGTTTTGCGACCGAGGCGGTGCGCCTGCGCGGCGCCGACGCCAGCGCGCAGGCGCATGCGCAGTTCATGGCCAGCGTGGTGGGCCCGGCGATCCGGGACGGGGCGCTTGAGCTGGTGCGCCAGCACCAGCGCCAGGGCGACCATGTGGCCATCATCACCGCGACCAATGAGTTCGTAACGCGACCGATTGCCGACGCCTTCGGTGTGCCGGACCTCATCGCGGTCGAACTCGAACGCGACCATACGCCAGGGGGAACCGGCTGGATAACCGGCGAGATCCATGGGGTGCCGTCGGCGCGCGCGGGCAAGGTGGTCCGGTTCGGCCAATGGCTGCAAGGCCGTGCCCTGGATTGGGGCGACGTGCACATCACGTTTTACTCCGACTCCAGCAACGACCTGCCCCTGCTCGAGCGCGCCGATGTGCCGGTGGCCACCAATCCCGATGCGCGACTGCGGGCGACGGCTTTGACGCGCGGATGGCGCATACTGGACCTGTTTTCCAACACACAATGATCAAGAATTTCATCGACAAACTACTCGGCAAGAAGGCCACCACCGCCAACCCCCATTTCGGCAAGCGCCGCGATGTCCCGGTCAGCGAGCACCAGATCAACCCTAGCCTGGTGGACGAACGCGCCGCGACGGTCGTGCATACCCTCAAGCAGGCCGGCTTCGAGGCCTACATCGTGGGTGGCGCGGTGCGCGACCTGCTGGTCGGGCTGCGGCCCAAGGACTTCGATGTCGCCACCAATGCGACGCCCGAGCAGGTCAAGGGCCTGTTCAGGCGCGCATTCATCATCGGGCGGCGGTTTCGTATCGTGCATGTGGTGTTTGGCCGTGGCCGCGAACACGAGGTGATCGAGGTCTCGACCTTCCGCGCCTACCTGGACAACGCCGCGGCCGGCCAGGTCGCCGGCAACGAGCGCACCAGCCGGAGCGAGCTCGCCGGCATGACGCACGCGGTGGACGCCAGCGGCAGGGTGCTGCGCGACAACGTCTGGGGCCCGCAGGAGCAGGACGCGGTGCGCCGCGATTTCACGATCAACGCGATGTACTACGACCCCGAGACCGAGATCGTGGTCGACTACCACGGCGGCATCAAGGACTCCGGCAAACGGGTGCTGCGCATGATCGGAGACCCGGCGCAGCGTTACCGCGAAGACCCGGTGCGCATCATCCGCGCCGTGCGGTTTTCCGCCAAGCTCAAGGCCCTGGGTTTCACGATCGAACCCAAGACCGCCGCACCGCTGGTGAAGATGAAGTCCTTGCTGGCCGATGTGCCGCAAAGCCGCCTGTTCGACGAGATGCTCAAGCTGCTGCAGACCGGCCACTCGCTGGCGACGATCGCGCAACTCGAGGAATTGGGGCTGGGCCGGGGCGTTTATCCCCTGCTCGACCTGGTAGTCGAGCGCGCCAGGCAGCCATTTGTCAATGCGGCGTTGCTCGACACCGACCGCCGGGTCGGCGAGGGCAAGCCGGTCGCGCCCAGTTTTTTGCTAGCGTGCGTGTTGTGGTCGGATGTGCGCGAAGGGTGGAACCGGCGCGCCGAGGGTCCGCAGCGCCAGCCCGCGTTTCCGGCCTTGCAGGATGCGATCGACCAGGTGTTTTCCGAACGCATTGGCGATGTCTCCGGTGGCGGCAAGCTGGCCGCCGACATGCGTGAGATCTGGATGATGCAACCGCGCTTTGAAAAGCGCATCGGCAATTCGGCG
>JAYUQC010000017.1:0-47450 GCA_043759735.1 Rhodoferax sp.
TGCCGACTTTTTGCGCCGCTACGGTAAGCAGGCCTTGTTGATATTGGCGCTGATCGCGATTTACCGCATCAGCGATGTGGTGATGGGCATCATGGCGAATCCGTTTTACGTGGACATGGGCTACACCAAAGACGAGGTAGCGGCGGTGACCAAAATCTACGGCGTCATCATGACGCTGGTTGGCGCATTTGTCGGCGGTGTGCTGGCCATGCGCTACGGCGTGATGAAGGTGCTGATGCTCGGCGCGGTGCTGAGCGCTGGCAGCAATTTGATGTTTGCCTGGCTTGCGACGCGCGGCCATGATGTGTGGGGCCTGACGTTTGTGATCTCAGCCGACAACCTGTCCAGCGGCATTGCCTCGGCAGCGTTTATTGCCTACCTGTCGAGCCTGACCAACATCAACTATTCAGCCACACAGTACGCGCTGTTCAGCTCGATGATGTTGCTGTTGCCGAAGTTTTTAGCCGGGTATTCAGGTGCTTTTGTGGATGCCTTTGGCTACGGTCACTTTTTTACCACCACGGCTTTACTGGGCTTGCCTGTGCTGGTGCTGGTGTGGCTGGCTTCGCGAATGCAGCCGCCCGTGAAGGCCCCACAACCCTGAACAGCGATTTACCCCATCTTTACCCAAGCGACAAAACCCCTTGTGGCAACTTTGTGAGGATGACTGCATGGCTCAACACCTGTTAATGATTGAAGACGACACCCGCCTGGCGACGATGGTGGGCGAGTATTTGCGCCAGTCCGGCTACGGTTTTGCCCACGCGGCTGATGCCGCCAGTGGCCTGGAGGCGTTGCAGACCAACCCGCCAGATTTGGTAATACTGGACCTGATGCTGCCCGACATGGACGGGCTGGAAGTGTGCCGTCGTATCCGCGCCCTGCCCGGCCAGGCGGCGCGCATGCCGGTGCTGATGCTTACCGCCAAAGGCGACCCGATGGACCGCATCGTCGGTTTGGAGATCGGCGCCGACGACTACCTGCCCAAGCCCTTCGAGCCGCGCGAATTGCTGGCCCGCATCCGCGCCGTGCTGCGCCGGGGCAGCGGATCGGGCGCGTCGACGCATCGGATGCAGTTCGGCTCGCTGCAGATCGACCGGGACGCGCGCACGGTCACGGTGGCGGAGCAGCCGTGTGATCTCACCTCCTACCAATTCGACTTGCTGGTGGCATTGGCCGAGCGTGCCGGGCGGGTGCTGACCCGCGACCAGATCATGGAAGCGGTACGGGGGCGCGAGCTCGATGCCTTCGACCGATCGATCGACGTGCACATGGGGCGCATCCGCGCGGCCATCGAACGCGATGCCAAGAACCCCAAGCGCATCCTGACCGTGCGTGGGGTGGGATACGTCTTTGCCCGGCAACAGGACTAGCGGCCCGGGGCCCGGACCGATGAAGACGCCACTGCTGCAACGCCTGTACCTGCGCGTCTGGCTGGCCGTCGTCGGGGCCGTCGTATTGATGATGATGCTGGCGAGCTGGTTGTGGCGGATCGAGACCGAGCGTGAACGCGCATTGCGGCCGGGGCGCGAGATCGTGCTGCGCGACAGCACCGGCGCGATCATTGGCCAGGCACCGGCGCGTCCGATCCGGTCCCCCGGGCAGGCGCCGGAGTTCCAGGTCACGACCCGCAGCGGCGAAACCCTGTATATCCAGTTGCCGCGCCCGCGTGAAGCGGGTGGCCCTGCGGGTGCCATGGGGCACCGCCGGGCGCCAGCGAGCCCGCGCGTCGGATTCGCCTGGATGCTGGCGCTGATCGCGGCCGCCGTCGCGATCGGCAGTTACCCGGTGGTGCGCAGGCTGACCCAGCGGCTGGAGAAACTGGAATCGGGCGTGCGCCAGTGGGGCGACGGAGACCTGGGTCAGCGGCTGCCGGAAGACGGCCGCGACGAGGTCGCCAACCTGGCCCGTGGCTTCAATGAGGCGGCGGCCCGGGTGCAGGCGCTGCTGCTGTCACACAAGGCCTTGCTGGCCAACGCCTCGCACGAACTGCGTTCGCCCCTCACGCGCATCCGCATGGGGCTCGAGCTGATGGACGCGCAGGCCTCGTCACAGGCCAAGGCCGAGATAGCCCGCAATATCCAGGAACTGGACCAGCTGATTGAGGAGATCCTGCTGGCCAGCCGGCTTGACGCCAGCCAGGCCGATATCGGCACGCTGGAGCCGCTCGATCTGGTCGGCATCGCGGCCGAGGAATGCGCCCGCCTGGAAGCCGAGCTGCAGGTGGACGGCTCGGCGGATGCGCTGACGGTCATGGGCGTGGCCAAACTGCTGCGCCGGATGGTGCGCAATCTGCTTGAAAACGCCCAGCGCCATGCGCAAGGCACCGTAAGCGTGCAGTTGGCAACGCGCTCGGGCATGGTCGAACTCTTGGTCTGCGACCGGGGTCCGGGCGTGCCGGACATATTCCGCGAACGCATTTTCGAACCGTTCTTCCGCCTGCCGGGCGCCAGCGAACGTGATGGCGGCGTCGGTTTGGGCCTGGCACTGGTCAAATCGATCGTGTTGCGTCATGGCGGTTCGGTATCGTGCGAGAACCACAGCGGCGGTGGCGCCTGTTTTCGGGTGCTGTTACCGCAGATCGGGCCGCATGTGTCTCGCTAGAGCGACAAACCGACGGGAATAATCCCGATATCAGCAAAAAATCGACTGCCATCCCCCGAATGGAGGATGGCGCATCGATGGCCCGATCGATAAAGTCGTTTCAACTGCTGTCACAGTACAAGGCTGAGGGAACCACCTCGAACATACAAAGCCCCTCGGAAACAGACCTCGTCTCCAACGATGTCCTTCACAGGACTCTTTCAGGCCACCTTCGGGTGGCCTTTTTTTGGGTGCGCGGCGGGTTTTGCGGCGCTGACGGTCAAAACAGCCCTGGGGAATGGCTGTTGGCGCAGTGATAGATCGATTCGCTTGAGGCTAAAGACTGAACCCGGTCATCCAACTTTGCAATCTGCCTGATCCAGAGCGGTCGTTGAAGTCCAGATCGGCGGTCGGCAATGTTGCGATGAAATCGATGGATGGAGTACCCGCTTCGAACCCACTCGGGCCACCGAGTTTTCTCAGCCGGCGCCGCGCAGGCAATCTGCGGGATTACGTCACGGTTCCGTTGATCGTGCAGTTTCGCTTCACTTCGCTCGCAATACGCAACTTACGGCCGGACTTTCACCCGAAAGAGTGCGCACATGCCGGGCGCACTCCGAACAACGTGCCCCGCAGGGCCCTCACGCGAGCGGTGCCGCCTGTGCTCAGGGGGTGATTTCGACCAGGGTCGGCGCCGGCAGCCCGGCGTTGCCCGTGTAGGCCACCGAGCCCAGATAGCGATTGCCGGCGGCCAGAGCCCGGCTGGGCAAGAGCAGGATGTCGATCTGCTGCCCCGCCGTCACTGCGGTCGGCATGCGGACCGTCAGGTTGCGCTCCGATGCCGTGCCAAGCACCCAGCTGTGCAGCTTGAACGGTGAACTGCCCGGCACGCCGACTCCGCGCACTTCCACCGTGTAGGTTCCGGCGGTCGGATTGACCAGGTTGACTTGCTCTTGCGAGGTAGTGCCTTCACCGGTTCCGACCACCGCACCGCCCGGATGGCGCACCACAAGGTTGATGTCGCTGCCCGGCGTGACGTCGGCGTCGAACAGCGAAAAGCGCGCGATAGTCGTGCTGGCCGGAACGACTACCGGGAAAATCTGCGAGCTGCCCGAAGTCGCAGTGCCCGTGTTCAGGATCGCCGGCACCAGCCCACGCGGTGTGGCACGGAATGACCCGGTGTAGCCGACGTTCATCTTCAGCCGCAGGGTATAGACGCCGCCCTGGATCTGCGCCGGCACTGTGGCCGTCGCCGCCGTTGCCGAGATGATCACCGGCATGCGCACCGTAGTCCCGGCAGCGGACCAGGTCAGCTGTCCGCCGCGGAAATCGCTGACGAACCCGTTGAAAACTGGTGCGGTGGTGCGTGTGAACGTGACCGCAAACGCCCCGGTCTCACCGGCCGCCAGCATCAGCGCCGGCGGCTGCACGTTCACCGTGTATCCATCCAGGCCGGTGTAGCTGGCGGAGAACGTCGTCGCACCGCCGCTGACGTTCGTGACCCGTCGCCTGACGGTCTGGCTGCCCGGGATGTCGCCGATCGCGATCGACGCCACATTCAGGTCGCTGGCGTCCATCGTGACCAGATGACACGTAGGCATCGACAACACGCCCTGGCCGCACAACAGCCCTTCCCAGTCGTCCGGTCCGCTGTCGAACACCAGCCCCGGGTTGGCGGCGGCGGCCGGCCGCACATGACCGGCACCCTGGCGCCAGATCACGTTGGGGTCGCTGTCCGCGCCATCGAGCACGTCGCCCGACGAGGTCATCAGGGCAGACTTGATGGCCATCGGCGACCAGCCTGGATGCAGTTGCTTCAACAAGGCCGCGATACCTGCGATGTGCGGGCTGGACATCGAGGTGCCGCTGAGCAGGCCGAACAGCGACCCGCTGTAGCCATCGGGCGAAACGCCGGCCAGAATGTCGGCGCCCGGCGCAATGATGTCGGGCTTGAGCAAGTCGAACGTGCCGGTCACGCGCGACGGGCCGCGCGACGAGAAACTGGCCGTGAACGGCGCTGGCACGGTCAGTGCGCTGGTAGCGCTGATAGCGCCGGTGGCACCTGCGCCCGCCACATAGGCGCGCACGGCGGCGCGGGCGGTGTCGGGCAGGTGCACCGTCGGGACTGAATGCAGGTCAGCATTCAGTGAATTGGCTGACGTATTGAGCAGCACCATGCCGATGCCGCCGGCTTCCAATACGGCCAGACTCTTGTTGACGCGGTCGTTGACACCCCGGTCGCAGACGACGATCTTGCCAGCCACCACCGCCGGATTCAGCGCGTTACCCCCAGCTTCCTTCGATGAGTAGCAGAGGTTGGCGTCGGTCGGGTCCTTGCCGACACCGACGGCGCTGCTGGAAAGGACCATGGGCGTCCCGGCCGGGATTGCGGTGGGCGTGAGCGACGCACCTGCGAAGACGGCCGCGTTGCCCTGTGTCAGCGTGCTCGACATGCTGCGGTCGTGCGTGCCGGCGGCCACCGTGGTGATCCACGGGCTGGGGTGCGCCACCGTTTGCAGCGCAGGGCCGCTGTTGCCGGCGGAGGCGGCAATGAACACGCCCGCCGCCGCGGCATGGCGAAACGCCGTTTCCACCGGGTTCACCAGGTTACTGTTCGTGCCGCTGATGGAGAAGTTGATGACGTCCACACCGTCCAGGACGGCTTGCTCGATCGCTGCGACGCTGTCGGCGTTGTAGCAACCGCCCGACCCGCCGCGCCCCCAGCAGACCTTGTAGGTCGCGATGCGCGCACGCGGGGCAATACCGCTGATCGGCCCCAGGGCGGCGACCGCGCTGCCGGCCGTCGACACAGCTTCATTGCCACCAGAGGTGGTGGAGGTGTGCGTGCCATGGCCATCGGCATCGCGCGGCGAGTTGTACTCGTACGGGAACGTCGCCGAAATGCCGGCGTTGCCGCCGAAGCCGGCGTTGAAAAAGCGCGCGCCGATGAGCTTGTTGCTGCAGTTGGCGGCGGTGAACCCGGCACCGACGGCGCAGGTGCCGCTCCAACCGGCCGGCGCCGGGCCGAAGCCCGTGGCGTCGAGACTCGGGTGCTCAGGCCAGATGCCGGTGTCGACGATGCCGATGACCACGTCCTCGCCCTTGGCGCCGGTAGTGGCATAGAAGCCCCCCGGGCCACTGAGACCGAGGAAGGTCGGTGTGGACGAAGTGTCCAGATGTCGCAGTTCGTCGGGGACGACGGACAACACCCCCGGCTGGGCCGCCATGTGGGCCGCCTGCTGCGGCGTCATGCGCGCGGCAAAGCCGTTCAGCACCGCGGTGTATTGGTGAACCACCCTGCCAGTGACGCCTGCACGCGCCATCATGGCAAGCTGTTGCCCCTTCAGACGGGCGACCAGGGCCCGCGCCGCCGGCGAACGCGTATCGAGCTTGCGACCCACCGCCCGTCGGGTGTTTTCGTCAGCAGCCAAGGGCTGATCAGCCAGTTGCACAATGTACAAGCCATTGGCAGGCGCGGCCTGGGCGGCGGCCTTGCTCGGCGCGGCGGAGATCAACTCCGTAGCCGCCATCGCGGCCGGGCCGGTCAGGCCCACAAACGCCGCGACCAGCGGCAGCCCGAAACGGGCCCATCCTGTTGTCTTGGTCATCAGACTTTCCTCCTGTTGGGTTCTTCACAGCACCGCGCGGACCTGCGCGAATCGACACAAATGGAACGGGCCAGTGCATGGCCCAGCCGGGGTGCGGGGCGCCTAGCGCAGGCGCCGGCGGCGGGCGACGGCGCCTGCACCCAGGGCCAGCAGCACCAGCGCCAGCGACTGCGGCTCCGGCACGGTGGCCACATCGCCGTTGCGCACGGCCACGGCATAAAACTCATAGCTCTTGTCAAAGACGTCCTGGTAACCGTCGAAGAGGCTGAAGGCCCAGGCTTCGTTGGCGCCGGCACCGTGGGTGCCCGACCAGTAGAAGTCTTCCTGCATGTTGGAGAACAAGCCCTTGTTGAGCAAGCCTGGGGTGGCCGTCAGGTTGCCGTTGGTGTCGTAGTCGGCAAGGTTGCCCAGGCTGACGTGGAACAGGTGCGCCAACTCGCTGAATGCGTTGCCGACGTTGGTCTGCACGTTGTAGCCGCAGTCAGTACCGCCGTAGCTGAAGTTGCCCTCGCAGCCCAGGGCGCCGGTGTCGACCACGCTGGGCAGGCGCCAGCCGCTGTAGCCGTTCAACGCAGTCGAATTGATCTGCTTGAGCCAGCCATTGACAGTGTCGTCACCGGCCAAATCGGTGCTGGCCCCCAGAACCATGGCACCGCCAAAGCCCGTGCTGTAGCCGCTGGTGTTGGCATGGTTGAAATCGGCAAGCCATGTTACGTTCAGTACGTCGTCGTAGATCATGGTCCCGCCATTGCGGGTGAACAAGCCGGCATGGGCGCTCATGCCGCCAACCGCCAGCACCGCGGCCAGTCCGAAACGTCGAATGGATCTCATCGTCACTCCCTATTTGGGTTCGAGTTGCTATCAACGGCTCCGAGGAAGAGGCGAAGGGCTATTTTGTAAGACAATGTAAAGCACATTTTAGGCCATTCAATTCGCCGGGTAAAAAAAATCAATGAAATCAACGCTGAGTGGCCAGGCTGCAGCACCGGACCGCCACCCAAACGCCAGCTTCTGTAACGTTGGCCGACATGGCGTAAACCCTTTGATGCCGCTGTCACGCACGGCGCGGCGCTACCGCGACGCCGCCGCCACTGTGAAGACTATGGGATTCGTGGTCCATGGGCTCACCGCCGCTGCTAGCGTCGACCGGACGAGTGTCAGCGTCTTGCGCGCCGGTTCTTGACGCAGGGAGTCGCTGGCAGGCATGATGCCCCATGAAATGGACCCAAACCACCCTGTTGATCGACAGCCTGTTGGCGGCTGCGTCCGCCCTGACAGTGGCGTCGGTAACAACGGCTTGTTCAACGGAGACGATGGCCATGGATCCCAGTCTCGACGAACCCGTGCGCGTGGCCCGCGTCGCCGCCGCCCGCCATACAGGGATGTCGGGCGATGCCCACGCTGTTCTCAGCGCCAAGCGCGTGACCTGGGCAGACGGCAGTCTGGGTTGCCCCGCCCCCGGCATGTTGTATACCCAGGCCCTGGTGCCGGGCTACCAGGTCCGCCTGCGCGGACCTGGTGGTGAACTCGACATCCACCTGGACACACGCGGCAATGCCGTGCTGTGCCCATCAGGTCGAGCCCGTAGCCCGCTGCCAGGTGCCGACAACCCCGCGTCCTGAAAGAGAACGGCGCTCTGACGCGCTCGCACCGGATTTAAATCGCGACTTGCGGTCGCGCAGCGCGGCAGATGCGGGTGGATACGCAGGCCGGCAGGCCGAGGCAAGCTGAGCGTTCTCCACGACACTGGCCAAATACTTGAGCGTTCAGCGACAGCTTGAACGACGGCCGCCGGCCGATTCACTTACTGGCGCCGTGGTAGCGCACGAAGTCGTCGAACCACTCCTGTTCGGTGTCGGTGGGCATGTGCGACGATATTGCCGGGTGCACAAGGCGATGTCTTCCAGCTATCGGTGGATGATGTGATGCGCCGAGGCTTGGGGGCCTGTGCGGGCGGGTGGCCATGCTGAACCGTATTCCGACATATCGACCCAAACAGAACCCGACAACGCACTCGATCAGCGTGCAGATTGGTGAGGCGCGAGCTGGCGACTCAGACGCGTCGGCAGTCTGTGACGCGCCGCGCGATCCGAACCGCGATAGGGACTATGCTCAACAAGCCGCGCTTGGCAGGTTTTGTTGAGCGGAAACGGGGAAGCCGAGTGCAATACGCCGTGCGAAACCCGCATGGCCATCGCCCAGCCGTTGTCGGACAGCAGGGCCGCTTCCAGTAACTCCAGGCTGGAAATGTCGCAGCACTTGGGCATGGTGGCTTTCACCTCCTCTGCCTTGGACGCGCTGCGCACGGTGCCACGCACGGAATAGCCATGCTGGAGCAACTCAACAGCACAGTGCTTAAAGATGAAGCCGGAAGTTCCGGTAATCAGGACTACTTTGTGATTCATGGCGTCGCTCCTGGCCGGGACGATGCCACACCGCTCCCAAAGCCAACAACGGGCAGCGTCGGCGAATCGCCGCTCCACGAAAGGAAGTTTGGTGGCAGCAAAGCGGCCCGTCGTGAACGACCGGCCTCGCTGCATTTCAGACGAGCGCCGGTAGCGCTTGCTCGATAAGAAGCGCCAAAACTGGGGTCGCCACAATTGAGGCCAACGGCCTGGTAGTGCCCGCGACAGCCGCATTTTTCGACGCTTTTGGCGCCGAATCCGAGCAACCCCAAGGCTGGCGCGGCAGGTCGCAGATTGCGGATCGCACGGCCCATGCGCCGGGTCCCGTCCTTGTGATCGAAGCACCGGATCGGCCGAAGACCCCGACCATCTCATTCATACTGCGCCGCGATACCACCGCGCCCCTGGCCTTCTGTGGCTCCATCGACGACCAGTTCCAGCTCGGCCGCAAGCCGGGCGTCGAGCCGGCGCAGGCGTTCGAGGTCCTGGCGCGCGCGTAGCGTGTCGCCCTGCTGCATGAACAACACCCCGCGGTACATGTAGGCTTGCGCGAGATCGGGTTTGAGTTCGATGGCACGGTTGTAATGCCCCAACGACGTCGCAAAATTCTGCCGCCCTTGCATCCGTAACGCGAACGCCAGATTGTTGTGGGCCTCGGCGAGTCGTTCGTCCAGCGCGAGCGCAGCCTCGAACCTCTGCTGTGCGGCCCGAAAGTCTCTTGCCAGCAATAGCGCGACGCCGTCGTTGTACAGGCGCACCACATGGGAGCGCGATCCGGATTCCGGTACCGGCAGCGGGTCGCTCTCGACGCCAAGCGCCGTGCTTGTGGCGAGCGCCAGCAGCCAGCCAACCAGCAGCAGCAACAGCGCGGGCCGTGATGCCCGCGTTCTGCTCATCGTGTCACCGACTGCTGCGCCAGCGTCAGTCCGGGAACGCCAGCATCGGCTTGCGCTGTCTGGCGCGAGATCCTGTCAGCGTAGTCGCGCGCCTTGTCGGTGACACCGGAGCGCTCGGCCGCGAGGCCTGCACCCGCCATCGCACGCAGGCGGTTGGGCTCCTTGCGCAGCACGGCTTCGAACTCGCGCAGCGCACCTGCCCCATCGCCGCGTTCGAGCAGTGCCGTGGCCAGCACCTCGCGCGCGGGCAGCAACGGCCCGGGGGTGACGGCATGCTTTTCGCTGGCGTCCTCACGGTCCGCCGCCTTGCGCAGGCCCGCAATGCCGGCCTCTGTCTGGCCCGACTTGAAGGCGGCGAAGCCGCGCACGGCGTCGATCTGGATGCCGATCTGCTCGGCCCAGTAGCCGATCTTCAACTCGGTGGCCGCATCACGCAGCCGCGCCAGGCGCGCGAGTTCGGTGTCGGTCGCCGCGCTGTCGCGCAAGGCCGCTGCGCCCAGCGCACGGGCATAGGCATTGGCGGCTTCCGCCTGCGGGCACCACAATGGTGGCCTGCGCACACGGCAAAGTCAATCCTCGGAAATGACCACAATTGCAGGCGCGCTATTGCCGCGAATCGTCCCCAATATCAACGTGGCAGCGCTTGTGCGTCGCCAATCGTCACCGTGTCAATGGTGGGCGTCGAAATGCTCGCCCGCCTTGAGCGCATATACCGTGCCGCAATACGGGCACCTGGCCTGTCCGGTATGTCCCACATCGAGATACACCTTGGGGTGGCTGTTCCATATCTGCATGTCGGCCTTGGGGTTAGGACAAAATACCCCGCCCTGCGCGTTGAGTTCCTTGGCCAGCAGTTCTATTTGGTTCTTGCTCATGGCGTGTCCGTGTACCTGTCCAACTGGTTGCGCTGCGGGTCTGATCAGACCCGCGCCAGCCAATGTTCGTATTTCGGGTTGCGTCCGTTCACGATGTCGAAGAACGCGCTCTGGATTTTCTCGGTGATCGGGCCGCGCGAGCCGCGTCCGAGCGCAATGCGGTCGAGTTCGCGGATCGGCGTGACCTCGGCTGCGGTGCCGGTGAAAAAGGCCTCATCGCAGATGTAGACCTCGTCGCGGGTAATGCGCTTTTGCACCAGTTCCAGGCCCAGATCCTTGCAGATATGCATGACGGTATTGCGCGTGATGCCGTTGAGCGCTCCGGCCGACAGGTCGGGGGTGTAGACCACGCCGTCCTTGACAACGAAAAGGTTCTCGCCGGCACCTTCACTGACAAAACCGTTGACGTCGAGCAGCATGGCCTCGTCGTAGCCGTCGTCGGTGGCTTCCTGGTTGGCCAGGATCGAGTTGGTGTAGTTGCTGACCGCCTTGGCCTGGGTCATCGTGATATTGACATGGTGCCGGGTGTAGCTTGATATCTTGACCCGGATGCCGTTTTTCATGCCGTCTTCGCCCAGGTAGGCGCCCCAGGGCCAGGCGGCGACCATCAGGTGGATGGTATTGCCCTTCATGCTGACGCCGAGCTTTTGCGAACCGACCCAGGTCAGCGGGCGCAGATAGCAGCTCTCGAGCTTGTTCTCGCGCACCACCTGCTTTTGCGCCTCCATCACTTCTTCGAGCGCGAAGGGGATTTTCATGCGCAGGATCTTGGCGCTATTGAACAGGCGCTCGGTGTGTTCGCGCAGTCGAAAGATCGCAGTGCCACCGATGGTGTTGTAGGCGCGTACGCCTTCGAACGCGCCGCAGCCGTAGTGCAGGGTATGGGTCAGCACATGGATCTTGGCGTCGCGCCATTCGACCAACTGGCCGTCCATCCAGATCTTGCCGTCACGGTCGTCCATGGAAGGTGGCACTGCGCTCATGATGGTCGTTCCTTTTTGTCAGGCGCCCGCTACGGGCCGGGGTTGGTTTGGATTCAGCAATTTGGCAGGCTTTGCATCCGGCCGCGACGCTGATGCCTGGGATTTTACGGGTGCGACGACCCCGCACTGCCAGTGTGGGCCGACTCGGCATCTGGCTGCGCCGGCCTTACCAGTTCCCAGCGAACCAGACGCCCATTGTGAAACACACAATCGACATGCGAGTCCGAGTTGTCAGTCCAACGGTAGACCTCGGGTTGCGCGTCCCGCACGCTCTGCAACTGGCCCAGCGACCGCGTCATCGCCACCACATGCAGCAACGAGACACGCGGCTTGAGTTTGGCGTTGAGCATCACCGCGCTGTCCACATGGCCGATCGGACGGTCGGCCGCGCGCTTGAGCGCCTGCATCATCCGGTTGAAATGCAGCAACACCCACATCACGATGGCGGTGGCGACCACGGCAACGCCCTGCCAGCCAAACCGATGCCACGCCAGTGCAACGGCGGCCGCTGCGGCCAATGGAATCCCGACACGTAGCAGTAGTTGTTGCATGGGCAATTTTCATGATGGGTGCGCCGACGCGGGAGCGCGACCACCGCGCTGCAACAGGCGGGAAGTCGCCAACCTGGGCACAAGACGCAGTTGGAATTCTAGAGCCGGCTCCCCGCCATCCGATGCCTGCGGCGCCAGTTTGGGTGAGCCTCAGGTCAGTCCGCGCACCGTCTCCATGGCCTGCTCGACACGCGCGACCGCGTGGATGACCAGGCCCTCGATCGGCTTCCTGGGCATGTTTGCCTTGGGTACGACCGCCACGCTGAAACCGAGCTTGGCGGCTTCGCGCAGTCGTTCCTGACCGCGTGGCGCAGGCCGCACCTCGCCCGCCAGGCCAACTTCACCGAACGCGAAAAAACCCTTGGGCAAGGGCTTGCCACGCAAACTGGAAGTGATCGCCAGCATGACCGCCAGATCCGCCGCCGGTTCGCTGATGCGCACACCGCCGACCGCGTTGACGAACACATCCTGGTCTGCACAGGCCACGCCGGCATGGCGGTGCAGCACCGCCAGCAGCATCGCCAGCCGGTCGCGCTCCAGGCCGACCGAGAGACGGCGCGGACTGGGCCCACCGCCATCGACCAACGCCTGGATCTCGACCAGCAGCGGCCGGCTGCCCTCGAGGGTGACCATCACGCAACTGCCGGGTACGGGCGCGTCATGCTGGCTCAGGAAGATGGCGCTGGGATTGCTCACCCCCTTGAGACCGCGCTCGGTCATCGCGAAAACGCCGATCTCGTTGACTGCGCCAAAGCGGTTCTTGATCGCGCGCACCAGACGGTAGCTGGAGTGCGTATCGCCCTCGAAATACAACACGGTATCGACCATGTGCTCCAGCACCCGCGGTCCGGCCAGCGCGCCTTCCTTGGTGACATGGCCGACCAGCACGATGCAGACGCCACTGGCCTTGGCCGCGCGCGTCAGGTGGGCAGCGCATTCGCGCACCTGGGCCACAGAGCCGGGAGCCGAGGTCAGTTGGTCGGAATACACCGTCTGGATCGAGTCGATCACGGCGATGTCGGGTTGCACCGCATCGAGCGTGGCCAGTATCTTTTCCAGGCCGATCTCGGCCAACACCTGCACCCGGGAGTTGTCCAGGCCCAGGCGGCGCGCGCGCAGCGCCACCTGGGCGCCGCTCTCTTCGCCGGTCACATACAGCGTGCGTTTGCCGGCCACTTGCAAGGAATGCAGGGCCTGCAGCAACAGCGTCGACTTGCCGATGCCCGGGTCGCCGCCGATCAGCACCACGCCGCCATCGACGATGCCGCCGCCCAGCACCCGGTCCAGTTCCTCGTGACCCGTGGGGGTGCGCGCCATGTCGACCGCCTCGATGTCGCCCAGGGTGGCGACTTCGGCCGTCCTGGCCAATGACGCGAACCGGTTGCGTACCGCCGACGGCGCTGGCGCCGCCGACTCGATCAGCGTATTCCAGGCGCCGCAGGCCGGGCATTTACCGAGCCATTTCGGGCTGGCGTCACCGCAATCGGTGCAGATGTAGTTGCTCTTTTCTTTGGCCATGGCCGAATATTACTGGATGTACTTACAGTTTTTCGACGGTTTCTGTCTGGTCGCCTTGCGAAAATTCCATTTTCATTTAATATATTAAGTAAATGAAAGCCAACCCAGCTCCGTTCACCCACCGCAACCTGCCGCGCCTGCTGCTGCAGGCGCGCGAAGCCGTCATGGCCCACACCCGGCCGGCACTGCGGGCGCATGCGCTGAGCGACCAGCAGTGGCGGGTGCTGCGGGTACTGGGCGAACTGGGAACCGTCGAGACCGGCCGCATCGCGCGCGAAGCCTTCATCCTGGGACCCAGCCTGACTGGCGTGCTGAACCGCATGGAACGCGACGGGTTGATCCTGCGCGAAAACGACCCGACCGACCAGCGCCGTACCGTGGTGCGGGCTACCGACAAGGGCATGGAACGGGTAGCGACGCTGGCCATCACCATCGAACAGCACTACCAGCAACTGGAGCAGGTGCTGGGCAAACCGAAGCTGGCCGAGCTGTATGTACTGCTCGATACCCTGATCGACATGGAACAGACGTGACTCCACACAGCAACTTCTGGCCGACCGGTACGGTCTACGGCTGCCTGCTCAATTTCCGGCGCGAATGGCAGCAGTGGGAGGAGCGCATGGCTCAGCCGCCGCACAGGGCACCGCCCCAGGCGCCGGTGCTGTATGTGAAGACCGCCAACACCTGGAGCGCCAGCGGCGCGGGCATCGCGTTGTCAGCGCCTTCCGATACGGTGCTGGTGGGCGCGTCGGTCGCGCTGGTGTTTGCGCAGCGCCAATGGCAGGACGATGCGGCCCGAACCGCACCAAGCCTGGCGGGATATGTCCTGGTCAATGATCTGGAGTTGACCGGCGGCAGCTATTTCCGCCCTGCCGTCAAGACCAAATGCCAGGACGGCTTTCTGGGTCTGGGCAAGCATTGCGTGGCCTCCGACGCCGCCGGTGATCCGGCAGATTTCGAGTTGCAGGTGCACATCAATGGCGACCTGCGCCAAAGCATCCGTTTCGACGACCTGGTGCGCGACGCCACCACCTTGCTGCGCGATGTGGACGCATGCATGTCGCTGCAGGATGGCGACCTGCTATTGCTCGGCTGTGATGCCGATCGCCCCTCGGCCCAGGTCGGCGACCTGATCGAGATATCGATGACCGGCAAGCCTGCGTTTGGCGTTCTGTCCAACATGCTGATGCCCGCCCCGGTGCGGGAGGATGCCTGATGAGCGCCGCCGGGCCGTTCCCAAGGGCGAATTCCGCAATGCGCAGCATGGAGGATGCCTGATGAGCGCCGCCGGGCCGCCCCAAGGCGCGAAGGCCCCCTCGGGGGGCAGGGAGTCACACGAAGTGGACGACCGTGGGGGCCAAACATGCGCCGCCGGGCCGTTCCCAAGGGCGATTTGCGCTATGCGCAGCATGGAGCATTCCTGATGAGCGCAATTGCACAGAGCCAGCGCAGGACTCCGCCTTATGAAGTTTGAAGCCGTGTTGTTTGACTGCGATGGCGTGCTGGTCGACTCCGAGCCGATTACCAACCGTGTGCTGCGCGAGATGCTGCGAGAACTCGGCTGGCAGCTCACCCAGCAAGAGTGCATGCACCATTTCGTGGGCAAGGCGCTCAAGGAGGAATTAGCCCTGATCGCCAGCAACACCGGGCGCGTTGTCGACGCGGTCTGGTTGGCCCAGTTCCAGCAGCGCCGAAACGCCGCATTGATGGAACAACTGATACCTATTCCGAACGTCCATGACGCGGTGCACCGCATCCATGCCCATCTCGACGCGCGCATTGCCTGCGCCTCCGGCGCAGACCGTTTCAAGGTCGAGATGCAGTTGCGCAAGGTCGGTCTGATGGACTATTTCGAGGGGCGCATATTCAGCGGTTACGAGACACCGCGTTCCAAGCCGTTTCCCGACGTGTATCTCGCTGCGGCCGACGCGCTCAAGGTCGATCCCAAACGCTGCGCTGTCATAGAGGACACGGTGACGGGTGTCACGGCGGGTATTGCTGCTGGTGCTGTCGTGTTCGCCTATGCGCCGCGGGGTGAAGGAGCTGCGCTGCGCGATGCCGGTGCATCCGAAGTGTTTGCCGACATGGCTGATCTGCCGCAGTTGATGCAGTAGTCTGGTCTGGTAGACAAGGAACAATAAGCAGGAATCGACATGCCGATACTTGAATCGAAACTCAACCCCCGCGCGAGCGACTTCCTGGCCAACGCCAATTCCATGCGCGCGGTAGTGGCCGACCTCAATGCCCAGATTGCCAAGGCACAGCATGGTGGTGGCGACGCAGCGCGGGCCAAGCACACGGCGCGTGGCAAGCTGCTGCCGAGGGACCGGGTGCAAATGCTGCTCGATCCGGGTACACCATTCCTGGAGCTCAGTCCCTTGGCGGCTCTGGGCATGTATCCGGATCGCGATGGTAGCGACAGCGCACCGTGCGCCGGACTCATCGCCGGCATCGGTCGTGTCAGTGGTATTGATTGCATGGTGGTGTGCAACGATGCGACGGTCAAAGGCGGAACCTACTATCCACTGACGGTCAAGAAGCACGTGCGGGCGCAGGAGATTGCGCAGCAGAACCGCCTGCCCTGCATCTACCTGGTCGATTCCGGCGGCGCCAATCTGCCGAACCAGGACGAGGTGTTTCCGGATCGCGACCACTTTGGCCGCATCTTCTTCAACCAGGCCAACCTGAGTGCGCAGGGCATTGCGCAGGTGGCGGTGGTAATGGGCAGTTGCACCGCAGGCGGCGCGTATGTGCCGGCCATGAGCGACGAGAGCATCATCGTGCGCAACCAGGGCACCATCTTCCTGGGCGGGCCACCGTTGGTCAAGGCGGCTACCGGCGAGGTGGTCAGCGCGGAAGACCTCGGCGGTGGCGATGTGCACACCCGCCTATCCGGCGTGGTGGACCATTTGGCCGAAAATGACATGCATGCGCTGCAGATCGCCCGCAACGCGATCCGCAACCTCAACCGTGCCAAGCGCAAGACCGTGGTGCACGTGGCCCCGGCAGAACCACGTTTTGATGCACAGGAGCTCTATGGCGTGATTCCGGTCGACACCCGCAAGCCATTCGACGTGCGCGAGATCATCGCCCGCATCGTGGATGGTTCCGAGTTCGACGAGTTCAAGGCGCGCTACGGCACCACGCTGGTCTGCGGCTTTGCGCATATTGAAGGCATGCCTGTGGGCATCATCGCCAACAATGGCATCCTGTTCAGCGAGTCGGCGCTCAAAGGCACCCATTTCATCGAACTGTGCTGCCAGCGCAAGGTGCCGCTGGTGTTCCTGCAGAATATCACCGGCTTCATGGTCGGGCGCAAATACGAGAACGAGGGCATCGCGCGCAATGGCGCCAAGATGGTGACGGCCGTGGCGACCGCCGCGGTGCCCAAATTCACCCTCATCATCGGCGGCAGTTTCGGTGCGGGAAACTATGGCATGTGCGGTCGCGCCTTCTCGCCGCGCTTCCTGTGGATGTGGCCGAACGCGCGCATCTCGGTCATGGGCGGCGAGCAGGCCGCGGCGGTCCTGGCCACGGTGCGGCGCGACGGCATCGAGGGTCGGGGCGAGCGCTGGAGCATGGAGGAGGAGGAAGCCTTCAAGGCGCCGATCCGCAACCAGTACGAGGAGCAGGGCCATCCGTATTTCGCCACGGCACGGCTGTGGGATGACGGTGTGATCGACCCGGCCGACACGCGGCGGGTGCTGGCGCTGGGCCTGAGCGCGTCGCTCAATGCGCCGATTCCGGACACAACGTTCGGCCTTTTCCGGATGTAGCGTTGGCGATGCTGAACTGGATCGACCCATTGCAGTCCGCGCTCAGCCCTGCGGGCGCGGCGCTGGCCGGCGGCGTCCAGGCGATGGACATGCCCGCGTTGCTGGCGCTGGCAGCAGCACTGGGCTGGGCCAGCGGGCTGCGTCTGTATGCGGTGTTGTTCCTGGTTGGCGGGTCGGGCTTGATGGGCTGGATCCCCCTGCCGAGCAGCTTGCAATTGCTGCAGCATCCGATCATGCTGCTGGCCAGCGGCATGATGCTGTTCGTCGAGTTTTTTGCCGACAAGATTCCGGGGCTCGACACTGCAGTCAACACCTCGCCGGAGCCGTTCTCCAACATTGGCGTGAGCCTGGTCGAAGACGGGCTGGTGGTCGGCGCACTGTGGCTGGCAACACAGCACCCGCTGGTGTTTGGCGTGGCGCTGATCGTTGCGCTGGTGCTGATGACCTGGCTGCTGATTGTGCTGCTGACATTTTTGCAGGCGGTGCTTCGCCGCATCGGGTCCTGGTTGACGCCAGCGCCCGCCCATTGAGGAAGAACATGTTCACCAAGATACTGATCGCCAACAGGGGCGAAATCGCCTGCCGGGTCGCGGCCACGGCCCGCCGTATGGGCATTCGCACGGTGGCCGTGTATTCGGACGCCGACGCCCAGGCGAAACATGTGGCAGCCTGCGATGAATCGGTGCATGTCGGCGGCAGTGCGCCCAGGGACAGCTACCTGCGCTGGCAGGCCATTCTCGACGCTGCAAAGGCCACCGGCGCCCAGGCGGTGCACCCGGGTTATGGGTTTCTGAGCGAGAACGAGGCGTTTGCACAGGCCTGTGCCGATGCCGGCCTGGTGTTCATTGGCCCCCCGCCGTCGGCGATCAAGGCGATGGGCTTGAAGGCCGAGTCCAAGCAGTTGATGGAAGCTGCCGGAGTGCCGCTGGTGCCGGGATATCACGCCGCGGCGCAGGACCCGGAACTGCTGCGCTCGGAAGCCGCCCGTATCGGATACCCGGTGCTGATCAAGGCCAGCGCCGGGGGCGGTGGCAAGGGTATGCGAATCGTCGAAAAGGATGAGGAATTCGACGCCGCGCTGGCATCCTGCAAGCGCGAGGCGACCAACAGCTTTGGCATGGATGCAGTGTTGATCGAAAAATATGTGCAGCGCCCACGCCATATCGAGATCCAGGTGTTCGGCGACAGCCATGGCAACTATGTGCACCTGTTCGAGCGTGATTGCTCGGTGCAACGCAGGCACCAGAAGGTATTGGAGGAAGCCCCCGCGCCGGGCATGACCGATGCGATGCGCACCGAAATGGGCGCCGCGGCGGTCGCCGCCGCGCGTGCCGTTGACTATGTTGGCGCCGGCACGGTCGAGTTCATCGTCGAACAGCGCCCGGACGGCGGCATGAAGTTCTTCTTCATGGAGATGAACACCCGGCTGCAGGTGGAGCATCCGGTGACGGAGGCCATCACCGGGCAGGACCTGGTGGAATGGCAACTGCGGGTGGCCAGCGGCGAGAGGCTGCCGCTGGCGCAGGATCAGCTGCGCATCCATGGCCATGCCATCGAGGCACGTATTTGCGCCGAGAGCCCGGACAACCAGTTCCTGCCCGCCACTGGCAGTCTGCATGTCTACCGCAAGCCGCATGGCGTGAGCTTCATGCGTGCAGGCGCCGATGGCGCAGTGCGGGTGGACGACGGCGTCAGAGAGGGTGATGCCATCTCGCCGTTCTATGATTCCATGGTGGCCAAGCTGATCGTGGTCGGCGCGGACCGGGCACAGGCCTTGGCCAGGCTTGATACGGCGCTGGCGCAGACCCACATCGTCGGACTCAACACCAATGTCCAGTTCCTGCGTTATGTGACCCGCAGCGCATCGTTTGCCAATGCCGACCTGGACACCGCGCTGATCACGCGTGAAGAGGCCGTGTTGTTCCGGCAAGAGCCGGTCGGGCTTGCTGTAGCGGTGGCTGCGTCGATCGCCCATACGTTGCTGGGTGAGCGTGCGCTCGAGCGATCCGATCCGTTCAGCCGGCGCGACGGCTGGCGCGCGTTTGGGATCGCGATCCGGCGTTTCGGCTTCGAGTTCCATGGCGAAGCGATCGAGGCCGAGCTGTGCTACCTGCATGACGGTGCACTGCAACTGCGGATTGGCACGGTCAAGGCGGGTTTGCAGTTTCATCCGGCGGACGGCAGCATCGATCTGGAATACGGCGCACAGCGCCATCGGGTCCAGGTGTACCGGCAGGGCGAATGGGCGCATGTGTTCGCACCGCATGGCGCGACCCGGATCCTGGCGATCGATCTGCTGGATCATGCCGGGGATGTCCACGGCGAGGCCGGGCGACTGACCGCGCCGATGCCGGGCAAGGTGTTGTCCTTCGCCGTCAAGGCCGGCGACAAAGTCAGCAAGGGCCAGGCCCTGGCGGTGATGGAGGCGATGAAGATGGAACACACGATTGCCGCGCCAGCAGACGGCACCGTGGGCGAGATCCTTTACGCGCCGGGCGACCAGGTGGCCGAAGGCGCCGAATTGTTGACGATGGCTTCCTGATGTTGCGGGTGAGTTTCTGCGATCCGTCCACCCCGGCCGAGCCCTGGCTGGAGGCGCTGCGCCAGCATCTGCCCGGGGTACGGGTCGATGCCTGGATCGATGGCAGCGAGCCGGCCGACTACGCGGTGGCGTGGGCTCCGCCACAGGCCTTCATCGACCAGCAAACCAGGCTCAAGGCCCTGTTCAACGTTGGAGCAGGCGTTGACAAACTGTTGCGCCTTCGCTTGCCGGCGGACTTGACGCTGATCCGGCTCGACGATGCCGGCATGGGTGTGCAGATGGCCGAATATGTCTGCCATGCGGTGAGCCGCCATTTTCGGGAGTTCGCCGCGTATGAGGAACAGGCCGGGCAAGGGCTGTGGCGCCAGCGGCCGGCGCGCAGCAGGGCCGCATTCGTGGTTGGCATCCTGGGGTTGGGCGTGCTGGGCGCCCGCGTCGCGCAGCACCTGCGCCATTTCGATTTTCCCGTCCTTGGCTGGAGCCGCAGCGCCCGCTCGGTAGACGGAGTGCGGTGTTATGCCGGGGACGCGGAACTGGGCGCGTTCCTGGCGGGCTGCCAGGCGTTGGTGTGCCTGTTGCCCTTGACGCCCGACACGCGCGACATCCTGTGCCACGCCAACCTGTCGCAATTGCCGGCCGGTGCCTATGTGATGAATGTGGCGCGCGGCGAGCATCTGGTGGATGACGACTTGCTGGCATTGCTCGACTCCGGCCACTTGGCTGGGGCGTCGCTCGATGTGTTTCGCAACGAGCCTCTGCCGCCCGAGCATGCGTTCTGGCGCCATCCGAAGATCCGGGTCACACCGCATACCTCGGCCCAGACACTGCGCGCGGAAAGTGTCGCCCAGATTGCGGGCAAGATACTGGCGCTGGAGCGCGGTGAGGCGGTTGCGGGTATGGTTGAGCTGGAGCGCGGATACTGATGTGCCGCAAGCCGCAATGAACGACTTCAAGGACATGCCATGACATTGCCCCAGAAAGTGAAACTGGTCGAGGTCGGCCCGCGCGATGGGCTGCAGAACGAGAAGCAGACGGTTCCGGCCGAAATCAAAGTCGGCCTGGTGCATCGGCTGCAGGACGCCGGCCTGTGCGAGATCGAAGTGACCAGTTTTGTGAGCCCGAAATGGGTGCCACAAATGGCCGACAACGCACAGGTGATGTCCACCATCAGGCGTAAACCCGGTGTGCGGTATTCCGTCCTGACGCCCAATCTCAAGGGGCTGGAGGCAGCCCTCGCGCTGGACGAGCCGTATTGGCCCGACGAGATCGTGGTGTTCGGCGCCGCCAGCGAGGCGTTCAGCCAGCGCAATATCAACTGCTCGATCGTCGAGAGCATCGAGCGATTTCGTCCGGTTGTGGCAGCCGCGCGCGACAAGGGCATCTTCGTGCGCGGGGCCATGTCTTGTACCGTCGGTTGTCCGTATGAGGGCGACATTGCGCCCGAGCGGGTGGCGATGCTGGCGGGCTTGATGCGCGGCATTGGCGTGCAACATGCGGGCGTGGCGGACACCATCGGCGTCGGGACGCCGGTCAAAGTGCAACGCGCACTGGAAGCGACGTTGCAGCATTACGCGGTAGATGACGTATCCGGGCATTTCCACGATACCTATGGCCAGGCCCTCGCCAACACGCTGGCGTTCCTGGAAATGGGGGTGTGGCAATTCGACACCTCGATCTCCGGCCTGGGCGGGTGTCCGTATGCCAAGGGGGCGACCGGCAACGTTGCGACCGAAGACGTGGTCTACATGCTGCACGGCATGGGCATCAGCACCGGCATCGACATGGACAAACTGATCGATGCGGGCTTGTTCATCAGCGAATTCCTGCAGCGCAAGTCCGGTTCGCGGGCCGCTACGGCGCTGTTGAACAAGCGTGCCTCCTGACCCCATCTCCCCGTGTACGGATCCGAACCCCACTCTCTGCCCGAGCCGGTGCGCCGCGTCGTCGCAGTCCTGCAATCACGCCAGCATCCGCATGGTGCGTTGATGCTCGATGCCGCCGCCCGCACCTCTGAGCGCCCCCAGCCCTGGCTTCGCCAGGCCCCCCGAGCATGAACCTGGCGCAGACCCTGCAGGCGCTCGCCGAACTGGCGCAGGATCTGCGCCATCCGGTGCCCTCGCCGTGCATTTCGGTGTGCCGCATGGACCCGGACAGTGGGCTATGCCTGGGCTGCCTGCGCGACATCGACGAGATCATCGCCTGGGGACGCATGGCCGAGGACGGAAAACGTGCAATATGGCGTTCCATCGTCGCGCGGATCAAAGCCCATGCGCCGCAAGCACAACCGGGGTCAGCATGAACGAAAGGCGGCGCGCGTGAAACAGATCGATTTCCATTTTGACTTCATATCGCCCTATGCCTATCTGGCCTTCGAGCGGCTGCCGCAGGCGTTGCTGGGTCACAGCTATGCGGTGACCTACCGGCCGTTGCTGTTCGCCGGTCTGCTGCACCACCATGGGCAATTGGGCCCGGCCGAGATCCGGCCCAAGCGCGACTGGACCTATCGGCAAGTGGCTTGGCTGGCCAGCACCATGGGGGTCCCATTGCAGATGCCCGTCGCGCATCCGTTCAATCCACTGCCGCTGCTGCGATTGGCCGTGGCATGCGCCGATAACGGGCTGCCCAACCGCTATGTCAGCGAGACCATTTTCCGCCATGTCTGGTGTACGGGCCTGGATGCGGCCGATGCACAGCGCACGCAGGCGCTGGCCCGCCAACTGGCGCCGGCGCGCGATCCGCTGGGCGACCCGGTCAAGGCGCAGCTCAGGCAAGCCACGAATGAGGCCGTCGCGAGCGGGCTGTTTGGCGTGCCGACACTGGTCGTGGACGGAAAACAATTCTGGGGTCTGGACGCCTTGCCGATGGTGCGCGCCTATCTGGACGGCGAGGCCTGGTTCGCCGGACCCGACTGGGACGCTGCAGCGCGTGTAGCGACAGGCCTGCAAAGACGGCCACCTGCCCGCAACGGTACCCCATGAGCGCCGCCGGGCCGCCCCAAGGCGCGAAGGCCCCCTCGGGGGGCAGGGAGTCACACGAAGTGGGCGACCGTGGGGGCCACACATGAGCGCCGCCGGGCCGCCCCAAGGCGCGAAGGCCCCCTCGGGGGGGCAGGGAGTCACACGAAGTGGGCGACCGTGGGGGCCACACATGAGCGCCGCCGGGCCGTTCCCAAGGGCGAATTGCGCAATGCGCAGCATGGAGGATGCCTGATGAGTCCGGTTCTGCTGCAGTGGCCGGGCGCCCGCGCGTTGCGCAATCCCAATTGCGCATCACCCGCACAACGCTATGGCGATGCGTTGTCGGACATCCTGAATGACGATGGTTTTGCCACTGCGCTGCGCGAGATCCGGCAGTGGCCGGGTTATGCGCCTACGCCGCTGGTTGAGTTGCCGTCGCTGGCAGTGCGGCTCGGCTTCGCGGCGCTGCATTACAAGGATGAAGGCGAGCGGTTCGGCCTGAAAAGCTTCAAGGCGCTGGGTGGCGCCTATGCGGTCTACCGGCTGATTGCGCAAGCCATTGCACCCCACAACGGTGGCAGGACCGCACCCGCTGCCGATGTGTTGAGCGGGCGTTGGCGCTCGGTGGTTGAAAGCACCACGGTCACCTGTGCCACCGACGGCAACCATGGGCGCTCGGTAGCCTGGGGCGCGCAAATGTTCGGTTGTCGCTGCGTCATCTACATTCATGCCGGCGTCAGCGAGGGGCGTCGCGCAGCAATTGCGCGTTATGGTGCGGATGTTGTGCGGCTACAAGGCAATTACGACGACTCGGTACGCCATGCCGACGAACAGGCCCGCGCCAATGGCTGGACCGTGGTGAGCGACACCACCTACGACGGCTACCGCGACATCCCGATCGATGTCATGCATGGTTATGGCGTGATGGCGGCCGAGCTGGTCGAACAATTCGACGGTGCCATTCCCACCCATGTGCTGGTGCAGGCCGGTGTGGGCGCATTCGCCGCTGCCATTGGGGCGGCGTTCTGGCTGGCATGGGGGCCCAAGCGGCCCCGGCTGATCGTCGTAGAGCCAATGCAAGCGGATTGTTATGTGCGCAGCGCAATGGCCGGGCATCCGGTACCGGTGCTGGGCGTCTTGGATACGGTCATGGCGGGCCTGGCCTGTGGCGAGGTGTCGCCGGCGGCCTGGGAAATCGTGTCCGTCGCCGCGCACGCCTTTGTGGCGATCGACGATCGTTACGCGCTGGAGGCGGTGCGTCTGCTCGCCAGTCCGGGGCCATCGGACAAGGCCATCGTGTCCGGCGAGACCGGAGCAGCAGGTCTGGCCGCATTGCTTGCGGCACAGGAGCATGCGCCGTTGCGTGCGTTGCTGGGCCTGGATGCAAACGCGCGGGTGCTGTTGCTCGGTAGCGAAGGCGATACCGACCCTGACATCTACCAGCGCATCACTGGCCGCACGGCGGACGCGGTCCGGGCGATGAACGGCCGCACTGTCGAATGAATTGGTCTGGTGTGCGTGTCCAAGCGATTTTCATTTTCGCCAAGCACCGGGAGGCCGATGGACTTATTGTGCAGGGCATGGGTGCGGAGCCGCCGCATTTGTAACAGGTTTGGCCTGCAGAGGCGCAACAACGGCGGCAAAGGAGTTTGTTGCGATTCCGGATTCCCGTTGCCGCTTGCAATGGAGGCCCCAGGCCCCAGATGGTGGTCATGCAGACAATCCACGCCCCCCGTTATTCGACCGACCTGACCAGCACCCGTGTGCTGGCCGCCCTGCTTGAGCGCCTGGACGGCAGTGCGACCGCTGTCGACGCGCGGCAGTACCAGTCGGTGGTAAGCCGGCTGGCAGACGCGTTGGATAAGGTGGAGCCGGGCCAGGCGTTTGACCAGTTGCTTGCCGGTTTCCCTGCCGCGGCCGAACTGTATGAAAACCTGCACTACCAGCATGCCGGCCTGTGCCGTTCGCCACTCGATCCGGCGCTGGCGGCCGAGGTACAGGCCCGACAGGAAATCGAACGGGCCAGGGCGAAGCGCTGACACCCGGGCCTGCTGGTTTCCCGCCAATGCGGAGTCGCTAACATGCTGGTCGTCCGGCTGTTGTCCTGGTGCGCACCAGACGACTCGCCGCCCACACCGAAACTGCCGACAACAGCATGCAGGCCCACATGACCGGGGCATAGCTGCCGACCCGGTCGAACACTGCCCCTGCCAGCACCGGGCCAAGCAGGTTGCCCAGCGCTGCGCCGCTGTATAGCGTGCCGATGATGCCGGCTACCGCGCGGCCGCCGAACAGGTCCATGCACAGGGCCGGCAGCAGCGACACGATACCGCCGTAACTGACCCCGAACCAGAGCGCGAACAACACCAGCGCCGGGTAAGCGCCGGCGCTCAGCCACAACAGGTAGCTGGCCGCCATGGAGATGAGCATGAGCACCAGCGTGCGACCCCGCCCGAGCCGGTCTGCCACAGCGCCGATCACGAAGCGGCCCACCAGGCTGCCGACGCCGATCATTCCGACCAGGCCAACTGCCTGCGCGTCCGCGATTCCGGCGTCGCGTGCAAAAGCCGAAACATGGGCAAACGGAATGAACATCGTGGGCCCGCAACTGAGCGTGACCAGGTACAACCACCAAAATCCACGGTCGTGCAAGGCCTGACGCAACGTGGCACCGGGTGGTGGCGCGCCCTTGCTGCCTCCGCCGGCACTGGGGGCGCGTTTGAGCAGTGCAGCTGCGCCCAAACCGAGCAGCAGCACCCCCACGGACAGCACGCGCAGCGCGTCGCGCCATTCCAGGGCCGAAATCGCCAGCGCGGCCAGCAGCGGTAGCGCCAACGTTCCCGCGCCAATGCCGGAACTCGCAATGCCCGCCGCCAGGCCGCGTCGTCGGCTGAACCACGGTTGCACGCAGGCGATGGCCGGCGTATACACCAGCGCAATGCCGACGCCGACGCCAACCCCATAGGCGAGGTACACCGTCGCCATGGACTGGGCAAAACTGGTCGCCAGCAGGCCGGCGGCGATGAACACCATGCCGGCGCAACTGACCACGCGCGGACCGAAGCGGTCGGACAACATTCCGCCGCCGATGCCCAGCGTGAAATACAGCAGACCCGACAATCCGAACACCAGCGCCACATCGGCCCGTTGCGCCGAAAACGCGGTGGCGAACGACTCGAAGAACGCGGCAAACGAGTAGGCGACGCCGAAGATGACCGCCAGCGCCACGAAGCAGGCCCAGACAATGACCCAGGCATAACGCGGCTCGGGTGATTCGGCGGGCTGGGGCATACGCCGATCAGTCTAGCAGCAGCGGTCGCAGCGATGCGCCAGAACGCGTTCAGATTGCGCAGACCGTGCCACAGTGCATTCCACACACCGGCTCCGGTCAAGACCGGCAAAGTGTTTTGCATGACCGGGCCGATGTTGCCGGCTGGCGTGGAGTCGAAGGTAGGGTAATACTTGCCAAGCGCAGGGGAGACGCGATCCTGGTATCCACCATGCTGGCGCACTCGGGCTTTCACCGCACGCGCGGCCGGAAAGCGTCGGCGAGATCAACTCGTGGCAACGCCGCTACCGATAAACCTCTCGCCGGTTGCCAAGCCTGAGCACACGCACCACGATGCGTGCATCCTGAATTTCGCAGATGATGCGCCAGTCGCCAACCCGGTACTTCCAGTAGTTGCCAAGAGCCGCGCCGGAAAGTGCCTCGCCGATGTCGCGTGGATTGTCCAGCGTGCCGACCCGGGTCTTGAGAAAGCCCACCAGCCGTTGCTGCACCGGGCGGTCGAGCTTTTTCAGATCCTTGAGGGCTTCGGGATCGAACTCCACCCTATAGGCCAAGCGAGCGCTCCACATCTTCGAGTGGAATGCTCTTGCGGTTGCGCCGCGCACGGGCTTCTGCGAGATGGTAATCCTCAAGATCGTCGATGTATTCGAGGATCGCCTCGCGCGCCAGCGCAGTCTTGCTGCGCCCGGTTTCGCTGGCCAGTGCGGCCAACCGCAGTTCGATCGAGTCGGGCAGGCGTATCGCGAGCATGGTGTGCTTTTCCAAGGTTTGCTATACAAGTATAGCGCGTCAAGGGCGGAGCAGCACCGGTGTGTCGGCCGGCTGCGGACCGGGATCGACGTGCACCGTGTCGATGTGCCCGGTGTAGCGGACGGTGCCGCGGTCTGCATACCGGTCGCTGATCGGCGGGCGCCGGTTGATGCGCACGCTTGGGCCGCCGGACGGCAGCCGCACCATGATGGGCGACAGATCTACCGCGTCGCGCACCACCGTGCCGTCGACAGAGAAGCTGCCGCGGCCCATGCGCTCGCCCAGGGTGCTGTGACGCAGCACGAAGTCCTGCGCGCCCGGTGCCAGGGCAATGGGTCCGAGTTCGCGCGGCCGGCACTAGAGCGTGTAGGTGAAATGCAGCGCGCCGTCCAGCACGAACAGCGCCAAGCCGCAGAAGTGGTCACCCAGTGCGACCATTACAGCCCTCGACTTCACGAACGTCGAAGACACGGGCAGCTAGCCGGCCGGCTTTGGCCACGGCGAGGCAGGCTGGGCGCTCAGCGGCAGTGCGGGACGCTATTGGGGCGGTGGCAATGAGGACGACACCACCCAGGCCGGCAACCTGTTCCCCTTGCTGCCGCCATCGGAGAGGCAGAGCCGGTTCGACAACCTGGCCGGCCCCTTGAGCCAGGTCAGCCAGCAGACGCTGGAACGCCAGCTTGGTCACTTCGACAAGGCCGATCCGGCCTACGGCGCGGGAGTGCGCGCCGCGCTGCGTGCGCAGGCGGCCTGAGTGATCGCCGCTCAATCCACCGTGCGGTCGGCGCGCAGCAGCATGGCCTGCGGCACCTTCAGGCCGAGCGCCTTGGCCGTTGCCAGGTTGATCACCAGCTCGAAGCGGGTGGGTTGCTCAACCGGCATCTCGGCCGGCTTTGCGCCCTTGAGTATGCGGTCGATGAAGCGCGCCACACCGCGAAACAGCTCCTGTTGTAGCGGGCCGTAATAAAGCAGCGAGCCCGCGTCGACCATATCGGGTGCCGCCGTCATGTCGGCGATGCGTGCGGCGCGCGCAAACGCCAGAATCTGCTCGCGCTGCTGATACAGCAAAGGGTCACCTGTGACGAGCAGGGCGTCGGGGCGTGCCGCACGCACCGTGGCCAGCGCGCGCGCGAGGTCGGCCGGGGAGCGGAGCTCGACAAATTGCGCGGTCACTCCCAGCAGTGCCTGCATCGCCATGGCACCGCGCTCCAGATCCTGCGCCGTGATTTGATCGTGGCGCAACAGGATCACAAGGCGTGACAAGGAGGGGATAAGCTCTTTCATGATCTGGACCTGCTTCAAGCCAAAGTCCAGCGGCGCCGTGAAGCCCGTGATGTTGCCGCCCGGGCGCGCCAGGCTCTGCACCAGGCCTGTCTCCACCGCGTTGACGCTGATCGACATGATGATGGGGATGGTCGAGGTCAGGCTGCGCACGGCGAGTGTCGAAGCGTTGCCGCCACCGGTCACGATCACGTCGACCTTACGTGCCACCAGTTGCGCGGCCAATTCTGGCAGGCGTTCGGCATTGCCTTCGGCGGACAGAACTTCAAGACGGATGTTGCGGCCGTCCACGTGCCCGAGTTCGCGCAGGTTGGCACGAAAGCCCTCGATGTAGGGTTGGGCGGTAGCCAGCGACGTGAGCAGCAAAACGCCGACACGCGGCGCAGCGTCGGAGCGCTGGGCCAGCAGGTGCAGTGGGGCCAGGCCGCCGGCCAACGCGATCAGGCCTGCAGTGCTGTCCCGGCGGTTCATGGGATCGGCCACACTGCGTTCAGCGTGTCACACATTTGCTGCCCCCGATTGATCGCAGGTAGTTTACTACCGGAGCGCGGGAAGGCGATGCCGTCGCGTTCAGTCGCGTGCGACCTCGCGCAGTCAGGCCGGGCATTGCCCAGAGCCCCCGACAGGCAATCCACGTTGAAGATTGATAAGTGGCTCAGTTTTCGGTCGGCGGCAACAATCCGGCAGTTACCACCGAAAGACGGCGATGAAGGCGAACAAGCTCGTTCGCCAAGAACAGGCCGCGTCGATTCCCGTATTTTGGGTACTGAGGGGCCGGTTCGTCCCGCTCTGGTCCGTGCGCATAAGCATCCAAGCCTGGAACCGGGCGAAACTGTGTCTGGACGCAGCGCGATCCACCGATCGAGCCTTGCCGATAATGGCGGCAACCGTCGGGTCATGCAGGGCCTCGAACCACCCATGCGCGTTTTGCTGCGCGCAATCGGATCCAGCACAAGGAAGCAGCCGTGGCGCAATTGCAGGAGTTGTTCACCAGTTTCGTCCACGAAATCCTCAGCGTAGCCGTGGTGCTGCTGGTGGCATTGCTGCTGACTCAGGCGCTCAAGCGCCTCATCAACGTGCTGCGCGACCTTAAACATGTGTCACCGCTGATCGCGACCCGGCTGCACACGGTCCGGCGCTGGGCAATTCTTTTGCTGAGCATTCTGGTGGTGCTGGAGGCGCTGGGAGTATTCCGTGGCGCGTGGGCATTGATCTCGACCATGCTGGCCGCACTGGCGCTGGGATTTGTCGCCGCCTGGAGCGTTCTCAGCAACGCTACCGCAGCGCTGCTGATATTGTCTTTTCGGCCATTTCGTATTGGCGACGAGGTCGACATCATCGAAATGACCAACGGTTTCCCGGTCGGCGGGCGGGTGCTTGACATGAACCTGCTGTACACCACGCTGGAGGTCGTGGAGCCGATCGACAGTTCGCAAGCTGGCCCGGAGACGAAAACCGTGACCGGCACTGGAACGGACCCGAGTGCCAAGCCCATTCCCTGCTTGATCCGGGTTCCGAACAACCTGTTCTTCCAGCGCCCGGTACGAACCCGCTCGCGCAACCCGCCGGACAGCAAGGCGGCTTTCTTCGGCCGGCCCAGGGACTGAGCCGTTTTGCAGCCGGGCCGCAGCCGCCCTACCGGTTGATCTCGATCTTTACTTCCAGCAGGTCCAGGTTGTCCTGGCGGTCGACGTTGATCTTGACGTCGTCCGCGTTGATTTTCACGTACTTGGACAACACCGCGATCAGGTCCTTTTGCAGTTGTGGCAGGAAGTCGGGTATCGCCGTGCCGTTCGCATTGCGGCCGATCCGCTCGTGCGCCAGGATGAGTTGCAGCCGCTCCTTGGCAAGCGAGGATGTCTTGGGCTTGGATTTGAAAAAACGCATCAGGTCCATGTGCGGTACTCCTTCTTGCGTCAGGTTGCGCTGCTGAAGATGCGCTTGAAGAAGCCCTTCCTCGCCGCATCGGTAAACCGCATCGGGATCGATTCGCCCAAAAAGCGCCCGATCACGTCGCTGTAGGCCTGGCTGACATCGGCGCCTTTCATGCGGATGGCGGGCAGACCCTGGTTGGACGCTTCCAACACGACTTCCGATTCGGGAATCACGCCGATCAGCGGAATGCGCAGAATGTCGTTGATGTCCTCGAGTGACAGCATCTGGCCTCCCTGCACCCGGTTGGCGTTGTAGCGTGTAATCAGCAGGTGCTCCTTGATCGGTTCCTTGCCCTCGATGGCGCGGCGGGTCTTGCTGCTGAGCATGCCCAGGATCCGGTCCGAGTCGCGCACCGACGAGACTTCCGGATTCGTCACGACAATCGCTTCATCGGCGAAGTGCATCGCCATCATCGCGCCGGTCTCGATGCCTGCTGGCGAGTCGCAGACGATGTAGTCGAACGCCATCACCTTGAGATCCTCCAGCACGCGTTCCACACCCTCGTGGGTCAGTGACTCCTTGTCACGCGTCTGCGACGCCGCGAGGATGTACAGGTTCTCCAGCTGCTTGTCGCGAATCAGCGCCTGGTTCAGGTTGGCCTCCTTCTGCACGACATTGATCAGGTCGTACACCACGCGGCGCTCCACGCCCATGATCAGGTCCAGGTTGCGCAAGCCGACGTCGAAGTCGATCACCGCTGTCTTGTGCCCGCGCATCGCCAGGCCGGACGCAAAACTGGCGCTGGTCGTCGTTTTGCCAACCCCGCCCTTGCCGGAAGTCACCACCACAATTCGTGTCATCTGTCGGTTTCCTTTCTTGGATCTGCTTGCCTATGCCACCCGAGTCCCGGACGGCTGTTGTTCGAGGTGCCTGCCGATCAGGTGTCAGTTTTTGAGCGGCAGTATCAGTAATTTGTCGCCGTCCAACCGCGCGCATGCCGGTTTGCCGAGCACGTCCGCCGCCAGCGGTTTGTCGGTCGTGCGGTAGGTGCCGGCAATGGAAATCAGTTCCGGCTCCATGGACGACGCAAAAATCCGGGCTTCGGCATCGCCCTGGGCGCCGGCAATCGCGCGCCCACGCAGCGGGCCATAAATGTGGATATGCCCGTCGGCGATGACCTCTGCGCCATGGCTGACCATTCCCAGCACCACCAGGTCACCACCACGGGCGTACACCCGCTGTCCAGAGCGCAACGGTTTGTCGAGCACCAAGGTCGGGACGGCGCAGGGCACGCTTGCATGGCTGCTGCCTTGCGCGCCTGTGTGGTCGGTGCCGCTCGCAGTTATCGGGGCGACGTCGGGCTCTGCCGGGCGCGGACGCTGCCGGGGCCGGATGTCGATCTCTTCGACCAATCCCAGCTGGGATGCCTGGTTCAGCAGGTCGCCGCTGGCACCCACGATGCCGACCGCGCGCATGGTGTGCCCGGCGAGCACATCCACCAGACGGGCCAGGTCCAGTTCGTCGGCCTCGCCATTGGACACCAGGGTCGATACGTCGATCAGCATCGGCGCATGCAGGAACAGATCGCCGGCGTCCTGTACCCGCCGCGCCAGTTCTGCTGCAATGGGGTCCATCTCGGCGGTCTTGAGAACCAGCGCCATGCCCGTGATGGAGGCACTCTTGATATCGAATGGTGGGTTGGGTCTGATCATGACTTGGAAAACAGGGTGCTGGACGTCAGGTGAGCCATGGTTGCGGCGCTGGCAGGGCAACGGGACAGGCAACCGCGCTGCTTCAGCGGATCTTGGCTGTCTCGGGAAAAGGGTTTGCCGCTCTACCGGCGGGGAAATGCGCGTTCAAGGGCGGTCAGGCGGATCCATTGGCGACGAACAGCAAACCGGATTGCGCGGGCCCAAATGAGGCCGCCCGGGAATCAACGCACTGACATCGATGAATGAAGGATTCTATTGCAGTGCCGCATGGTCGGCGGCCAAGGCCTCGAACCCGACAACTCGCCCGGGCCAACCGAAAGCATGGGGCCGTTGAAAAGCCACAGCTTGCGGTCGTTTGGCAGTCGCGCAGCGATAACCCTTGGCCGCGGGAAGCACAAGCCGCTATCTAGAATGCCTGGCCTACTGCAGAAAGCACCGCACCATGTCCCAGGGAACCATCCGCATTCGCGGAGCGCGTCAAAACAACCTCAAAAATCTCGATCTGGACATCCGCACCGGTGAATTGACGGTGGTGACCGGGCCCAGCGGTTCCGGCAAGTCCAGCCTGGTGTTCGACACCCTGTATGCGGAAGGCCAGCGGCGTTATGTCGAGACGTTCTCGGCCTACGCGCGCCAGTTTCTGGACCGCATGGACAAGCCGGCGGTGGACAAGGTGGAAGGCGTGCCGCCGGCGATCGCGATCGACCAGACCAATCCGGTGCGGTCATCGCGCTCCACGGTGGGCACGATGACGGAACTCAACGACCACCTGAAGTTGCTGTTCGCCCGCGCCGGCCAGGTGTTCGACCGAAAGACGGCGCTGCCGGTGCGCCACGACAGTCCCGAGACCATATTTGCGCAGTTGCAGGCACTGGCCGCAGAGGGCGATCCGCGTGTGGTCGTCACGTTTCCGGTCGAGTTGCCGATAGACACCACTGCCGACGAGATTGCGCAATGGTTGTCAGTCAGTGGCTACACCCGGGTGCAGGCCGAGCGCGAGTTCGAGGTGGTCGCACAGGCCCGGGAGACCACCTCCGTTGCGGCGACAGCAAAAAAGGCGAAAGGGAAGGGCAAGGCCGGCACAGCCACGGCAGGGCCGCAGCGGCGCAAAGTGCTCGATGTCGTCGCAGACCGATTTCGGCTCGGCAACACCGAGCGGGTACGGGTGCTGGAGGCGATCGAGGCCGCGCTCAAGCGCGGCAGCGGGCGCATCAGCGTATACGCATTGGGCGAGGGCGATGCTGAGCCGCGGATCTGGAGGTTTTCCACCGGTCTGCACTGCCCGCAAAGCGACCTGCGCTATGCAGACCCGATTGCGTCTGCGTTTTCATTCAATTCCGCGCTCGGTGCCTGCGAGGCCTGCCGTGGTTTTGGTCGCGTCATCGGTGTCGACTACGGACTGGTGATTCCGAACGAAAAGCTGACGCTGCGTGCGGGTGCCATCAAACCCATGCAGACGCCTGCCTGGCAGGAGTGCCAGGACGACCTGATGCGCCATGCGCAAGATGCCGGTATTCCGCGCGACACGCCGTGGAACAAGCTGAGCGCGGAGCACCAGTACTGGGTTGTCAACGGTTCCCCGAACTGGAACGGCAAGTGGAACCAGCATTGGTTTGGTGTGAAGCGCTTCTTTGAATACCTGGAGACCAAGGCCTACAAGATGCACATCCGGGTGCTGCTGTCCAAGTACCGCAGCTACACGCCATGCCCGAGTTGTGCCGGTGCCCGGCTCAAGACAGAGAGCCTGCTGTGGCGCATCGGCAGCAAGGCCGACGCCGACGCCGTGATGCCGCCGGCGCAACGTTTCATGCCCATTGGCGTGACCTGGTCACGGGATCAGCTCGAGGCGCTGCCGGGCCTGTGTCTGCATGACCTGATGCTGCTGCCGATCGACCGCTTGCGCCAGATTTTTGACCGCATGTCGGATGCGCGGGACGGGCCCGCTGCCGCAGGCGCGGCGCCCACGCACGACCATGCTGAAAACAAGGCGCTCAAGCTGCTGTTCGAGGAAATCACGACCCGCTTGCGTTACCTGGTCGATGTCGGCATCGGATACCTGAGCCTGGACCGGCAAAGTCGTACGCTGTCGGGCGGCGAGGTGCAGCGCATCAATCTCACGACTGCGCTGGGAACCTCCCTGGTCAACACGCTTTTCGTGCTCGACGAGCCCAGCATCGGGCTGCATCCACGTGACATGCACCGCATCATCCTGGCCATGCAGCGTCTGCGCGATGCCGGCAACACACTGGTGGTGGTCGAGCACGACCCGGCGGTGATGCTGGCGGCGGACCGCATGATCGACATGGGGCCGGGTCCGGGCGAACGCGGAGGCTGCATCGTGTTCGACGGATCGACGCAGGACCTGCGCGGCGCAGACACCTTGACGGGAGCCTACCTGGGCGGGCGCAAGCAGGTCGGCATGGGGTTTCAGCGCCCGGTACTGGCAAGTTCACCGCGCCTGGTGCTTGAGGGTGCGCGGGAGCACAACCTGAAGAATGTGACCGTAGAAATCCCGTTGCAGCGCCTGGTTTGCGTCACCGGTGTCAGCGGCTCCGGCAAGTCGACGCTGGTGCAGGACGTGCTGGCGCCGGCGCTGATGCGCCATTTCGGGCGCTCCACCGAATCGCCCGGCCGGTACGACCGGCTGATGGGCGCCGAACTGCTGGCCGATGTGGTGTTTGTCGACCAATCGCCGATCGGCAAGACGGCGCGCTCCAATCCGGTGAGTTATGTTGGCGCCTGGGACGCGATCCGCGAATTATTCGCCAACGCGCCACTGTCGCGCCAACGCGGCTACACCGCATCCAAGTTCAGCTTCAACAGCGGGGACGGACGATGCGCCACCTGCGGCGGTTCAGGGTTCGAGCATGTGGAGATGCAGTTTCTCAGCGACGTGTACCTGCGTTGCCCGGATTGCAATGGCAAGCGGTACCGGCCGGAGGTGTTGGAGGTCCGGATCGAGCGCCGCCTGGCACCGCCGAGCCCGCCCGTGCCTGGCACGACATTGGGCAATGCGCACCTGGCCGCCGGCGGCGTCGGCAATGACACGGGCGGGCGGTTGATGACCAATCCGACGCTGATCAAGCGGGCGCTGCCGCAGACCAGTCGGCTCGTCAGCCTGAACGTGGCCGAGGTATTGAACCTGACCATCAGCGAAGCCACCGTGGTATTTGCCGATGATCGGGATGTGATACGGGCCCTGCAACCCATCGTCGACGTCGGCCTCGAATACGTGAAACTGGGCCAGCCGGTGCCGACACTCTCTGGGGGCGAGGCCCAGCGTCTGAAACTGGCCGGCTTCCTGGCGCAGGCGGCGCGCGATGGCAGTTCGAGCCGTCAGCCGATAGCCCGCAACGGCAGTTTGTTCATGTTCGACGAGCCGACCACCGGACTGCATTTCGATGATATTTCCAAGCTGATGCGCGCCTTGCGCAAGTTGCAGGGAGCCGGTCATTCGCTGCTGGTGATCGAGCACAACCTCGACGTGATCCGGGCCAGCGACTGGCTGCTCGATCTCGGCCCCGAGGGTGGCGATGCCGGTGGCCAGGTCGTCGCGGTCGGCACGGCCGATGACCTGCGCCAGCACCCGACCTCCCACACCGGCAAGGCCTTGCGTGACTATGATGCCAGTGTGGGCCTGGGCTCGCATGCCGCGCAGGAAGCCCGCGCCGATCTGGTGGGCGCCGGTCGATCAAAAGCCGCCAACGCCAACGCGATCCAGATCGTCAATGCCAAGGAACACAACCTGAAGTCGCTGTCGGTCAACATTCCGCGCGACCGGTTCAATGTGATCACCGGCGTCAGCGGATCGGGAAAGTCGACGCTGGCATTTGACATCCTGTTCAACGAAGGCCAGCGGCGTTACCTCGAGTCACTCAATGCCTATGCGCGCAGCATCGTGCAACCGGCTGGGCGGCCGGAGGTGGATGCGGTGTACGGCATCCCGCCCACCGTGGCGATCGAGCAAAGACTGTCTCGCGGCGGACGCAAGTCCACCGTGGGCACCGCCACCGAGGTGTGGCATTTCCTGCGCCTCTTGTATGTGAAGCTCGGGGTGCAGCACTGCATCCATGATGGCGCGGCAGTCGCGCCGCAAACACCCGACAGCATCGCCGCGCAGTTGCTGCGTGCATTTCGTGGCCAGCACATCGGCCTGCTGGCGCCGCTGGTGGTGAATCGAAAGGGCGTCTATACCGAGCTCGCCGATTGGGCGCGACCACGTGGTTTCACGCATCTGCGGGTCGACGGCCAGTTTCTGCCGACCACCGGCTTCCCGCGCATCGACCGGTTCAAGGAGCACACCATTGAATTGCCGGTGGTGAGCCTGGATATATCGCCCGACGATGAAGCCATGTTGCGCGGGATGTTGGCCCGGGCGCTGGAACATGGCAAGGGCGTGGTGCATGTGTTGAGCGATCTTGCCGGTTTGCGCGCCGCGATGGCGGCGGGTATGCCGACGGACGCCATCGGCAGCGTGCAGGTGTTTTCGACCAAGCGAGCCTGCCCGGTGTGCAGCACCAGCTATGTGGAACTGGACCCGCGGCTGTTTTCATACAACAGCAAGCACGGCTGGTGTACCGAATGCGTGGGCACTGGCGTTCGGCTGACCAAGGAGCAGCGCAAGGTGCTGGACGATTCGGTGCGGGACGACAACGGCTCCGGGCGCGAGCAGACCTTTGCCGAGGTGGACGTGGAAGGTCTGGCCGACGACGCGTGTCCCGCGTGCCAGGGTACCCGGCTGAACCCGACCGCGCGTGCGGTGCGATTCGGCGCCCAGGGCGGGATCCATGCCGGCATCGCCATCACCGCGCTGGCGCGCATGAGCGTGACCGACATCCGTCGCTGGATCGAAGCACTGCAGGTAGCGGACCGACTGACCCAGCGTGAGAGCGACATTGCGCGCGACCTGGTACCCGAAATCCGCAGTCGCCTGTCGTTTCTCGAGGAAGTGGGTCTGGGTTACCTGACGCTGGACCGCGGCGCGCCCACCCTCAGTGGTGGCGAGGCACAACGCATTCGCCTGGCCGCCCAACTGGGCAGCAACCTGCAAGGGGTTTGTTATGTGCTGGACGAGCCGACCATTGGCCTGCACGCGCGCGACAACCGGATCCTGCTGGCCGCATTGAAAAGCCTGAGCGACAAGGGCAACACCCTGGTCGTGGTGGAGCATGACGAGGAAACGATCCGCCATGCCGATCATGTGATCGATATCGGTCCGGGCGCCGGCAAGCGCGGCGGTACCCTGGTCGTCGCGGGAGATGTGGCTGCCGTCATGGCATCCGACGGCTCGCAGACCGGACGCTATCTGTTGCAGCCGATGCGCCATCCGCTGAAGGAGCGCCGGGAAGTCTCGATCACCGAGCCTTCGCTGTCCTGGCTGCAACTGCGCAATGCCCGGCTGCACAACCTGCACGGAGTCAGCATTGGCGTGCCGCTGGCGCGTCTGGTGGCGATCACCGGCGTCAGCGGGTCGGGCAAATCGACGTTGGCGCGGGATGTGCTGTTGGCCAACGTGCAACTGGCCGTGGCACGCAATAGCACTCGGGCCGGGCGCGATGCGCTGGCGGCGGGTGAGAAACTCGGCTGGATCGGCTGCGACGGCGTCGATGGATACGGCATGGTCGACCGGGTGCTGGAGGTCGATCAGACGCCGATCGGCAAGACCCCGCGCAGCTGCCCTGCGACGTACATCGGCTTCTGGGACACCATCCGCAAGTTGTTCGCCGATACGCTGGAAGCGCGGGCGCGTGGTTATGCGGCGAACCGTTTCAGCTTCAATACCGGTGAGGGCCGCTGCCCGGGGTGTGAAGGGCAGGGCATCCGGACGGTCGCAATGAGCTTCCTGCCCGATGTGAAAGTGCTGTGCGAAACCTGCCGCGGCACCCGGTTCAACCCGGAAACACTGGCGGTGACCTGGCGCGGCAAGAACATCGGGGACGTGCTGCAGATGGAGGTCGATGAAGCGGTCGATTTTTTCGCCGCCCTGCCCACCATCGGCCATCCCCTGCAGTTGCTCAAAGACGTAGGGCTGGGGTACCTGACGCTGGGCCAACCCTCACCGACCCTCAGCGGTGGCGAGGCGCAGCGCATCAAGCTGGTGACCGAACTGTCCAAGGTAAGGGACGAGTTTCCATGGTCCCCCATCGTCGTCAGCGAAGGCCCCCCCGAGGGGGGCGCGGCCTTGCTTGGGAGCGGCCCGGCGCCGCGGCCCGTCCGGCGCGGCCAGAAGTCGTCGCACACGCTGTATGTACTGGACGAACCGACTGTAGGCCTGCACATGGCCGACGTCGAAAAGTTGATTGGCGTGCTGCACCGGCTGGTTGATGGTGGCCACAGCGTGGTGGTGATCGAGCATGATCTGGATGTCATCGCCGAGGCCGACTGGGTGATCGACCTGGGGCCGGAGGGGGGTGAGGCCGGCGGACGCGTGGTGGCAGCAGACACGCCGGAGGCCATCGTCACACAAGGATCCCACACCGGCGTAGCGCTGGCACCGGTGCTGGCACGCTGATCACTATTACGCGCACCAACGATGATCACTTTTTTCAACCACAAGCATGTGCTGCACCAGGGCCGGCAGGAGATGTTCCGCGGCCAGATGGTGCCGTGCTTTGAACTGGCAGCCCGGGTTGACCATGTGCTGTCCGAACTGACCGGGCGCAAGCTGGGGCCGGTGCAGGCGCCCGAATCGTTCGACGACGCGGTGCTGGAGCGGGTGCATAGCCGCGACTACCTGCAGTTTCTGCGCCGGGCCTGGGACGATTGGGTTGCGCTCGATCCAGCGAACGCGGACCGCGACGCACTGCCGTCTGTCTGGCCCAACCAGGGCCTGCGCAGGGATGTGTCGCCCGATAACTTTGCGGCCCGCATCGGGCTTTATGCATTCGACACCGGATCGCCCCTGACTTCGGGCACCTGGATTGCCGCGCGCGAGGGTGCGTTGTGTGCGCTCAGTGCTGCGCGCGCCGTGGCGCGCGGTGCCCGGTCGGCTTTTGCATTGAGCCGGCCACCAGGGCACCACGCCGGAGCCGATTTTTTCGGCGGCTATTGCTTCTTGAACAACGCGGCGCTGGCGGCGCAGCATCTGCGCGACCAAGGACTGGCGCGGGTGGCGATCCTGGACGTCGACTACCACCATGGCAACGGCAGCCAGGCCATCTTCTACGAACGTCCCGATGTGCTGGTGACCAGCATCCATGGCGACCCCCGGACCGAGTACCCGTTCTTCCTGGGCCACTCGGATGAAACCGGTCGCGGGGCCGGCGCCGGCTACAACTTCAACCTGCCGCTGCCCCGCGGCACCGATTTCGTGGTTTGGCGGGAAGCGCTGCGCTTTGCGTTGCGCCGGGTGGCGGATTTTCAGCCCCAGGCGCTGGTCGTGTCGCTGGGGCTCGACACCTTCGAGGGTGACCCCATCTCGGGTTTCCAACTGCAGGGAAAGGACTATTTTGCGGTGGGAGGTGACATTGCGCGCGCCGACCTGCCGACGGTGTTCGTCTTCGAGGGGGGATACGCTGTGGCGCAGCTGGGCGTCAACGCGGTGAACGTGCTCGAGGGTTTTGAAAGACTTGCCCGCTGACGGCAGGCGGCGATACTGCATGGAGGCGCGCAACGCAGCTGGCGATCGCGCGGCTTGAACGGTTGACATGCAGTGTCCCGCCAAGCGGCGTGCCGGTGGCGCATACACCCTGAGGGATGGTCATGCTGAAAGATTTCTTTGCGTCACTGGTCCGGAATCGTTTCGGCTTTCCGCTCATCGTTGCCGGTGCGCTGGTGGTTGTGGTCGTCAACGAGGGGACCTACCGCATGGCCGTGCGGACCCTGGATGGGGGTATTGCCTTGACCGACGCGCGCATCGAGGCCAGCCGGGCGCTCCAGCTTCTGACCGATGCAGAGACGGCGCAGCGCGGTTACCTGCTGACCGGCAAGGAGGCCTACATGGCCACGTATCGGACGGCTGCCGGTCGGCTACCGGAGGTGATTGCGCCAACGCTGGCGTTCCTGCGTGCGCGCGAAGGGACGAGCCGGGCGGAGGTCGACCAGCTGCAAGCCACGATCACCGCCCACTTGGCAATGCTGGTGCGAACCATCGAGCTCAAGACCGAAGGCAAAGACGTGGATGCCATTGATCTCGTGGAGTCCGGCCTTGGCAAACAGCACACGAACACCATTCGTGCCTCCTTTGACAGGGCGTTGGATAGCGCAGCCCACATGCAAACGGGTGCACGCATCTCTTTGTATGAGAGCCTGTTTGTGAACCGGATTGCGGTTCTGACGCTGACTTGCCTGGCCGTTCTGGGGCTCTACCTGTATATGCGCCAGTTGCGCGCCCAGGCGCGCGAGCGCAACTTGTACGCGGAGCAACTCCAGCACGAGGTAATTGCCCGCACCGATGATCTGCGCGCGTTGGCGACCCATGTCATGTCGGTGCGCGAGGATGAGCGCCAGCGGTTGGCGCGGGAGCTGCACGATGAACTCGGCGGGCTGCTGACAGCTGCAAAACTGGATTTGGCGCGGGTGCGAGGCGCGAGCGCACTACCGGCCGAGCTGGCGGAGCGGATTCAGAAGGTCAATGATCGCATCAATGAAGGCATCACCCTCAAGCGTCGGATTATTGAGGATCTGCACCCGTCGTCGCTCGACCATCTGGGACTGACGAGCAGCCTGCGTAGGTTGTGCGAGGACGCCGCCGAAGGGCTCGGTATCGAGGTGGAGCAGGCATTGGACGATGTGGACCTGCCCCCGGACGTGCGGCTGACGGTCTACCGGCTGGTGCAGGAATCCCTGACGAACATTCGCAAATACGCGCGCGCCCATCGCGTTGTGGTGCGCCTGGACCATCCGACCGTTGGCGCGGTGCATGTTTCGGTACAGGACGATGGCGTCGGGTTCGATGTGCGCGGTGCGGCAGTCGGTCGGCATGGTCTGGCCGGCATGCGTTATCGCGTCGAAGCCCATGGCGGCAGCATGCAGATCACGTCGCGCCCGGGATTGGGCACGACGGTGACGGCCAGTTTGCCACTGGCACCGGCGCCGAAGGGGGACGCTGGGGTAACCTGATGGCGCCCAGCGGCGCCCGAAGGCGCGCAGTACCGGTGAAGGCAAGCAGCAGAAAAGCGGCCGTTGCGGCCAGGGTTGGAGGCCAGGGCGCCCATCTGCGAGCGCCGTCCAGCGGAATCAACGTGGGGTTACAGGAGATCACATCGACCGAGCAGGGACAAGCACGCCGGGAACGCGTCCGCTGATCGCGTATGGGACCATGATGTCATGTCGTCCAGCACGTCGGGCGTCGCCCAACCCGATTTCCAGCCGGACAATGGCCATTTGGTGCCATCGTCGTCGACATCCTGCTGCGCCAATATCGCAGTCCCGGTCAGGCGCGGATCCGTTGACGTCCGCCGTGGAGGCCTTGACCGATGCCATGGGCTTGTCGCTGGCCCACACCCACCGTACGTTGAGGACGCTGGAGCGGCGCGGCCTGCACCGCATCCGCGACGGCAAGCTTGTGATCGTCAATCCGAAAGCCCTGGAACGTCTGGCCGACATCTGGGGTGACGGACAACCTGCCGTGCGCCCGTTGGTGTGATGGCGCAATCTCGTGGCGAGTCGCAGGTACCGCCGAGCGTCACAATGACCCGGGCCGCAAGGGTGCTGCGCTTGATCGTTGCCGGGCCCGCAGCAAAGCGTAGCAACCGAGCCCGGCCACTGACGCGAGCGTCGCCGGAAACCCCAGTTCGGGTGACCATTGCAACAAGGCGCCCGAGACGCCCGAAGCGACCATGCTGCCGAAGGTATAGGTGAGCACCAGTACGGCGGTGCTGTTGACCAGCGTGACACCGGTCTCGCGCGAGCCAATGTCGATCATTGCCAGCGTGTACAGGCTGCCGCCGGCACCGCCCCACAGAAATACGATGGGCCAGGCGAGCCAGTCGATGTGGGCGACCAGTGGCAGTACCAAAGTTGCCGCCAGGGTCAGGCAGGCCAATCCCACCATCAAAGTGTGCCGTCCGGCGGCAGGATCACGAAACCGGTCTGCAACCAAGCCAACGGGCAGCATCATCAGCGCACTGCCCAGTCCGCTGGCGGCCACCAGCAAGGCCGCAGCAGCCGCGCCCAGACCCAGGGCCAGGCCATACAGCGGCAGGATGGAGGTGACTCCGCTTTCGAAGAATCCGCCGAGGAAGCCGGCCAGCATGATGATCGGGTGCTGCACCAGTGCGTGCCAAACTCCGCGAATGCCGACCGGCGAAGTCGATGCGTCCGGGGAGGGAGGCAGTCTGGGTACCAGAAACGTCCAAAACAGTCCGGCGAAGATGAAACCGATGGCCGACCACAGGGCCGCAGCGCTGGTCGGGCCAATCCATACCAGGAGCACCGGGCCGATCACGAACGTAGTACCGACCATGGTTTCGAACAGGCCGACATAACGACCCCGTTGACCGACGGGTGCAAATTCGGCCACCACGGACTCAGCCAGTACCCAGCGCAGGCCCGACGCCGCGCCCGCAATGAGTTCCAGCATGAACCAGGTCGCGAGATCATCGGTGAACGCGAATCCCAGCGCGGCCAGCGCTGGCGCCCCGGCTGCGAGCCACAGCGCCGGGCGCCGCCCCAGTTGCTGTGCGACCCAGGAACTGAATGGTGTGAACAGGAATATGCCGGCCCAGCCGCATGCGGCGAACAGACCGGCCACGGAACTCGACACATCGGCGCTCTTGAGCCGCAACAACAATAGCGGCAGCAGCATGAAGTAGCCGATCAGCTCCAGAAAGGTCGACCCGAATATGCCCGTCAGCCCGAGCCGGGCTTGCGGATGACGATCGGCCTGTGCCATGCGCCTGCCGTGTTCAGGCCCGGCTGCTTTCCGGCAGGCGACGGCGCAGCAAGGCAGCCGCCATCTCGGCAAATCCGGCGCCACGGTCTGAAAGGGTGACAAAACGCGGCCAATGCGTCAATTCGGGCAGGAATCGGCGGATATTGGCCACGCCGACACTGTTGTCGAATGCCGCGAACATCTGCTGGTCGTTGGTGGAGTCGCCGACATAGACCCATCGCGCGCGTTCTGTGTCGAGGTCGCGGCCGAATAGTTTGTGCACGATCCAGCGCGCGCCCTCGAGCTTGTTGTGACCGCCGTACCAGGCATTGATATGGATGCTGCTGACCGTGGCCGACATGCCATCCGATTGCATGATGGCCACCACCCGCGCAATGTCCTCTGGTGGCAGACGGACGAACTCGCTGTGGTCAATCGCGATGTCGGTCTCTCGGCCCGCCGAGTCCCGCGCCAGACAACTGCCCGCCACCTCGCGCAAGATGCGCTGCGCCACCTGTTGCATGCGATGGAAATTGGCAACGCGTGTGTCGGCGTCCTGCAGGTACAGGCGATGCACACCGATCGGAACTTCGCCATGCGGCGAGTGCGCCATTTCCCGCACCAGAGCGACGGACCCGTTTTCAGCCACGATGGCGTCCACGGGCCAACTGCGGGCGAAAGGCTCACTCCAGCCGACCGGGCGCCCGGTGATGGCCACGACATGCAGACCCGCTGCTTTCAATTGCGCCAGTGCATCCAACGCTTCATCGTCTATTGCACCATCTGTCGTTAATGTGTCGTCAATGTCTGTAAAAACACCGAATACACCAGCAATATCTTCCACTGGCCATTGGGCGATGGGCCGCATGGTGGCGTCCGGCATCATCCCGACGCCTGCAGTGCCAGTCCCGCATGTTCGCGCAGCGGATGAAAATGGATCTTCGGAAACCGCTCCTGCGCCAGACGCACGTCGTACTGGGAAGTGGTGAGGTAGGCCAGTGTGTTGGCGGCGTCCAACGCCATGCGCATCGGATAGGCATCGGTGAAAGCGCGCAGTTCCTGGGGCGTGTCGGCGGTGATCCAGCGCGCGCCGACATACTGGCATGATTCGAGCCGGATGTCGGCGTCGTACTCGCCTTTGAGTCGGTGCTGAACCACTTCGAACTGCAGTTGTCCGACGGCGCCCAGCAGCATGGGTCCGCCAACATGCGGGTGGAACACCTGAATGGCGCCTTCTTCGCCTAACTGCGCCAAACCTTGCTGCAATTGCTTGGTACGGAGTGGATTCTTCAGGATGACCGTCTGAAACAGCTCCGGCGCGAAGAACGGCAGCCCGGTGAACTGCAGAGCCACCGAGCCATCGGTGATGGTGTCGCCGAGCTGCACGCCACCGTGGGTCGTGAAGCCGACGATGTCGCCGGCATACGCTTCTTCCACCGCTTCGCGCCGCTGGCTCATGAAAGTCACGACGCTGGTTGGGCGCAGTTCCTTGCCGGTGCGCTGGACCCTGAGCTTCAAGCCCGGCGTGTATTTGCCCGAGCAGATGCGCACAAAGGCAATGCGATCACGGTGCGATGGGTCCATGTTGGCCTGCACCTTGAACACCACGCCGGAGAACGCATCGTCCTGCGGTTCCACTGTGCTGACCACTGGATCAGTGCCGGCAGCCGCCTTGGCCGGCCTTAGTGAGCTCATGCGTGGCTGGGGCGGCGGTGCCAGGTCGACCAGTGCATCGAGCACCTCCATCACGCCAAAATTGTTGACGCCCGAGCCGAAAAAAACCGGTGTCTGGTGGCCGGCCAGGAATTCGTTGCAGTTGAACGCGGGTGAGGCACCGCGAACCAATTCCATGTTCGCCTCGGCCAGCTCGAAATCATGTCCGAATCGCTGGCGCAGCGCGTCGAGTTGCGCCAGCGGCAGGGTGACGAAGTCTTGCGGCCGGCGGTCCTGGCCAGCCTGGAATACCGTCATGGCGTTGCTGCGCAGGTTGATGATGCCGGCGAAATGCTTACCCTGGCCAACCGGCCATGTCAGCGGCACGCAGGACATGCCCAGTTCGCGCTCGACCTCATCGAGCAGCTCCAATGGCTCGCGCACCTCGCGGTCCATCTTGTTGATGAAGGTGATGATGGGAGTGTTGCGCTGGCGGCAAACCTCGATCAGCCGCCGCGTCTGGGCCTCGACACCGTTGGCGGCGTCGATGACCATCAAAGCGGCGTCGACCGCGGTGAGCACACGGTAGGTGTCCTCGGAGAAGTCCTTGTGGCCAGGGGTGTCGAGCAGGTTGATCACATGGTCGCGGTAGACCATTTGCATGACCGAGCTGGCAACCGAAATGCCGCGTTGCTTCTCGATCTCCATCCAGTCAGACGTGGCATGGCGCGTGGCTTTGCGCGCCTTCACCGAGCCGGCGATCTGGATCGCGCCTGAGAACAGCAGCAGCTTTTCCGTTAAAGTGGTTTTGCCGGCGTCCGGGTGGGAGATGATGGCAAAGGTGCGGCGGCGGCGTGTTTCAGAAAGAAAAGACATGAAGAGTAGGTTGGCCCGGCGGACGGCCAGGCATGAGAAACAGAGGTTGCGAAAAGTCGGCCTGCCGCTGCTGGACGCAACAGTGGCACTGAGGGTAGAATTATCGTCTTCCGAGGAGCGATGCAGTTCAAACCAGTTGAACGAGGCTCGGATAACGTGAACCAGGTGTTTGGCCGTGTTCATGCCAAGGTTAACCGCGCTCACCCACTGTTCTGTGAGGTGAGTCCCCCAAAAGACGCCTTCTCGCCAGCAGTGGTTCTCAAATTAACTTTTGGAGCATGCTTGTGAGCGCTGTATTGAAACCCATTAAAAACCAGGACTACGCGATTGCCGATTTGAGCCTCGCCGCCTGGGGCCGCAAAGAGCTGAACATCGCCCAGACCGAAATGCCCGGCCTGATGTCGATCCGCGAGGAGTTTGCCAAAACCCAGCCGCTTAAGGGCGCGCGCATCACCGGCTCGCTGCACATGACCATTCAAACGGCGGTGCTGGTTGAAACCCTGCAAGCCCTGGGCGCTGAGGTGCGCTGGGCCTCGTGCAATATTTTCTCCACGCAAGACCACGCCGCCGCGGCGCTGGTGGCCGCTGGCACGCCGGTTTTTGCCTACAAAGGCGAAAACCTGGTTGATTATTGGGACTACACCCACCGCATCTTCGAATTCGGCCCCAAAGGCAGCAAAACCGAAGGCCCGAACATGATTCTGGACGACGGTGGTGACGCCACTTTGCTGATGCACTTGGGCACCCGCGCCGAAAAGGACTTGAAAGTCGTCTCCAAACCCACCAGCGAAGAAGAAATTTGCCTCTTCAACGCCATCAAAGCCAAGCTGAAAATCGACGCAAGCTGGTACAGCCGCCGCCTGAAAAACATCATCGGCGTGACCGAAGAGACCACCACCGGCGTACACCGCCTGAACGAAATGAGCGCCAAAGGCACGCTGATGCTGCGCGCCATCAACGTCAATGATTCCGTCACCAAATCCAAATTCGACAACCTCTACGGTTGCCGTGAATCCCTCGTGGACGCCATCAAACGCGCCACCGACGTGATGATTGCCGGCAAAGTGGCGTTGGTGGCCGGTTACGGCGACGTCGGCAAAGGCTCGGCGCAAGCCCTGCGCGCCTTGAGCGCCCAGGTCTGGGTCACGGAAATCGACCCGATCAACGCACTGCAAGCGGCGATGGAGGGTTACAAAGTTGTCACGATGGAATATGCCGCCGACAAAGCCGACATCTTCGTTTCAGCCACCGGCAACAAAAACGTCATCACCTACCACCACATGGCGGCCATGAAAGACCAGGCCATCGTCTGCAACATTGGCCATTTTGACAATGAAATCGACGTGGCCTCGTTGGAAAAATGCAAGTGGGAAGAGATCAAGCCGCAGGTCGATCACGTGATCTTCCCGGCCACCAAAGGCAAAAACGGCAAAGCTGAAAAACGCATTATTTTGCTGGCCAAAGGCCGTTTGGTGAACCTGGGCTGTGGCACCGGCCACCCGAGTTTTGTCATGTCGTCGAGTTTCGCCAACCAGACCATTGCCCAGATCGAGCTCTTCACCAAACCGAAAGAATACAAAGTTGGCAAGGTCTACGTGTTGCCCAAACACCTGGACGAAAAGGTCGCGCGTTTGCACCTGAAGAAAGTCGGCGCGATGCTGACGGAGCTGAGCACCGAGCAGGCTGATTACATTGGCGTGTCGAAGTCCGGCCCGTACAAAGCCGAGACTTACCGTTATTAAGGCGCTAACACGTGCGGGCTGACCAGCTCCTGCTGCAACGGGCCATCGCCAGCTCGCGCTCGCAAGCGCAACGCCTGATCACAGCGGGCGTGCGCTGGCGTGCGGACATTGACGGGCAGGCCAGTGCGCTGGACGCGGCCTGGAAACTCATCGGCAAGAACAGTGATGAATTGCCGCTTGACGCCGTCATCGAGCTGCTCGACGCGTCGCAGGCCAAATATGTCTCGCGCGGTGGCCTGAAGCTTGAAGGCGCGTTGAAAGCCAGCGGCGTTGTCGCCGAGGGGAAAACTTGCCTCGACGTCGGTCAATCGACCGGCGGCTTCACGGATTGCCTGCTGCAATACGGCGCCAAACGGGTGCTGGGTGTAGACGTTGGCAGTGGCCAGTTGCACCCGTCCATGCGCCAGCACCCGCAGGTGGTGGCGCTGGAGCATGTCAATGCGCGGGAATTGGTTGCTACGGAATTGCTAGCTGCTTACGAAAATTATTCGAGACTTGGCGGCCAGTTTGATCAAGAATTTGATCAAACTGCGGGTGAACAGCTGGTGTCAGCATCTGGCTCGGCTGCCGTCACGGCCAACGAGGTTGATGATGGCTTCGACGCCAGTTTCGACCTCATCGTCGGTGACTTGTCTTTCATCTCACAAACGCTGGTGCTGCCGGCGCTGGCGCCGCTACTCAAACCCGGCGCCGACCTGCTGATGCTGGTCAAACCGCAGTTTGAGTTGCAGCCGGGCCAGGTGGGAAAGGGCGGCATTGTCAAAG
>JAYUQC010000018.1:0-5891 GCA_043759735.1 Rhodoferax sp.
CGGCTACTTCGACATCGGCATTGCCGTGGGCAGCCCGCGCGGCCTGGTGGTGCCGATCGTGCGCAACGCCGACCAGATGAGTTTTGCCGACATCGAGAAAAAGATCGCCGAGTATGGTCAAAAAGCCAAGGACGGCAAGTTGGGCATCGATGATTTGACCGGCGGCACCTTCTCGATCAGCAATGGCGGCACATTTGGCTCAATGCTGTCCACGCCCATCATCAACCCGCCGCAATCGGCCATCCTGGGCGTGCATGCGACCCGCGATCGCGCAGTGGTGGAGAACGGCGTGGTCGTGGTGCGACCGATCAATTACCTGGCGATGAGTTACGACCACCGCATCATCGATGGTCGCGAGGCCGTGCTCGGCCTGGTGGCGATGAAGGAAGCGCTGGAAGACCCGTCCCGTCTGCTGTTTGACATCTAAGGGTAGACATGTCGCAAGAATTTGACGTCATCGTCGTCGGAGCCGGCCCGGGTGGCTATATTGCCGCCATACGCGCCGCGCAACTGGGCTTCTCGGTCGCCTGTATCGACGAATGGAAGAACGCCGAAGGTGGGCCGGCACCGGGAGGAACCTGTACCAACGTGGGTTGCATTCCTTCCAAGGCGCTGCTGCAATCGTCGGAGAACTACGAACATGCATCGCTGCATTTTGCAGACCACGGCATCGCGGTCAAAGGCCTGTCGGTTGACATCGGCAAGATGATCGGCCGCAAGGATAACGTCGTCAAACAGAACAATGACGGCATCCTGTACCTGTTCAAGAAAAACAAGGTCAGCTTTGTGCATGGGCGGGCTGCCTTTGCCGGCGCATCCAACGGTAGCTACCAGATCACGGTAGACGGCACCCATAAGCAGACCCTGACGGCCAGGCATGTGGTGGTGGCGACCGGTTCGACCGCCCGTGCGTTACCGGGCGTGCCCTTCGACGAAGACCGCATCCTCTCCAACGATGGCGCGCTGCGCCTTGGTGCGGTTCCGCGCAAGCTGGGCCTGATCGGGGCCGGCGTGATCGGTTTGGAGATGGGCTCGGTGTGGCGCCGGCTGGGTGCAGAGGTCACCATTTTGGAGGGCTTGCCGACGTTCCTGGGCGCGGTGGATCAGCAAATTGCCAAGGAGGCGTACAAGGCCTTCGTCAAGCAGGGCCTCGTGATTGAACTCGGCGTCAAGGTCGGCGAAATCAAGTCGACCACCAAGGGTGTGAGCATCGCCTACACCGACGCCAAGGGCGCGGAGCACAGTCTGGCAGTAGACCGGTTGATCGTATCGATCGGTCGGGTTGCCAACACGCAGGGACTGAACGCCGTTGCGGTCGGGCTTGCGCTGGACGAGCGCGGTGCCATCACCGTTGATGACGATTGCAGGACCAATCTGCCCAATGTCTGGGCGGTGGGCGATGTCGTGCGCGGCCCGATGCTGGCGCACAAGGCGGAGGAAGAGGGCGTTGCCGTGGCCGAGCGCATTGCCGGACAGCATGGCCATGTCGACTTCAATACCGTTCCGTGGGTAATCTACACCAGCCCCGAAATCGCCTGGGTGGGGCAGACCGAGCAACAGCTCAAGCAAGCAGGCCGCGCCTACCGTAGCGGCAGCTTTCCGTTCCTGGCCAATGGCCGCGCACGCGCCCTGGGTGACACCACCGGCATGGTGAAGATGCTGGCCGACCAGACCACGGACGAAATCCTGGGTGTGCACATCGTCGGGCCGATGGCCAGTGAACTGATCGCCGAGTGTGTCGTGGCGATGGCGTTTCGCGCCAGCAGCGAGGACATCGCGCGCATCTGCCACGCCCATCCATCGCTCAGCGAGGCCACCAAGGAAGCGGCGCTGGCGCTCGACAAGCGTGCGTTGAACTTCTGACAACGGCGGTGGGCACGATCCGCGCTGGCGCCGTCGGACCGCTTCCGTGACGCAAGTGCGTGAGGCCTATGCGCGCGAGCTGGCGTCGCGAGGCTACAGCAGCGACCCTGGGCAGTTGGCGGTCATCGCCGAACTGGAGCGCTGCGCGTCGGACTGGTCCGAGTACCTTGCCAAACGCTCCAGCAGGCTCAAGAAGCTGATTAATCGGCCGGAGATTCCGCGTGGCGTGTACATGTATGGCGGAGTCGGCCGCGGCAAGAGTTTTCTGATGGATTGCTTCTACAACGCGGTCGGCGTCAAACGCAAGACGCGACTGCACTTTCACGAGTTCATGCGCGAAGTGCACCGCCAGCTGACGACCTTGCAAGGTACCGTCGACCCGCTGGACGAATTGGCCCGCCAGATGGCGCGCAGGTTCCGTCTGATTTGTTTTGACGAATTCCATGTCGCGGACATCACGGACGCGATGATCCTGCATCGCCTGCTGGATGCGCTTTTTGCCCAGGGTGTTGGTTTTGTCACCACGTCGAACTTTCGCCCGGACGACCTGTATTTGAATGGCCTGCACCGCAACCGGATCCTGCCGGCCATTGCGCTGCTGAATGAAAAGTTGGCCGTGGTGCCGATCGGCGACGGCACCGACTACCGGTTGCGTGCGCTGGAGGATGTCATCTTCTACCATGTGCCGAGCGGGCCGCAGGCCGATGCCGCGATGGAGCAGACCTTCAACAGCCTGGCCGAGTCGCATGATGAGGATCCGGTGCTGCATATTGAAGCGCGGAAAATCCAGGCGCGCAGGCGCGCGGGTGGCGTGGTGTGGTTTGACTTCAAGGTGTTGTGCGGGGGCCCGCGCTCCCAGAACGACTACCTGGAGATCGCGACCCAGTTCCATTCCGTGCTGCTCAGCGACGTGCCGCAAATGCCGCAGCGCATGGCATCGGAGGCGCGCCGCTTCACTTGGCTGGTCGATGTGCTGTACGACCGGCGGGTGAAGTTGATTCTGTCGGCCGCAGTGGGGCCGGAACTACTTTATACCGAGGGCCCGTTGGCCCATGAATTCGTGCGCACCGTATCGCGGCTGCGAGAGATGCAGACCCGCGCCTTCATGGCGCAGGATCGCCGGATGATCGATACTACCCTGACATGAAACTGGCGCCCACGCTCGCTGCGTTCACTGCTTCCCGAAAGAGCTGTCGGTACCGTCCGAACGGCCGGGCAGTACGGACATGAAACTGCCTGCCGTTACCCTGTGCTGGGTGCTGCTGGTTGCGCCTGCGGCGGCGCAAACCGAAGCTGATCGCGTGCTGGCCTTGCGCGAATCGCAACAGCGTGAGTGGATTGTCAATACCCGGGCAAAGCACCAGGCGCAATTCGAGGCCCAGGAAATCGCCTGCTATCAAAAATTCGCGGTGAGCGGTTGCCTGATCGACAGTCGCAAGACAGAGCGCGATGTCATGGCCGACTTGCGCCGCCAGGAAATTCTGATCAACGATATGCAGCGCAAGCGGCGCGGAGCCGAACAGATACTGCGATCTGACGTGCGCTTGCACAACAGCCCCTGAGCCTGCGGATTCCTCGCAAAGGAGCATGGCGGACCGCCCTGCCAAGCTAGCGGGGTAGCGCGGCCAGCGGGCTCAGCTCTCGAGCTGCTCCAGCTTGACCACCACCAGCGACAGGTTGTCGCCCGATCCCTGCGCACGTCCACGCGCCTTGTCCACCAGAAATTCCGCCGCTTCGCGCGCCGACAGCCGGTTCAGCACGTCGGCCATTTCATCGTCATTGAAATAGTGCCAGACGCCGTCGCTGCAGGCGACAAGGCTGTCGCCTGCACGCAGGCGGGGGATGAAGTGGATGTCCACCGGTGGTTCGGTTTCGGTGCCCAGGCAACCCATCAGGATATTGGACTGCGGGTGCACGTTTGCCTGTTCCTCGGTGATTTCGCCGCGCTTGACCAGCATCTGCACATACGAGTGATCCAGCGTGCGACGCATCAGCTTGCCGGCGTGAAAATGGTAGATGCGCGAATCGCCCGAGTGCGCCCAGTGGCAGTCGCCGCCAGCGTTGATCAGGAACGCCGCCACCGTGCTGTGGGGCTCCTCTTCGGCGGAGATGGCAGTGAGCTTGATCACCACATGCGCTTCGCGCGCGATCTGCATCAGCATGGCGGCAGCATCGTCGACAGTGGGAGCATAGCGTTCGAACAACTGGCGAGCCGTCATGATGACCTGGTCGGACGCCTTGCGCCCGCCACTGCGTCCACCCATGCCGTCGGCCACGATCCCCAGCACGCAGCCGTTGGCCCGCGGGTGCGTCAATAGATCCACCCGATCTTGCTGGTAATCGCGGTCACCCTTGTGGATGCCGGTGGCTGCGGTCAGTCGGTAACCATTGGTCATTTTGCGCCGTTCAACAGCTTCGATCGACAAAAAAGCGGGACAATGGCATTTGCCACGCGGGTTGCCGCTCCGCCCTTGCGCAACACCCCGTGCAAGTGATTCTAGACCCAAGCCGTGGACGCCAATCTGCATTCCCCTGACCGACGCCTGATCGAACTGACGATGGAGCATGCGGATCTGGACGCACTGATCGACCGCGCCTCGCAGTTGTCCCCCATCGATGAACTCGCGATGCGCCGCATGAAAAAGCGCCGTCTGGCGCTGCGCGACGAAATGCAGCGCATCCGGGGCCAACTCCTGCCCGACGGATCGGCCTGACGGATGGGTTTGCTCGAACAGGTCGACCAGGTATTCGCGCCCGATGGGGTACTGTCGCGCACGGTGCAGCAATTCAACCCGCGTGCGGGCCAGATCGAGATGGCGCGGGCGATTGCGCAGACGATCGATAGCGGTGGCGCGTTGGTGGTCGAGGCCGGTACCGGAGTCGGCAAAACATTCTCCTACCTGGTGCCGGCGTTGCTCAGTGGCAATCGGGTATTGTTGTCTACCGCCACCAAGACCCTGCAGGACCAGCTTTTTGGCCGCGACCTGCCGCAATTGGTGGCCACCCTGGGCCTTGCGGTGCGCAGCGCCCTGCTCAAAGGTCGCAGTAGCTATCTGTGTCAGCACCGGCTACAGCTGGCCCGACGGGACCCGGCCCTGGCAGACCGTGTGGCGGTCCGGACCCTGGCCAAGATCGAGCAGTGGTCGCAGGTCACCCGCACCGGCGACCTGGCCGAACTGACGGGCCTGGACGAACGCTCGCCCGTATTGCCGCACGTGACCTCCACGCGCGACAACTGCCTGGGCGCGCAATGCCCCCAATTGCGTGCCTGCCATGTCAACCAGGCGCGCCGCGAGGCACTGGCCGCCGATGTGGTGGTCATCAACCACCATCTGTTCTTCGCCGATCTGGCCGTACGCGAGTCCGGCATGGCCGAGTTGCTGCCCTCGGTTCACACGGTTGTTTTCGACGAGGCGCACCAACTCAACGAGACGGGATTGCAGTTTCTGGGCCGTCAGCTGTCGACCGGCCAGGTCATTGAGTTCGCACGCGACCTGCTCGCGGTCGGTCTGGCCCATGCACGTGGTTTGGGTGAGTGGCAGCAGCACGGTGCCGCGCTCGAGCGCGCGGCACGGGATTTGCGCATGTTGGTGGGTCGGCAGCCGGCCAATTCCCGGCTGCGCTGGCTGGAAACGGCACCGGAGCAGGTGTCTGCGCCGGACTGGCGGGATGCGCTGGATGCGTTGCAGGCAGCGTGCGCCCAGGCCCGCCATGCGCTCGAGCCGGTGGCGGAAATGGCCCCCGACTTTGGTCGCCTGATCGAACGCCTCGACACCATGCAGTCGCATGCAGAGAGCTTCCTGCAAGAGCGCGATCCGGCCAGCGTGCGCTGGCTCGATGTCGGCGCGCACCTGCGCCTGATCGAGTCACCGCTGGACATCGCACAGGCCGTGCGTGACAAGCTGCTCAAGCCCGACGCCCCCGAGGCCAGCCGGCGTGCCTGGATCTTCACCTCGGCCACATTGGGTGATGAGCCGACCTTGCGCTGGTTTACCGAACCCTGTGGCTTGCGCGAGGCCCGCATCCTG
>JAYUQC010000019.1:0-17075 GCA_043759735.1 Rhodoferax sp.
CTACACCAACCCCACCCGCAACATCGTGCTGGCCCTGCTGCTGGTGCCCACCGCCTTTGTGGCCAACATCGTGCGGGTGATGATCCTGGTGCTGGTGACCTACCACTTTGGCGACGAGGCGGGCCAGGGCTTTGTTCACAGCTTTGCCGGCATGGTCTTGTTCATGGTTGCGCTGGGGCTGATGCTGGTGCTGGACAAGGTGTTGGGCTTGTTCATGGCGCCGCACCGGGCGGGGCCGAAATGAACATCCTGGCGCCGGCCATCCCTCTGGCGTTGCCGACGCAAGTGATTGGCAAGGCTGCGGGCTGATCAGCCCAATCCGTTGCAGGCCACTCTGATGCACCCGTCCCTGTCCGTTCATCGTGCCGCCGTGGCTGCCCTGTGCCAGGCGTCCGGGGTGAAACGGCTTGAATTGTTCGGTTCGGCCGCACGGGATGATTTTGATCCCGGGCACAGTGATTTCGACTTTCTGGTGGAATTTGCCGATTCGGATCACGGCGATCCACTGCAAAGCTACTTTGGACTGAAAGACGCGCTGGAGCGGCTGCTGGGCTGCCCGGTTGATCTGGTGATGCCAGCGGCCGTCAAGAACCCCTACATCCTGGCGTCGATCAACCGTGACAGGCAGCTTGTGTATGGCTCGTGATCCTCGCGCCTGGCTTTGGGACATTCAGCAGGCTTGTCAAAACCTTGCGGCGTTTTTGCATGGGGTTTGCTCTGGACGCATACCTGGCCAATGCGCTGGTGCGCGCTGGTTTGCGGCGGCAGTTCGAGATCATCGGCGAAGCGCTTTCGCAGTTATCTCGGTCAGCGCCTGAGATTGCTCAGCAGGTGCCTGATTTTAAGCAAATTGTCAGCTTTCGGAATGTTTTGATTCATGGCTATGCCACGGTTGACAACGAGCAAGTTTGGCGCATTGCACAAAGTAGATTGCCAGTCCTGTCAGCGACGATGCTTGCTTTGTTGTCCGAGCCGCGCAACCCGCCTTTAAAAGACGTTGTATGAAGAATCATGATTTACCCATTGATGGCCTTCGGGCTGAATACCACCGTAAAGATCTGGGCAAATTAGCGCGGGGCAAATACGCATCGCAAGCCAAGGCACAGCCCGCCGCGAAAAAATCATCACCCGGCAAGGCCGCAGCTTGAGCCGCCAGCCATGAAGCCCATCCAACTCAAAGCCCTTGTGGCCCTGCTGCTGATGCTGGCTGCCTTTGCCGGTGCCCAGGCCTGGCGGCCCACATCGCGGCTGGCCGACACCCGGCCCAAGGTGGAGCTGGAGACGATGTTCCCCAAGGCGTTTGGCGATTGGCGCGTGGACGACCGCATGCCGGTGCAGCTGATCTCGCCCGACACCCAGGCGATGCTGAACAAGATCTACAACCAGACACTCAGCCGTACCTACGTTAATGCCAAGGGCGACCGGATCATGCTGTCGGTGGCCTATGGGGGTGATCAGTCGGATGGCACGCGTGCGCATCGCCCCGAGGTGTGCTATCCGGCGCAGGGCTTCCAGATAAATTCCAAGGAGGATGCAGCAGTCGATCTCGGCGGCCGTAGTCTGCGGGTGCGCCGCCTGGTGTCGCAACTGGGTGGCCGGGTGGAGCCCATTACCTACTGGATCACCGTGGGCGAGCGCGTCACGCTCAGCGGTACCGAGCAGAAGCTGGCGCAGTTGTCCTACAGCACCCGCAGCGTAGTGCCCGACGGCATGCTGGTGCGAGTGTCGAGCATCGAGGCCAATGCCGGCAAGGCCTACCAGATGCACCAGGCTTTTGTGACGGACATGGCGCATGCCATAAGTGCTGATCTAAAGCCCCAGGTCATCGGCAAACCGATAATTTGACTGTTACCGTCCCGACTGGACATGCTTAATTGACAACGACTCAAACAGCGCTGAACACAGGCCTGACTGGCCTGTATGGCGTCTGGCTGGTTGCGTTGTTTCCAAGCATGCGCGGCCTAGCGCATGGCACCGTACCCCCGGCTCGATCACTAAATGCCTTGAAGCCAGACCGGCCGATTTGTCAGTATCCACACATCCGCAGCGGACAACTGCATCTGTGCCATGAAGTACAGAACCTGGATACCCTGTATTCCGGCGCGGCGAACTTCGCGACGCCCGACAACTGCGCCATCGCCGGCCCCACAGACGCGCTGCGTCCACTGATCTCATGGATGCACTGACTTTCGTTTTCTACAGCCTGCCCTTCCTGCTGGCATTCGGCCTTGCGATGGCGATCACAGCGTTTGGCGGTGCCGTTCTGGCACGGCCAATCGTGCCACTTGTGCTGTATCTGTCGGTGTTTTTTGTGTACCCCACATCGAGTTATGGCAGCCTGGAACTCACCGGAACACCGATCTACTTTCGAGGCTCTGGGCAGTTGTTCTTTCCAGCGTTGTTGTGGGCACTGCTGATCACCGTGTGCTGGATTTGGATGGGACGTGCCCTCAAACGACCCCCGTCGCAGCCGGCATTGCAAACACCAGTCATCTTGCGCTGGTTTTTGGGGTGGCTGATTTTGCTACTGCTACATGCCGTTTCGGGATTGGCCCTCGGCAAGGACGCGCGAGAAGTCTTGGGTATGCACGGGTTCGTCAACTTGCCGTGGATGGGCGTGCTGGTGCTGCTGCTGTTCTGGGCCGGCACATCAGAACGTGATCTACTGATATTGGGCCGTCTTTTGGTACTGGCAGCATTGGCGAAGTCGCTTTTCGGTTTGACGCGGTTTGCGTTCTTTGGTGGTGACGCGTCGAACGTCTATCAGAACCTGATGGGCATCAAGATCAAGCTGACGTTCTTTGATATTGGTGACGGACTCGTCTGCATGCTTGGGCTTGTCGTCGCCGTGGCGCTGCTCCTCATCCGTCGCGAGACTGTTCGGAGCCGATTTTGGGATGCAATCTATGTCTTGACTGCCCTATTGGCGCTGGCCTGCATTACGTTGTCGTTCCGGCGGACGGCCTGGGTCGGATTGGCGCTGGTGGCAGGCTTCGTATTGCTTCACATGCGTGCGCGCGCTCGGTGGACAGTAGCGCTCACCGGTCTGCCAATTCTGGTGGCTGGCGTGGCCTATGCGGCCGTTCAGCGCATCGGCCAGACCCGTGGCGCCGGTGGGATTACTGCATTCTTCTATGACCTGGCTACGAAACGTGCCGGCCCCGAGTCCCAGCGAGTGCTTGAGTTGCGCTTGGCCTGGGATGCATTTAGCGAATCGCCGCTGCTTGGCATTGGTTCCTGGGGTCGATATGAATCTGCCAATCTCATTCAGTGGCAGGATCCTGAAAGTGCAGGCAGTTTTCTGCATAGTGGTTTTCTTCACATCGCCATGAAGGCTGGAGTGCCGGGGTTGGTGCTGCTCATAGGCGTAATTTGGGCTTTCATCGCGTACCTGCGGCAACTCCCGGATGATCTGCCAGCAATGGGGCATGCAGTTGTGCTCGCAGGATGTTCTGGCCTACTATTCATGCTGCCCGACATGATTATCGGTACGCCGATTCCCCAGTTCCGAACCACTCAATTGCTCGCGCTGTGTTTAGGTTTGCCCTACTTTGTTTCGGCGGCGCTGCAGTGTCGTGTCACGCCTCAGCTTTCAAGAAAATGGATTTTGACGAATGCCACAAATAAGTGAATACGCGAGGGCTCTGCTGAAGAAAGTCAGCACAATGCCATTCATTTCAACCGGTTTCAACCTGGTGATGGGCAGACCGCACTCCATGCCCACCTGGGATCAGCGGATGGAACTGGCCAAGAAACTTGGCTTTGTGCCGAGAGTCATCTTGGACGGCGGCGCTTTCAGGGGTCGTTGGTCGAAAACGGTTTCAGGTATATTTCCTGGTGCGCAGATTGTTGTAGTTGAGCCGAACCCGATTGTTCAGAAGATAATCGCGAGCAATCTTTCCGGTATTCAACCATCGCCAAAGATCGTGAATGTAGCGTTGGGAGAAATACAAGGCAGCGCGACGCTCAACTTCTGGCAGGGCCAGGATGTCGACGCAGGCGCGTCGCTGCTGGGCCATGCTTCGGGGCAGGCGGGTCACTCAGTGCAGGTGCCAATTGACACATTGGACAACATTGCAGAGCGACTTCAGCTTCAACCTGATTTGCTCAAGCTTGACCTGCAGGGTGCAGAATTGCCGGCACTCAAGGGGGCGACACAAGTCTTGAAACACGCCGAAGTCGTGATTGTCGAGTTTGGCTGTCTGGACGCCTATATAGGACGAACAACGTCGCGCGATCTTCATCTGGTCATGTACGACAATGATTACTGCCTGTGGGATATTGTTGACCTGGGTTACCGTCCCTATGACGGCGCCTTGTGCAGCGGCGATTTCATCTTTGTCAAGAATTCAAGCGTCTTGAGAAGTCATAAAGGCTGGAAGTGACGAGAATTGATGTCAGGCTTTTGCGCTGGCGATCGGATCGAGGTTGATTCCGGCTTGTTTGTGCCGCGTTGCCGCGTGCCCGATTTGCCACACTCGTTGCAATAGTTTTCTGAGCAGTTGACTTGTTCGTTACAGAGTTGGCAAATCAAAATTGGGGATCCGCGTTGCAGCCTCACCGAGTTTGGCTGACGCCAAATCCAACTATAGGCCTAAATTAAATTATCCGGTAGTCACAATGCAGATTCGTTGTCCCTCTTGCATGAGTTCAATTTATTCAAAGATCGACGCCGTTGCGTGTGATCGGTTGGTTGCTGGTTACGCCAGTGCACACCTGGGTGTCAGTATTCGATCCTCGATGCCATTGGGTGAAGATTTAATTGAATTGCTGGAATGCGCTGCTTGTGGCTTACGTTGGTATTTTCCGATGATTGCGGGTGGCCCCGAATTTTATGAAGCGTTGCAGCAGCACGACTGGTACTACCAGATAGAAAAGCCTGAATATCCCCATGCTGCGGCAATGATTGCGCCCGGGTCCGATGTTCTGGAAGTCGGTTGTGGGCGCGGCGCGTTTGCGTCACACCTGAAGCAAGTCCGATCGTATCGGGGCCTGGAGTTCAATCTCGAGGCGGTCCGAAAGGCAATCGTTGCCGGTTTGGATGTAACTCAAACGCCGGTTGAGGAAGAGGCGGCAAGGCGGCCCGGGTACTACGATCTAGTATGCCATTTCCAGGTGCTGGAGCACGTGCCCGAAAGCCTGGGCTTCATGCAGGCTTGTGTTGCGGCGCTCAAGCCTGGCGGCATGCTGCTGGTGACGGTGCCGGCTGAGGATTCGTTTCTCTCCGTTGCGACTGCGGCATGGCTCAATATGCCGCCGCACCATGTCACCCGTTGGACCGACAAGGCGCTGTCGCAGCTGTTTTCCAGCCTGGGACTGACGGTTACCCATGTTTGGCACGAACCCGTCGCTGATTTCCACCGTGATTGGTACCAGGCAACCATGCGTTACTTCGGGTTAGCACGAATGCTCGGACGCCCGGTCGCTTTGGACGATCAGTCTGCGCTGCCCCGGATTGCACGGCGCCTGGGCCGATCAAAGTGGCTCGGCCAATGGTTGTTCAAGAGAGGTGAAGCCCGTTTTGGTTATCGCTTGCGCGGTCATTCCGTTTGCTTTGCCGGTGTCAAGAAAGGTTGACGTTTTGTCTCGCACGCGCGCTGTCGTCAGCATATCTTCCCGCCCGTGCCGCACTCGCGAGAACCTGCACAACATCAGCGCTGGTCAATGGGATTGCAGTCAACAGGTGGCAGCGTGGTCCGGCCGACCATGAGTCGGTCCATCCGTGAAAACGCCCGAAGCAACTTTATGGCGGGCATCGTGCCGGCGCTCGTCCTGTTGGTAACCACCCCAGTGTTGGTGCGTGGCTTGGGCACGGCCGAATACGGTTTGCTGATTGTTGTCACCAGCGTGGCGGGCTATCTGGCGGTGCTGGACGTCAACGTGACCGCAGGTTCCATCAAATTCATTGCCGAAGCCCAGGCGCGCGGCGACCGCGCTGCGGTGTGTTCGACCTTCAGTTTCGGCTTGATGGTCTATGGGGTCATTGCCGGGACCGGCGCGTTGGCGATTCTTGTGGCGGCGCCGTGGCTTGCGCACTGGTTTGCGACGCCGGGCCAAGTGGCCAGCGCACAGGCAACGACAGCATTCAGGGTTGCTGCGCTCGGATTTGCGCTTGGCCAGGTTTACTCCTACCTTCTCAGCGTGCCGCAGGCGCTGCAGCGCTACGACCTGAGCGGTCGGATCGAGACGACTCTCGGTGTTGTGGCACCGTCGGTGACGGCCGCAGCCGTCGCGCTGGGCGCGCACCTGACGGGCGTGATCTGGCTGCGCAATCTGGTGGCGATCGTGGGCATGGCGTGGCTGGTCGTTGCGGTACGCCGGGCGCTGCCCTGGCTGCAATGGTCGTGGCCGGGCGCAGTGCTGCGCAGCCAGTTGATGGGATTCAGCGCTTATGCCTACTTGGCGCGCCTGGCAGCCATCACATACCAGCACGCCGACAAGCTGGTAATTGCCTCGGTGCTGGATGTCAAGAGCGTGGCCGTCTACACGGTGCCGGTGATACTGGCCAATCGGCTCTTTGCGACCACTTACCGAATCACCCACGTCATCTTTCCGGCCGCCAGCGCGCTGCTCGGGCAAGGCCGGCAGGCAGAGGTGCTGGCGTTGCTGCTGCGCTCGACTAGACTGGTTTTTGCCGTCAATGCCGGTGTGGTGGTGATGTTGTGGCTGCTGGGATCGGCGTTTCTTCACGCCTGGGTCGGGCCGGACTTTGCCGGTGCCGGGTACGGGGTGCTGGTTCTGGTGTCATGCGGTGCCCTGGCCGATTCGCTCACCAACGGGCCTTCACTGGTCACAGACGGCAGTGGTCGGCCGGATGTGACCGGCAGGCTTGCCGTCATTCGCGCCGGTGTTGGGCTGGCTGCACTGCTGGTGGGTGCAAAACTTGGCGGCGTTTTCGGCGTGGCGCTGTCGCACCTGCTGGTTTCGGTCTGCTTCGCGGCCTTCTTTGTCGCGTTCTTCGCTGCACGCGTGTTTCCTCTCCCGCTGGACAAATGGTTCAAGGCCAGCGTTTTGCCGGGGCTCGGCATGTCGTTGGCCGGCCTGGGTTGCGGCTGGTTGGCAGCGGTGGCGGTGGGTGGCGGCGGCGTGAAGGCAGCGTTGGCTGGCGGCACTGCGGCATCAGTGGTCATGGCTGGTGTGGGCTGGCGGCTTGTGTTGGTCAGCGCCGACCGCGCGGCCATCCGAGCGGCACTGCGTCGGAGGAAAATGGCATGAAGATCCTGATCGTCAGCGAAGACGTGCCGCACCCCCACCTGGGCGGACTTGGCAAACATGCACTCAATCTGGCGTTTGAATTGCGTCGCCGCGGGCATGAAGTCGACTTTCTCGGCAATGCCGATCATCCGATCGCCGTGCATCCCGAGCAGGCTGGACCGGGTCGATTCTTTGCCGAGATCACCGGTCATGCACGTGGCTGGAAAGAGCGCCAGATCGGCGCGTTCACCCCTTGGCGCACGGTGCTGAACGGTCGGCGCGTCGCTGGCGCCATCCTCGCCCGCGCCGCTGGCTACGACGTGGTGCATTACCACGGCCATCTGCCCTGGCTTGCCGGCCAGATCCCGGCGGTTGTGCCCTTCACGCAGACGCGGCACGACCAGGGTGGCGACTGCATGCTCAAGACCCGCTATCGGCCCGGCCTGGGCCGTTGCACCCTCACCGACCCTGCAGCCTGTGCGGGCTGCGCCAGCCCCAATCCGAACCTGGCGCAGCGCTTGCTCAGCCGCTGGAGCGTGCAGCAGATGCGGCGCAGTACCACCCGCGCTTACGAGTCGCATCCGGTGATCTTTGTGTCCGGTTTCCTGCAGCGGGCGTTTTCCAGTGTTTCGGGATCCGGTGCGCAGGGGGAGGTTGTTCACAATTCGGTGGACTCTCATGCAATCTCGGACGCTCTTGCGCCGGTAGGCGCCGGTGTCGAACGCGACCGTCGAGAAGTGGAGTTCTTTTCCGCAGGAGCAATGCTGGCCTACAAGGGCTATGGGCCGCTCTTGGCAGCGCTTGCCCGCAAGACCTTGCCGGCGAGTATTCGGCTCACGCTGGCTGGCGACGGCCCACTGCTCCAGCCGCTTCGTGAGGCCCATGCCTCACCGGCAATCAGATTCCTCGGGTGGACGGGCTACTCGGATGTCCTGAGACACATGGCTGAAGCCGATGCGGTTATCGTGCCTTCCGATTGTGATGAGTCCTGCCCTACCACCGTGCTGGAGGCCTTGGCCTTGGGCAAGTCAGTCTTCGCACTTCGGCGCGGCGGTACACCGGAGCTGGATCGCTACGCACTGCCAGGTGCTGGAGCGTTGCGGCTGTTCGATACGGTAGAGGAACTGGCCGAAGCGATGCTGACGCAGCGACCCGCTTCGAATCGTGCAGCGCCTTCGCCCGCTTTCATTGGCACCGTTGAAGCGATGGCCGACAAGTTGCTTGACCACTACTCGCAGCGGCTGATCTCGCGCGCCTGATCATGTTGTCTTTCTCCGTCATCACCTGCACATGGAACAGTGAGCCCTACCTCGGCCAATGCATCGAGTCGGTCGCACAGCAGATCTATGGCGATCTGGAACAGGTGTTTGTCGATGGCGGGTCCGAAGACGGCACGCTCGAACGCATCCAGGCCGTGGGCGGGCGCTCACGCTGGGTCACGGGTGTGCGTGGTGGGATTTCCAATGCGATGAACGAAGGCGCACGGCTGGCCCATGGCGACGTCATTGCCCACCTCCATGGCGACGACTATTACCTGGGCCCCGACGTGATAAGCCGGGTGGCCAACGAGTTGCAGAGAACCGGGGCGCGCTGGCTCTTCGGGCGCATCGTCTCCAGCATCGATGGCCAGCAGGTGCCGCCCACCTGGGCCATGCCCCACTACAGCCGGCGGCAGCTGCTGTCTGCGAACATCATTGCGCACCCGGCGGTCTTCATGCGGCGCGACCTGTTCTTGCAGGCGGGCGGGTTTGACACCAGCCTGCGCTATGCGATGGACTACGACCTCTGGCTGCGTGTGTCACGCCTGGCAACGCCGGTGTACCTGGACAGTCATCTCGCCGCATTCCGCCGCCACGCTGGCGGAGCGTCCACGGCCAATGCGATGGCAGCCTTCGAGGAGGATCATCAGGTTCGATTGCGCTACGTGGCGGGTGGCTTGCCGCGGCTGTTTCACGACCTCGTGCATATGCGGCGGCGTTTCAAGCGATTCGGCGTGGTTCGCGCGGGGGCTGCATGATGGCCGGGTCACTGCTCTCGCTGGTGGTAGCCACCGTGGGTCGAACCACCGAAGTCACACGCCTGCTGCAGACCCTGCTGGTGCAGAGTGATCGGCGATTCGAGGTCTTGATCGTTGACCAGAACCCCGATAACCGCCTGGTCGCAGCCGTCCGCGACGCGGAGTCGCGCGGCCTGGCAGTCCAACACTTGCGACTGTCTGAGCCCAATCTGTCGCTGGCGAGAAACACCGGATTGCGCGCGGCCCAGGGCGAGTTCATCGCCTTTCCAGATGATGATTGCTGGTATGACGCCGATGCGATCGCGAAGATTCTTCAAGCCTTCGGCCGCAGCGCCGACGTGCAGGGTGTGGTCGCCTGTTGGCAGGAGCAGTCGCTGGCGGCTGGGCGCATGCCTGAACGCAAACCGCTGTCGCTACCTGCCTGGCGGAAGTTTCGAGACGGCGATGCCAGTTCCATCACCTTGTTTTTTCGGCGCGCGCTGTTTGATCGGGTCGGCGGGTTCGATGAACGTTTTGGCGTTGGCCAATGGTTCGGTGCAGGTGAGGAGATCGATTTCGTCCTCCGGGCGTTGGCCGCCGGCGCGCTGATCGAGCGAGAACCAGGCGCCCTGGTTCATCATGTCTTTGACCGGCGGCATGGTGGCGATTTGAGCCGGGTCTGCCGCAACGCCCGCCAGCGTGCGCGCGGTCTGGGTGGGTTGTATGCCAAGCACCGCCTTGATGCGTACGTGATCGTTCGTGGCTTCGGTGCGCCGATGCTGTTGACGCTGTTTCGCCAGCCGAAGCCCTTTGCGCTGATCGTCTCTGCGGCCATGTGCATCGGGCGGGTTGAAGGTTATCTGCGCTACCGCCTCCTGGGGCTGCCACGCGAGTCGACATCACCCCTGGTGCAGGCACCATGAACAATTCGACGCGGGTCATGCTGGGCTGTCTTGCCACAACCCTTGCGTTGGCAAGTGCGGCGGCCGGGCCGAGTCCTGCGACATCGGTCTGGCTCGATCCCGCACGCTCTGCAACAGCGCCCTTTGCCGACGGTGAGTTGCGGACTGCGTCGACTGCCGACGAACTGAGCAGGCAGCAAGACTCGCGGCCACCGGCTGCGGAGCATTGGGACGACGCGCGCGTAAAGGCCGGCAAGGACAAAGGCTGGGCAGACTGGATTGCGCAGCAGCGTCAGCAACTCGGCGCCTGGATATCGGCGCGGCTTGAGCGCCCCGAACTGGTCGGTGGCTGGCTGCATGACTACATCGATCAGGCCAGCGGGGTGCGCCAGGCGTGGACACCGCAAACGCCCAAGCCGGTTTCGCGTGCCAATGACCCGGCCGCGCAGCGACTGGAGCGAGCCTGGGTGGCGTACATGCGGGAATACAACATCGCGCGCATGCTCGACGCTGCGCGCCTGTACCGCCTAGGCGGGGACGAGCAGTACGCCGAATGGGCGGCCGGCCAGTTGGACCTTTACGCCGAGAACTATGAGCGCTGGCCACTGCGCACAGACGTCGGGCGCGGGCGCATGTTCGCTCATGGCCTGGACGAGGCCACCAACGTCTTTGCGCTGCTCGACGTGGCCCGGTTGCTCGGCGGCTACGCCGGGCCGCAACGGGTGGCCATGTGGCGCCAGGGCCTCTTTTTTCCCATCGCGCTGAACCTCAAGACCGTGCCGGCGCCACTCTCGAACATCGGCCTCTGGCAGGCGGCGGCCATCGCGGCAGTGGCCATGCGTTTTGACGATGCGTCGCTGCTGGCCCATGCACGCGACGGTGCCCATGGCATCACAGCGACCCTTCGGCAGGGCGTGACCCGCGACAACCTGTGGGTCGAAGGGACGTTCTCGTACAACGCCTATGTGCTGGACGCGCTCGATCGCTTGCTGGTGGCTGCCGCCATTGAAGGGCAGGCGGGGACGTTCTATGAGGAGGCGATGCTTGCCCGCAGGTTGCTTTTCGCTCCGTTGGACTATCGGTTTGAGGACGGATCACTGCCCACGCCAGGTGATGGGACCGCGGGCCTTCAGGCGCAGCCGGAATGGCTGTATTTCAAGCTCTACCGGTCGGTGCCGACGGCTGTGGGGCTGCGCCGCGCCTCGGTGGTGCGCTCCTGGGATACGCTATTGGATCCGCCGCCGGCGTTGATCGCCGCTGCGGCACCACCGCCGGCCGTGATGAGTCGCCTGTTCGCTGCCAATCGCATGGCCGTGCTGAAGGCCGGACCGTGGCAGGTGTTCATCCGGTACGGCCAGATCGTGCGCAATCATGCACAGTTTGAGGCGCTCAATTATGAACTTGCGGATGGGCCGACAAAGCTGTCCGCTAGCGTTGGCACGGTCAGCTACGCGGCGCGCCAACATCTCGACTACTTCACCCAGGCCGCTGCCCACAACGTGCCCTTGATCGACGGCCAGGGCCAGGCGGATCTGCCGGGCTCCGCGGATGTCACCGGATTTTCCGCAGCGGAAAACAGGATGCAGGTGAGCTTTCCTCGCTACCGGCCGGACGCAGCCGTGGCGCGTGCCTGGCGCGTGACGGATCGTGGCTTTGTTGAACGCACACGAATTATCCTGCAGAGGGGATCGCCGGCGCCCAGACGTCTGGGCAGCGCGTTTCACACTACATGCAACGTTGTCACTGGCGCGCTTAAGGTTGCTGGTCGACCGATGGGACCACCAAGCACCAAGGCAACGCAGTACTGGACCGATTCGCGTGAGTACGCCGCAAGTGGCCAGTGGAGCATCACGCTTGAGTGCCCCGGCAGCAGAAAGTACACGCTGACGGTGAGCGGCCCGGCCGAGCAGCGGATCATCGTCGCGACAGTGCCGAGTGCGCCGATTCCTGCAACCCGCACGGTGATCTACTTCGACACGCTCGGAACAGAGGCCGACTTCGAGCTGGGCGTCAATCGGCTTGGTGCATCGGCACTCTGAACGGCGCACAAGTTTGCCAACAACCATCAATTGCGCCAACGGTGCATCGAACGTATCGCCGGCCTGAGCCATGATCAAAGTCGCCATCGTCCAATACCGCCTTCTTCACTACCGCCTGAGGTTGTTCGAGCTGTTGCGCGAACGTTTGCGGGGCTCTGGTGTCGAGTTGATGCTGGTGTATGGGCAAGCCTCGAAGACCGAGCGGTCGCGCAAGGACGAGGGTCGGCTTGACTGGGCCACGTCAGTTCGCAATCGATTCCTGCGCTTAGGCGGCAAAGACCTGGTCTGGCAGCCGTTGCCGCCTGCCGCCAGCGAGCTTGCGCTGATCGTGGTGATGCAGGAGAACCGGCTGCTGTCCAACTACTGGCTCCAGATTCGCCGTGCCTTCGGTGGCCCGCGCCTGGCCTTCTGGGGCCACGGTCGAAACTACCAGAGCACGGCCCCGCAGGGCCTGCGCGAGCAGTGGAAGACCTGGTGGCTGCGGCGCGTGGACTGGTGGTTCGCCTACACCGAAAGTTCGCACCGCTATGTCATCGAGAACGGCTTTCCGCCTGAGCGCGTCACCACGCTGGACAACGCCATCGATGGCTCGGGCTTCGAAAGCGATCTGCAGGCCATCGCACCCGACGCCATCACGCGGGCTGCTACGGATCTGGGCATCGCCGAGGGCTCGCAGGTTGCCATCTACTGTGGTTCGATCTACGCCGAGAAGCGCATCGACGTGCTGCTTGAGAGCGCCGACCTGCTTCGGTTGCGCCTGCCGGCCTTCCATCTGCTCGTCGTGGGCGAGGGTCCCGATTCAGGCCTGATGAAGGAGGCTGCCGCGTCGCGGCCATGGCTTCATATGCTGGGGCCGCGAAAGGGGCACGAGAAGGCGCTGTACTACCGGCTTGCGCAGGTGATGCTCAATCCTGGCCTGGTCGGCCTGCATGTAGTGGATGCATTTGTTGCCCAGACGCCGCTGGTCACGCAGGTGTCAGCACTCCACAGCCCGGAGTACGACTACCTGGTCGATGGCAAGAACGGACGGGCCGTTGCGAGCGACAGCGCGGATGCCTATGCAACAGCGGTGGCAGAACTGTTTGTGCAACCGGGGCGCTTGTCGGCCATGCGCGAACAGTGCGCCCGTGACGCCAAGCGATACACGCTGGAGAACATGGCGGCGAACTTTGCAGCCGGCATCGTCGCTTGCTTGACCCGGGACGGATTGCTACCACTTGCGGGCAATGCAAATGGCTGAGTCAGACTTGCCCTCTGGCGGCTCGGACGGCGAGTTGCCTATGGCACAAGTTGCGGGTGTGCCGGTATCCGTTGGATCGATCGGCGAGATCCTGGGCGCCGTGGCGGCCAGGATCGAGCGCAGCGAGCCGGGCGGTGCTGTCTCGATCACGAACACCGAATCGATGTACCACGCATTGCGCAAACCAGCACACATGCGCTTCATCCAGCATGCCCAGCATTCTCTTTGTGACGGCATTGGTGTGATCGCGGCGGGCTGGTTCTGGGGCCTGAAGGTGCCACGCTACAACGGCCCTATCTTTCAGCTCGACTGTTCGCGCATCGGGGCCGGGCGTGGCTGGCGCCACTTCTACTACGGCGGCAAGGAGGGCGTGGCTGACCTGATGGCCGAGAAGCTCAAGGCGCAGATCCCTGGCTTGCAGGTGGTGGGCACCTACTGCCCGCCATTCCGCGAACTGACGGCCTCAGAAGACGAGCAGGTCGTCAAGATGATCAACGACTCCCGGCCCGATTTTGTTTGGGTCGGGCTGGGCCTGCTTAAGCAGGAGGCCTGGATCGACTCGCACCTGGGTCGCATTCATGCGCCTTGGATGGTAGGCGTGGGCGCAGCCTTCGACTACCACTCGGGCGCGGTGCCCTGGGCACCGGCTTTTCTGCGCGCGCTGGGGTTGGAGTGGGTCTTTCGCCTCATCCTCCAGCCGAGGCTGCGCGCCAGGCGCTATTGGTGGTCATTGGTATTCGTTCTCGAGGCGGCGGCAATGGGCATTGCCGGCCTGCGGTTCCTCCGGCGCGAAAAGGCCGGTCCCTGAACTGCCACCAACGTGATTTTCTTTTGAGGGAGGGCTTGTGATACGTATTGGTATGGTTGGTCTGGGCAAGATGGGCCTCTCGCACTTGGCCGTAGTGAGGGCGCACCCCGAAGTGCAAGTCGTCGCTGCTTGCGACACCATGACTTATCTCACCGATGTGCTGGCAAAGCACACGGGCTTAAAGTGCTATGCCGATCTGGACGAGATGCTGGCACGTGAACAGTTGGACGCGGTGGTGGTGTCCACCCCCTCCAAGCTGCATGCCGATATGGTCGACAAGGCGCTGGCGCGTGGTCTGCACGTGTTCTGTGAAAAGCCCTTCGTGCTCGACGTGACCGATGGCGCGCGGCTGGTGCAGCGGGCAGAGGACGAGGGTCTGGTCACACAGGTGGGCTATCACTATCGCTTTGTGGGCGCATGCCAAGAGGCTGCCCGGATCATTCGCTCGGGCGCGTTGGGCACTGTGCACCACGTAAGGGCCGAAGCCTATGGGCCCGTCGTTTTGCGCGCCAAAGGCGGTACCTGGCGCTCGGCCAAGAGCGAGGGTGGTGGCGCGCTGTATGACTACGCCTGTCATGCCATCGATCTCGTCAATTTCGTGGCCGGGGCGCCATCCTCGGTGAGCGGCGTGGTTCGCCACGGTGTGTTCTCCCGGGATGTTGAGGACGAGGTGTACTGCTCGCTGCACTACACCAGTGGTGCCAGCGGTCAGTTGTGCGTCAATTGGAGTGACGAGAGCTTTCGCAAGATGAGCACAAAGGTGTCGGTGTGGGGCACCAATGGCCGCATAACAGCCGATCGGCAAGAGTGTCAGATCTACCTTCGCGAACCTCACCCGGCGCTGCCCGATACGCCCGCCGGCTGGACCGTGCGATACACCACCGAACTTAGCAAAGAGGTCTGGTTTTACCTGCGAGGTGAGGAGTACTCGGGCCAGATTGACTACTTTGTTCAGAGCATCAAGCTGCGACGCGTCGATGGCGAGAACAGCTTCAGATCGGCGCTACAGGCCGACCGGGTGGTGGCCATGATCCTAGCCGGGAGCGCAGATGCCAGCGGCGCCGGCGGTCCAACGCCGGGGCTCGCCAGCGGTGCGCCAGTTGCCAAGACCTTCTGGGCCCGGTTTTTCAGCTGAGCTGCCAGAACCCACTGCCCCACAGACAATGAAAGCTTCAGCGATGGACCGCGTACTTTTCGGCGACAACCAGTTCTTTGGCGTGAACCATATGTCGGAGGAGAAAGCCCGAGCGCAACAGATCCGCTTCCAGGATTTGCAGGCCATTCTCGATGTGCTGGATGCTGCGTACCAGGAGGGCATCCGCACCTTCATGTGCACTACGCATGAGCGCGTGGCGCAGATTTGCGACCACTTCCGAGCCAACCAAACCAAGTATCCGGACTACGAGTTTTTCCCGTGTATGCCATATGCCCACAAGTACGCCAACGCAGTCACCGAGCACGGCATGATCGATGCGCTTCGTACCTTCTTGCCACAGGACGGCGCGGTGGGCGCCATGCTGAAAGGCGGCATGGCTTTGGCCAGCAAGGATATCGAGACGATCCTGCAATTGCTGATCGACGCCGAGATGAAGATGTTTCATGGCCTCAACACGCCGGTGATCTTCATGCAGAACGTGATCACTGATCTCCTACTGGGCATCGGCATGAAGGATGCGTTTCGGTACTTCGCAGACCACGTACGCAACAAGTACTTGGCCGAGCCGGGTTTCATCACGATGAATACGCCCTTTCTGCTGGACGTTTTGGACGCACTGAGGATCGATAATCCGATTGTTTGCTCAAATATCAACAAGATCGGCTTTCGCATGTGCGGTGGCATCGACCTGTATGAAAAGACGATCGCCACGCGGCGTTTCAGGCCGGTGGCGATGTCGGTACTTGCGTCGGGTGCGATCTCGCCACGGGCGGCCATTGACTACGTATGCCGGCAGCCTCAAATTGAATCAATCGTTTTTGGGGCGTCAAGCCGCGCAAACATCCGACAGACGAAGGCTCTGATCGATGAACTCACTCGGCCGGCTGTACGATGATGCCGACAAGTCCAGGAGGGGAATTCACTTTCATCAGAGCGGATCGTTGCTCGCCTTGAGTAACCTATCAGCGACTTTGGTACCGACCTGCAACGGTTTTTTTCCTTCGACGATAACCGCTTCGATTGTCCTGCTTTCGATTTCGATCATGCGGATGTCCTCTATATCGCTGTCGAAGGCTTCACGCGCTTGCGCAATGAAACCAGCGCCTTGAAGGAGTCGAATCATTGCCTGTGTGTCGTACATGCACTTGTGAGGAAACTCAACTACCGGCGCCAGCATTCTTCGCAGACCTTGTTTGTCTGCTCCGTAAAGTACGCCGAGTGCTTCTACAAAAAGGTCTGCTGGAATTTTTCCGCTGCAATACTTATTGACGATGGCCTGAAGATCCGGTACGACAACGCGGAGTACACCACCGGGCTTGAGAACGCGGAATGCTTGGCGTACGAGAAACCCTCCTTGCTCGCGCGACATATGTTCCACCGTGTGCGATGTGTAGCAGACGTCAACGGTCTCGTCTCCCCAAGGGAGGGGTCTTGTCAAGTCATGGATGCGGATCTTTGGATCCCAGTCCACTCGAAAAAAATTGAGCCGGCGTATTGCCGGCTTTAGGACAGGTATTGCTGCCAAGCGGGCGCCTATCGCATAGTCAACGTTCACCCATCCGTCTACAACCTGAGGGCCACACCCAAGATTCAAGTTCAGCATTAGTTCTCTTTCAAACATAAGCGCCCCGCAGAGATTCCGCAGGGCGCTGGCTATGGTGACCGTAATGGGTCGCAATAAGCTCTTGGCAGCATGTTTTTTACACTAAAAAGCAAAATGGAATTTTGCTCCAAAGTTCA
>JAYUQC010000020.1:0-5849 GCA_043759735.1 Rhodoferax sp.
TCGCATAGCCCCACCACACCGGCATCTGCAGGATGAAACTGACCTCGCCATTGCCATAAAAGTCCATCGTCGCGATCCCCATGCGCCAGACCAGCAGCAGCCAGACGCCAAACACCAAGCCATCGGACAGGACCTCGAGCACGCGGCGCATTGGCGCCGGATACGCATTCCACAACATGTCCACCACCGCATGGCCGTGCTTCAAGTGGCACCAGGGCATGAAGCAGAAAACTGCCAGTGCGGTGCCCGCCTCGACCAGTTCAAAGTCACCGGGAACCGGCCCGAGCCCGGCGAAAGACAAGGCACGCCCGACGATGCTGACAACCGTCATGATCGCCAAGGCGGCCAGAACCACGGCGCCAAACCATGCCAGCCACTGGCTCAGGCGGTAGATCAATGCGTTCATCTGAAAAAACGCGGGCGCTCGCCCAGGCGAGGGTCCCGCGTTGACTTGTTGGACTATTTCCTGGAATACTTGTTGATCAGCGCCTCGGCTTCGGCCGCCAGTTTTGGACCGTCCATGCCCTTGTCGCCGACTTCCTTGAACCAGACCGCGCGTACGCCGTTGGCGGCACGTTGCCAGCGCGCCGTCTCGGCGGCGTCCAGCGTGATGACGTTATTGCCCGCCTTCTGCGCCAGCGACAGGCCCAGCTTGTCCGCCTCGTCCATGACGCGGCCCAGTTTGCCTGCGAACTCGATACCGGAGTTGGTATCGATGACCTTCTTCAGATCCGCCGGCAGCTTGTCGTAGCTGGCCTTGTTCATCGCCACGGCGAAGGTCTGCGTATACAGGCCCTTGGCACCCGTGAACCCGGTGTGGTTCTTGACGATCTGCTGCACCTTGACCGAGGGCACGACCTCCCATGGAATGGTGGTGGCACCGATGACGCCCTTGGACAGGGCCTCGCCCACCGCCGGCACCGGCATGCCGACCGGCGTGGCGCCGAGTTGCTCGAGCATGATGTTGATCACGCGTGAACCACCGCGCACCTTCATGCCTTTGAGGTCCTCGAGCTTGTTGATCGGCTCCTTGCTGTGAAACAACCCGGGGCCATGGGTATGCACCGCCAGCAGCTTGACGTCCTTGAATTCGTCCATCGCGTTCTTCTCGACATATTCCTGAAACGCTTTCGACGACACCTCGGACGAGCCGCTCATGAACGGCAACTCGAACGCCTCGGTCTTGGGAAAACGGCCGGGCGTATATCCAAGCACCGTCCACACAATGTCGACCACGCCGTCCTTTGCCTGATCGAACAGGTCTGGCGGCTTGCCGCCCAGCTGCATGGTCGGGAAATGCTGGACCTTGATGCGCCCGCCGCTTTCCTTCTCGACCTTCTCGGCCCAGGGCAGCAAGCCCTTGGCTGGAATGGCGGCCTGTGGCGGCAGCATCTGGTGCACCCGCAGAGTCACGTCGGCGGCCTGGGCCGGCTGCAGGGCTGCGCCGAGCACAAATGTAGCCAGCACTGTCGACAGTTGAAATTTCATGGTGAGTCTCCAGGTTATTGAACCGAAATCCGGACCGATTGTGCGCCCTCGTCCAGCCCTGCGGCAGCTGCCCTTGTACGCTAACACGGCAGCCCACCGCCGGACACCGTGTTTGCCCCAATGCATCGACGGCCGGCATGGCAAGCGCGGTCATGTCCGGTTCTCCAGAATCAGGTGTCCGACCGCTGTATTGGACGCCGGCACATGGTAAAAGCGGTGCGCCACCAGCGGCTTGGCGCCACCCGCTACATCAGCCATCGCGCCACGCGCGATCAGCCACATCACCAGTTCGATTCCCTCCGACCCGGCTTCCCGCACATAGTCGATATGCTGCATTTGCGCCAGGCCGGCCGGATCACTGATCAGGCGGTCCAGGAAGTCGGTGTCGAACGCCTTGTTGATCAGCCCCGCCCGCGGACCCTGCAACTGATGGCTCATGCCGCCGGTGCCCCAGATCTGCACTGTGAGCGGCTTGTCAAACGACGCGATCGCGCGGCCGATCGCCTGCCCCAGCTGGAAGCAACGCCGGCCTGAGGGCACCGGGTACTGCACCACGTTGACCGCGAATGGAATCACAGGACAAGGCCAGGCCTTGGGTTGGCCGCACATCAGCGACAACGGCACCGTCAGACCGTGATCCACGTCCATCTTGTTGACGATGGTCAGATCGAAGTCATCCTGGATCACGGACTGCGCAATATGCGACGCCAGTTCTGGATGGCCGATCACCTTGGGTACCGGCCGCGGGCCCCATCCTTCGTCGGCCGGCAAGAACTCCGCGGCGGTACCGATGGCAAAAGTGGGGATCATGTCCAGGCTGAACGCGGTGGCATGGTCATTGAAAATCAGGAAGATCACGTCCGGCGTGTTGTCCTGCAACCATTGTCTGGAAAAACCATAGCCCTTGAACAATGGCTGCCAGTACGGCTCGCCGGTCTTGCCCTGGTCCATCGCGGCGCCGATCGCCGGCACATGGGAGGTGTAAACACTGGCGCTGATGCGGGCCATCAGGCGGCTCCGCTCTGTGCCGTGCGGCCCTGGGGTTGGCGATGCGCCTGGGCGTCGCCGTCCTCGCCAACAAAACGGTTGCCTTGCACCGAGCGCCCGCCGGCGACCATCATGGCGCGGTATTCGTCTTCGGTCATGCCGGTCATGCTGGCGGCCATCTGCTGAAAGCTCTTGCCGTCGGTAGCGCCGATCTTGGCCAGGAAATAGATGTTGCCACCGGCCGCAATGCAGCGATTCAGGTCGCGTGCCAGCACCGCCTGTTTCTGCTCCTCGGTCATGGGCCACTCATCGAGGCAGGCCCGCTCGTCGGCCTTGAAACGGACCCGGTTCTCGGGTTTCATCAGCGACATGCAGAATTGGTTCAGGTGGTAGCCCAGGCGTGACTGTTCGGCGTCGAAGATCGTGGTTCCGGGCACGTCCGTGTAGGGTTTGTCGAGTGCCATCAATCGCTCCAGTACAGACGGTTCGGGTTATCGACCAGCAGCTTGTGCTGCAACCGGGGTGTGGTTGCGATCTGCGGGATGAAATCCACCAGCAGGCCGTCGTCGGGCATGTGATCCTTGAGGTTGGGATGCGGCCAGTCGGTGCCCCACAGGACCCGGTCCGGGAAGGTCTCGACCAGTGTGCGGGCGTACGGAACGACGTCCTGGTAGGCATGTTGTTCGCCCGCCAGCGCTTTCGGTCCGGTCACGGACAGGCGCTCGGGGCAACTGACCTTGCTCCAGATGTTGGGGTGCTCGCGCATCATCTTCATGAACAGGCTGAACTGCGGTCCACCGACCCGCTTGGATACGTCGGGCCGTCCCATGTGGTCTATTACCACCGTGGTCGGCAACGCGGTGAAAAAATCGTACAGCTGCGGCAGATCCTGCGCCTCGAAATACACCACCACATGCCAGCCCAGCGGCGCGATGCGGTTGGCGATCTCCAGCAACACCTCGCGCGGGGTGAAGTCGGCCAGGCGCTTGACGAAGTTGAAGCGGGTTCCACGGACGCCGGCCGCATGCATCTGCTGCAATTCGGCGTCGGTCACGCTGCAGTTGACGGTGGCCACGCCACGTGCCTTGCCCTGCGCGGCTTTGAGCGCGTCGACCAGCGCGCTGTTGTCGCTGCCGTGGCAGGTCGCCTGCACGATGACGTTCCTGTCGAAACCCAGGTGGTCGCGCAAGGCGAACAACTGCTCCTTGGACGCGTCGCACGGCGTGTACTTGCGCTCGGGCGCGTACGGAAACAGAGCTCCCGGACCGAACACATGGCAATGCGCATCCACCGCACCAACGGGCAGCGCGAAACGCGGTTTGCTCGGCCCAGCAAACCAATCGAGCCAGCCAGCAGACTTGGCAAATTCCATCGCAATCAGTTCCAGCGCCGCTCAATCGACATACCTGAGCCCGGCCTTTGCCAATGCCGGACGCATGTCGTACATGTCCAGGCCGAGCACGCCGGCCGCGAATTGGGCCCGCTTGTCGGCTTCATTGGCTTCGCGCGCCGCAGCCGCGTTGGCTACTTGCAGCGCCATTGCCGCGGGCACGACGACCACGCCGTCGTCGTCAGCGACAACCACATCGCCCGGATTGACCAGGGCGCCCGCGCACACCACCGCAATATTGACCGACCCGAGTGTGGCCTTGATCGTGCCCTTGGCATGCACTGCCTTGGAGAACACTGGAAACTGCATCGCGCTCAGATCCTTGACGTCGCGCACGCCGCCATCAATCACCAGACCCACTGCGCCCCGGGCCCGGAACGACGTGGCCAGCAGGTCGCCAAAGAATCCGTCGGCGTTATCCGATGTCACTGCGGCTATCACCACGTCGCCCGGCTGCAGCTGCTCCGCCGCCACATGCATCATCCAGTTGTCCCCGGGCTGCAGCAGCACCGTCACCGCGGTACCGCACAAGTGGGCGCCGGTGTAGATCGGACGCATGGTCGGCTTCATCAGGCCGATCCGGCCCATCGCCTCGTGGATGGTCGCCACGCCGAAGCCCGCCAGTTTGTCCACCGCCGCCTTGTCGGCGCGCACGATGTTGCGTTTCACGATACCCAGTTGCGTCATGGCTATTTCCCCCTGGTCTTCAGAGCGGCATCCAGGCGCGGGAACACACGCCGGGCGTTGCCCTCGTATATTTGAAAACGGTCGTCGGCATTCAGGATCTTCGACGCCTCGATATAGCGCCGGGTGTCGTCGTAATAGTTGCCGGTTTCGGGATCGATGCCACGTACCGCCCCGATCATCTCGGACGCAAACAGCACGTTCTTGACCGGTATCACGGTGTTGAGCAGGTCGATGCCGGGTTGGTGGTACACACAGGTGTCGAAATAGATGTTGTTGAGCAGATGGTCCTGCAGCAAGGGCTTCTTGAGCTCCTGCGCCAGGCCGCGAAACCGGCCCCAGTGGTAGGGCACCGCGCCACCGCCGTGCGGAATCAGGAAACGCAGGGTCGGAAATTCCTTGAACAGGTCGGACGTCAGGCACTGCATGAAGGCGGTGGTATCCGCATTGAGGTAATGCGCGCCGGTGGTATGGAAGCACGCGTTGCAGCTGGTCGACACATGGATCATGGCCGCAATGTCGTGCTCAACCATCTTCTCGTAGATCGGGTACCAGTGCCTGTCGCCGAGCGGCGGCGAGGTCCAATGGCCGCCGCTGGGATCCGGGTTCAGGTTGATTCCCACATTGCCGTACTGGGTGACACATTTCTCGAGCTCGGCAATGCAGGTTGCCGGATCGACACCAGGCGACTGCGGCAACATGGCGGCACCGATGAAGTTGTCCGGAAACAGTTGCGATACCCGGTAACACAGCTCGTTGCAGATCGCAGCCCAGGTCGACGAGACATTGAAGTCGCCGATATGGTGCGCCATGAAGCTGGCGCGCGGCGAAAAGATCGTCAGATCCGAACCGCGCTCGCGCATCAGGCGCAACTGGTTGGACTCGATCGACTCGCGCAACTCGTCGTCGCTGATCCTGAGCTCGGACACCTTGGGCATGGACGCCGGGTCCAGGATGGCCGCGATCTGCCGATTGCGCCATGCCTCCAGCGACTTGGGCGCCGTCGTATAGTGGCCGTGGCAGTCGATGACCAGGGGTTGGGGCACAGGGAAATCTCCTTGGGTTCAACCGCAATTGTGGCTCTGCACAGCACAAACATGAAGACCAGGCAGCCACTAACAGATATACCAATGCGGCATGACTCATACAATGTTATTCAAACCTATCACATGCCAAACCCGCCGATCGCATGGACCTCAAACAGCTTGAATACTTTGTGCGGGTTGCCGAACTGGGCGGCTTCACCCGCGCGTCCGCGGCGCTGGGTGTGGCGCAACCCGCGCTCAGCCGCCAGGTGCGT
>JAYUQC010000021.1:0-46819 GCA_043759735.1 Rhodoferax sp.
GCGCTCAAGAATGCGATCTGGTTCGCGATTTTCCTGGTGGTCTTGGTCGTTCGCCCCGCTGGCCTGTTGGGCCAGGTCGGTGCCGAGGAGGTAGGTTTCCGTGAACAAAGCTAATCCATCCACCGTCGGGGCGGTACCGGATCACGCACCGGTCAGCGCTGAACAATCGGGTATCGAGGCCAGCCACAAGGCTTTGCTCAAGTACCTGGTAGGCATGGCAGTGGCGCTTGCTCCCGTTGCGCTGTTGTTTAACGACGCCCACTGGCTCAACATCATCGCTTTTACCTACCTGATGGGCGGCCTGGCGGCGGCCTGGAACATCATCGGCGGATTTGGCGGCCAGTTCTCGCTCGGGCACGGTGTGTTTTTCGCCATCGGCGCCTATACGACGGCGAAGTTCAACGTCCTGTTCGGCATCTCGCCCTGGATCATGATGATCCCGGGCGCGATATTCGCCGCGTTGGTCGCGGTGCTGATCTCCTGGCCGACGTTTCGCCTGCGCGGTCCGTTCTTCGCGATCGCGACGCTGGCGTTCAACGAAGTGGCGTTCGTCATCGCCAACCATTTCGACTCACTGACCGGCGGGCCGCGCGGCATCATGATTCCCTACAAGGCCGGTCTGGAGAACATGATCTTTCGCGAGCGCTGGCAGTATGCGCTGCTGATGTTCGGCTTCATGGCCGTCGTGGTGGCCATCACCGTGGTGCTCAGGCGCAGCCGACTGGGGTATTACTTGCTGGCGGTGCGCGAGGACGAGGACGCAGCGCGCGCCGCCGGCATCAATGTGCTGGGCACCAAATTGCGCGGCATGGCGCTGAGCGCCGCCCTGACAGCGGTTGGCGGCACGCTGTTCGTGATGTACCTGCGTTATGTCGACCCGCCGACCCTGTTCACCCTGCCGGAGGTCGGCGTCAAGTTCGCGCTGCTGTCGCTCATCGGCGGTATCGGCACCATTGCCGGTCCCTTGCTGGGCGCGGCGCTGATCATCCCGTTCGAGAATTTTCTGCGCGGCGAACTCGCCAGCCAGCTTCCGGGCTTCAGCCTGGCCATTCTCGGGCTGCTGATGGTGCTGGCGGCGCTCTTCATGAAGCGTGGCGTGGTTGGCGTTTGGGACGGCCTGGTGCGGCGCCGGCGCGAAAAGCAGGGGCGCAAGCATGGCTGAAGCATTATTGGCCGTCAGCGGCGTCAGCAAGCAATTCCTGGGCTTGCGCGCCGTCGACAACGTGTCGCTATCGGTGTGCCAGGGCGAGATCGTCAGCATCATCGGACCCAACGGCGCCGGCAAGACGACTTTCTTCAACCTGCTGACGGGACAACTCGCTCCAACCGAAGGCGAGGTCCGGCTGCGGGGCAAGCGCATCAACGAGTTGGCGCCACACGCACGGGCCCAGCTCGGCATGGGTCGCACGTTCCAGATTGCCAAGCCGCTGATCGCGCTCAGTGCGCTGGAGAATGTGATGATCGGCGCCTTCATGCGCCACGCCAAACTGTCGATCGCCCGCGACAAGGCGATGGCGGTACTCGAGGAAGTCAAGATGGCGCATCTGGCGCGCCGGCGTGCCGGCGACCTGACGCTGAGCGAGCGGCGCCGCCTGGAGGTGGCGCGGGCGCTGGCGCTCGAGCCCGAGATCGTGCTGCTCGACGAGGTCATGGCGGGTTTGAACCAGAGCGAGGTAGCGCAGGAGATCGAGCTGCTGCGGATGCTGCACGCGGCCGGACAGACCTTCCTGATCATCGAGCACAACCTGAAGGTGGTGCGCGCATTTTCCGAACGGGTCGTGGTGCTGGACCGCGGCCGGCTGATTGCCGAAGGCACTGCCGAGCAGATTCTCAGTTCACCCGAAGTCATCAAGGCATATATCGGGGAGGCACACAAATGACGTCCATTCTGCGGGTCCAATCCCTGTACTCCGGCTACGGTGAGCTGCCGGTTCTCGAGGACATCCATCTGGAGGTCGGCCACGGCGAGATCGTCTCGGTTGTCGGCGCCAACGGTGCCGGCAAGACCACGCTGTTGCTGACCATCGGTGGCCATCTGCGTGCCCATTCGGGCACGGTGCACTTCGATGGCCAGGACATCACCCGGCTTCCGGCGCACGACGCGGCCGCCCACGGTCTGGTCATGGTGCCCGAGGGCGGTCGCCTGTTTCCGTTCATGACGGTGCTGGAGAATCTGGAACTGGGTGCCTACCACAAGCAGGCGCGGGGCCGGATGGCGCAGACGCTCGACGAGGTGATGGGATTGTTTCCGATCCTGGCCGAACGGCGTGGGCAGCTGGCCGGACGCCTGTCGGGTGGCGAACGCCAGATGTGCGCGGTGGCGCGCGCGATGATGGCGCTGCCCAAGCTGCTGATGCTCGACGAGCCCTCGCTGGGCCTGGCGCCGATCATGGTGGACAAGGTGTTCGAGATGGTGCAGGCGTTGGTGCAGTCCAAGGGTTTGTCGGTGCTGCTGGTGGAGCAGAACGTTGGCAACGCGCTGCGCCTGTGTCAGCGTGGCTGCATTCTGGACCATGGCAGCATTCTGAAAACGGCCACGGGTGAAGAGTTGCTGGGTGACCCGGATATCCAGCGCACCTACATGGGGCTGTGACGATGGGTCTCACACACGCTGCAGTGGTCAGCCGGATTGGCGCCGGCGCCGGTTTTGCGGGTGACCGGATCGATCCCGCGGTGGCGCTGGCCGCCTCGGGCGAAGTCGATGCGGTGGTGCTCGAATGCCTGGCCGAGCGCACGCTGGTGCCGGCGATCAAGGCCCGTGCGGAAAATCCGCAGACCGGCTTCGACCCGCGCCTGCGCCGCCGGCTCACGCCCCTGCTGCCGGCGGCCCACGCCAACGGATGCCGGATCGTATCCAACCTGGGAGCCGCCAATCCGGTCGCTGCGGGCGCGGCGGTCGCCGCCCTGGCGCGGGAACTGGGACTTTCCGGCAAGCGGGTGGCGGCGATCGAGGGCGACGATGTGATGGCGCAACGCGCGCACATTGCCTGGGTGCGCCCGGTCGAGGGCCGTCTGCTCGGTGCCCACGTCTACCTCGGCAGCGCCGCGTTGTCGGACGCGTTGGAGCAGGGCGCCGATGTGGTCGTGACCGGCCGTGTGGCCGATTCCGCGCTTTTTTCCGCGGTTGCGCGCCGGCATCTGGAGCCGGGCGAGCAGGCGCTGGCCGGTGCAATAACCGTGGGCCACCTGCTCGAATGTGGCGGCCAGCTCACCGGTGGCAACTACGAGCCGGTCGGTGGCCCGCGGTCTGACGTCCGGCGATTGTCGGCGCAAGATTTTGCACAGCTGGGTTATCCGCTGGCGCATGTGTATGCCGATGGCAGCGCCGACATCACGATCCTGGACGACCGTCCCGGCATCGTTGACGCGATGACCTGCAGTCTGCAGCTGTTGTACGAGGTGCATGATCCGGCGCGCTACGCAACGCCGGACCTGATCGTGGATTTCAGTGGCGTGCGCTTCCAGCAAATCGGCCCGAACCGGGTCCACCTGTCGGGCGCGCGTTCCCTCGGACCGCCGCCGACCCTGAAGGTGGCCGGGTTCCTGGAGCTGCCCGGCTTCATCGCCGATTGCGAGATCGGTTTTGCCGGCACCGGCGCCGGCGAGCGGGCCCACATGGCGGCCGAGACGCTGCGCCTGCGCCTGTCAGACTGGCCGCAGCAGGACGTGGTGGTCGATGTCGTCGGGGTGGACTCGATACTGCGCGCCGGATCGGTGCAGGCGCCGCCGGGCGCGGAATTGCGCGTGCATGTTTCGGCGCGTTGCAGCGATCTTGAGCAGGCGCAGATCGTCGAGGACGAGGTGTATGCATTGACACTGTCCGGCCCGGCCGGCGGCTGCAGCGTGCGCAGCGAACGCCGGCCCCGGATCGAGGTGCTGGACGGCTTCATCGCGCACGAGCGTATTGCGCCGCGCATTGTCTGGAGTGCATCATGAGTGTTACCAACCCGGCCGACGCGCGACTGACACCGCCAGCGGGTGCTGCAAAGACCGGTGCGGCTGTGCCTCATCGGGTGAGAGTCGGTGATGTCGCGGCCGGTCGCGCCGGCGACAAGGGCGACATGCTCGATCTGACGCTGGTGGCGCAGGATGCGCAGGCCTACGGGCTGCTCGAGCGTGCGCTGGGTGCCGACGCGGTGGGCGCCATGTTGAACCAGGTGGTGGCGGGACCGGTGCTGCGCTACGAACTGCCCGGCCTGCAGGCGTTGAAGTTCGTGCTGCCGCAGGCGCTGCCGGGCGGTGTGTATGCATCGCTGCGGCCGGGCCTGCACTGGCAGAAGGCGGCGATCTGGCTGCTGCTCGACCTGGACATCGACCCGGACAGCCTGGAGCTGCACTGGGGCAGTCGCCCGGCTGGCGCATGAGGCGCCGATGATGGACACTTTGGCCCCGCAGACGATCCGTTGCGAGCGTGACGCGGGCATCCTGACGATCACGCTGGCGCGGCCCGCCCAGATGAATGCGTTCACGGTGGCGATGGCCGAAGAGCTGATCCACGCCTTCACGCAGGCCAGCGACGACGACACCGTGCGTGCCGTCATCGTGACCGGGGAGGGGCGTGCGTTTTGCGCCGGCATGGACCTCGCAACCACCGACGGCGAGAACGTGTTCGGTCTGGACGAATCCTTGCGCCCGACAATGCAGGATCTGGACCAGCGGCTGGATGATCCGCCGATCGTGCGCGGTGTGCGCGATACCGGCGGCCGGGTTGCGCTGGCGATCTATGCCTGCAAGAAGCCGGTGATCGGCGCCATCAATGGCGTGGCGGTGGGCGTGGGCGCCACCTTGCCGCTGGCGATGGACATCCGTATCGCGTCGGACACGGCGCGTTTCGGTTTCGTGTTCGGCAAGATCGGCATCGTGCCCGACGCCTGCTCGAGCTGGTTCCTGCCGCGCGTGGTCGGGCTGCCCCGGGCCCTGCAGTGGACCTTCAGCGGCGAGCTGATCGCAGCGCCCGAGGCGCTGTCCAGTGGCCTGGTCAGCCGGGTGGTCGCACCCGAACAGTTGCTGGTCGAGGCACGTCGCGTTGCGCACCAGGTCAGCGATGCACGTTCGCCCGTGTCGGTGGCGCTGATCCGCCAGATGATGTACCGCAATTCGGCCGCGCCCGACCCGCTGCAGGCGCACAAGGTCGAGTCGCTGGGTATTTTCTACACCAGCCTGGCCGACGGAAAGGAAGGTGTTGCCGCCTTCCTCGCCAAACGCGATCCGGCGTTCACGCAAGCGGCATCCGCAATGCCCGGCTTCTATCCCTGGTGGAGATGATGGACTTCGATCAAGAACGACTGCAAGACGGGTTGCGCCGGGAACTGCCCGACCTGCGCGGCGTGATGCGCCTGGAGCGCATCGGCGGTGGCCAGTCCAACCCGACCTATTTCGTCAGTTTCGACAACCGTGAGATGGTGCTGAGAAAGCAACCGGGTTCCAGCCTGCTGCCGTCGGCGCATGCCATCGACCGCGAATACCGCGTCATGCAGGCGCTGGCAAAATCCGAACTGCCGGTGCCGACGATGATCCTGTACCACGAAGGGCGCGAGCTGATCGGCACGCCTTTCTACCTGATGGAGCGGCTGCAGGGGCGCGTGTTCTCGAACTGTGAGTTGCCCGGCATGGCGCCGGCCGAGCGCCGCGCGATCTACCTGGCCATGGCCGAGACGATGGCGCGCCTGCACAAGGTCGACTGGGCCGCAATCGGCCTGACGGACTATGGCCGGCAGGGCGGCTACTTTTCGCGCCAGATTGCGCGCTGGGGCAAACAGTGGGATATGTCCAGGACGACGGCCAACGCCGATATCGACCGGCTCATCCCCTGGCTGGGCGCAAACCTGCCGGATGAATCGGAGACGACGATCAGCCACGGTGACTTCCGGCTCGGCAACCTGATGTTCCACCCGACCGAGGCGCGCGTGATCGCGGTGCTGGACTGGGAACTCTCCACGCTGGGGCATCCGCTGGCCGATGTGGCCTTCAATTGCATGGCCTTCCATACGCTGGCGTCGGAATACGGCGGCATCCGTGGACTCGACCTGCAGGCACTGGGCATACCGGGCGAGTCCGAGTATCTGCGGCATTACTACCGCGCGGCGGGTCGGCGCGACGGCGTGACGGCATTTCATTTCGCGTTCGCGCTGTTTCGCATGGCGGTGATCTTTCAGGGCATCGCGGCGCGCGCTGCCAGCGGCAACGCGGTTGGCGACAACGCGGCCGAGGTGGGCCTGCTTGCGCAGGCGTTCGCGCATCGGGCGGCGGAGTTCATGGACGGGAGCGTCGAGGTTCTTCCGATGGAGACGCGGCCATGAATGCCTGGGGTGATACCTGGCCGCCAATGCGCTTTGAATCGCATTACGATGACCGGGTCGTGCGCTGTTTTGCCGAACGCCCGGGCAGCATGCTCGAGATGCTGCACCAGGCGGTGCAATGCAACCCCGACGGGGCAGCGCTGGTGTGCGGCGAGGAGCGCCTGAGCTACCGCGAAATGCTGGCCCGTTCGCAGCGGCTCGCCGCCGGCATGGCCGCCCGGGGGGTCCGTGCCGGGGATCGGGTCGCCCTGTTGCTGGGCAACCGGATCGAGTTCGTGCTGGTATTGTTCGCCACGGCCCACCTGGGCGCGATCTCGGTGCCGATCAGCATCCGCGAGCAGGCTCCCGGGCTGGCCTATATGCTCGCGCATTGTGGCGCCTGCATGGTGGTGCATGAACCCGACCTGGGCCAGCTGTTGCCGGCCCAAGCGGATGCACCCTTGCTGCGGGTACGGGTTGCGGCTGGCGCATGCGCCGGCTCCGAGCCCTTCACCGCGCTGCTGGCCGATGCGCCGCCCGCCGCGCCGGTGCCGGTGCAGGAGGAAGATACCGCCGTCATCATGTACACCTCGGGCACTACGGGCCGGCCCAAGGGTGCGATGCAAACCAACCTGGGTATCGTGCATTCGTCGATGCATTTTCAGATCGCGATGGGCCTGGGGCCGCAGGACTGCTCCATCGCTGCGGTGCCGCTGAGCCATGTCACCGGATTGGTGGCGCTGATCACGACCATGGTGCGATGCGCCGGCAAACTGGTGATCATGCCGGCGTTCAAGGCGGCCGATTTCCTGGCACTGGCCGCGCGCGAGCGCATGACGCATTCGCTGATGGTGCCGGCCATGTACAACCTGTGCCTGTTGCGCCCGGATTTCGCCCGTCATGACCTGTCGCAGTGGCGCATCGGGGCTTATGGCGGCGCGCCGATGCCGGTGGCGACAATCCAGGCGCTGGCCGGCGCCGTGCCCGCGCTGATGTTGATGAACTGCTACGGCTCGACCGAGACCACATCGCCGTCGACGCTGATGCCGGCGGGCCAAACCGCGGCCCACAACGACACGGTAGGCATGCCACTGGCGTGCGCCGACATGCTGGTGATGGATGCCGACGGCCGGCAAATGCCACCAGACACGCTGGGCGAAATCTGGATCCGCGGGCCGATGACGGTCAGAGGATACTGGAACAACCCCGAAGGCACGGCCGCCAGCTTCACCGCCGGTTACTGGCACTCCGGCGACATCGGTTCCATCGATGCGCAGGGCTATGTCAAGGTCGTGGATCGGATGAAGGACATGATCAACCGCGGCGGCTACAAGATCTACACGATCGAGGTCGAGAACGCGCTGTACGAACATCCTGCGGTGCAGGAGTGCGCCGTGGTGTCCAAGCCCTGCCCGGTGCTGGGTGAACGGGTACACGCCTTCGTCGCACTCAAGGCAGCGGGAACCACCGATGCGCAGCTGCGCGCGTTCTGCAAGGCGCGCCTGTCGGACTACAAGGTGCCCGAGAGTTTCACGATTAGCGACACGCCGCTGCCGCGCAATGCGAACGGCAAGCTGGTCAAGCAGGAAATGCGCTCGCGCCTGTTGGCCGAACTGGCCGCCCAGGGAGCTACGACATGACCCAGCAATCCACCATCTTCCTGACACTCGACGACGTGCGCGTTCATGTCGGCCAGCAGGTCTTCCTGACCGACTGGGTGACGATCAGCCAAAAGCGCATCGATCTGTTCGCCGAAGCCACCGAAGACTACCAGTGGATCCATGTGGATCCCGAACGGGCGGCGAAGTCTTCGCCTTTTGGCGGCACGATCGCACATGGCTTCCTGACGCTGTCGTTGCTGGGCAAGTTCTACGAGGCGCACCTGTCACTGCCGTTCTGCGCGATGGGCATCAATTACGGCTTGAACAAGGTGCGGTTCACGCAGCCGGTAAAAGCTGGCAGCCAGGTACGCGGACGTTTCGTGTTGTCGACGCTCGAAGATATCCAGGGTGGCATTCAGTTGACGTTCAACGTGACGATAGAAATCGAGGGCGTCGAAAAACCGGCGTGTGTTGCCGAGTCGGTGGTGCGGCAATATTTCAGGAGCACGTAAAGCGGCTGCGCCGCGGAGGGTCGTCCAGCGAGCTGCCGGGCCGCTTCCAAGGCGACAACGCAGTTGCGGCGCAGATTGACAACTGCGCGCAGCGCTTGTCATGTCGAAGCCAATTTTGCAGTGCGCAGCACGGAGGGTCGTCCATGACTGGACAGTCCGGCACGCAGCACAACCACAACAGAAAGGCGGTTTCACGATGACCCAGGAGCAACCAGGCAAAGTCGCCATCGTCACCGGCGGCGCCAGTGGTGTCGGCGCGGCCAGCGCCCGTTTGCTGGCGGCGCGCGGCTACCACGTGCTGGTCAACTACCAGCGCAGCGCCGACATGGCGCAGGCGGTCGTGTCCGAATGTGTGGCACTGGGCGTGCAGACGATGGCGGTGCAGGGCAACGTGGCGCTCGACGCCGACTGCATGTCGCTCGTGGAACAGGCAGTTTCGCGCTGGGGCCGGATCGATGTGCTGGTCAACAGCGCCGGTGCGACCAAGTTCGTGCCAATCTCCAACCTCGATGGGGTCCAGGCAGCCGACTTCCAGAGCATTTTCGGTGTCAACACCGTCGGCCCGTTCCAGATGTGTCGTGCCGCCGCCAAACACATGGTCGCTGGCGCCGCGATCGTCAACGTGTCGTCGATCGCCGGCCAGACCGGCAGCGGGAGTTCACTGCCCTATGTGGTGTCCAAGGCGGCGCTCAACGCGCTGACGCTGGGTCTGGCGCGGGCGCTGGCCCCTGGCATCCGGGTCAACGCGGTGTTGCCCGGCTTGATCGAGGGGCGCTGGATGCGCGACGGCCTGGGGGACGAAGCCTACCAGCGGGTCAAGGCCCAGTTTGCCGACACCGCGCTGCTGGGACGGGTGTGTACGCCGGAGAACATCGCCGGCACGATCGGCTGGTTGCTCGATCCGGATTGCATGATGACAGGGCAACTGGTCGTCGTCGACGCGGGTTTCATGCTCGGACGACCACCGGCGGCAGCGGGGGCGCGATGAACCACGACACTGCAGCGCCCGGCGCGCGCATCCTGCTGGCGCGTGATGGCTCCACTTCAAATTGAAACCGTGATGGACTTTCAGTACAGTGACAAGACCCGTGCGATGCAGCGCCAGTTGCAGGACTTCCTGGAGCGCCATGTCATGCCACACCATCGCCAGTGGCACGACCTTGCGGAAATGGGAAAACATCCGACCCGTTTGCTCGACGACCTCAAGGCACTGGCGAAGAGCGAGGGCCTGTGGAACCTGTTCCTGCCGGGGTTGCGCGAGAGCGAGCCGGGTGTCCGGCTGTCCAATCTCGAATACGCACCGCTGGCTGAAATGATGGGGCGCATCCACTGGTCGTCGGAAGTATTCAACTGCAGTGCACCCGATACCGGCAACATGGAGTTGATGCACCTGTTTGCCACACCGGCGCAGGCCTCACAGTACCTGCGCCCGTTGCTCGATGGCCAGATCCGTTCCGCTTTTGCGATGACCGAGCCCGACGTTGCCTCGTCGGATGCGACCAATATCCAGACCACGATCACTCGCAAGGACTCGGGCTATGTGGTCAACGGCCGCAAGTGGTTCACCACCGGTGCCATGCATCCGCACTGCCGTTTCATGATCGTGATGGGCGTTTGTGCCGACGACCAGGAGCGCGCAGCGCACGAGCGCCACTCCATGGTACTGGTGCCGATGGATACGCCGGGTGTGCGCGTGCTGCGCAACCTGCCGATCATGAACCACTATGCGGTCGAGGGCCATTGCGAGGTGCTGTTTCGTGATGTGCATGTACCCACCGACGCCTTGCTGGGGCAGGAGGGCGCCGGATTCGCGCTGGCCCAGGCGCGCCTGGGTCCGGGGCGCATTCACCACTGCATGCGCACCAACGGCCAGTGCGAACTGGCGCTGGACTTGATGGCAGAACGCGCATTGGAGCGGCGCGCGTTCGGCAAGCGGCTGGCCGACCAGGCCAACATCCGGGACTGGATCGCACTCTCGCGCATCGAGATTGACCAGGCGCGCCTGCTGGTGTTGCGTGCGGCCGCCCGCATCGACCGCGAGGGCAGTCGCGCAGCCCGTGTCGATGTGTCGGCGATAAAGCTGCTGGCCGGGCGCTTGCAGACCAACGTGCTGGACCGCGCGATGCAGGTATTCGGCGCCATGGGCCTGACCCAGGACACCCCCCTGGCATTCCTGTGGAGCTGGGGTCGTGCGCTACGTTTCGTCGACGGCCCGGACGAGGTGCATCTGGGCGTGGTGGCCAAAGCCGAACTGGCGCGGGTGCAGAAAAACACCGGTGCCAATGTATTGCACTACACGCCGCCCCACGAGTCGTGAGGCAGTGCAACTGCGCGGGCGACGGCTTGGAGTGCCTGAGTGCAACCAGGTCGAGTTTGGCCTTTGGCGCGGTCTCGATTCACCGTACACCACCTCACGCAACCAATGGGTGTATGCCCAAGTTTGAGCGGGTGAAGGGAATCGAACCCTCGTATGCAGCTTGGGAAGCTGCCGTTCTGCCATTGAACTACACCCGCATTTCGTAACTGGTTGATCTGTTTGAATTTTTTCTGCGAAGTCAGTGTTGTGGCGTGGCTTTAGTGTAGGCTGAACTTGCCTCTTTGCCTTGCTGCGCCCCGATCATCGGAAGGAGTATAGAACGTGCAATTCGACGCGCGCCAGGCAAAGACAATCTGACCATGCTCAATTGCTCATCGGCTATGCAATTTTTCTTGTAGCCATACTTTGATCAGGGATTGGTAGGGCACATCACGGGCATTGGCCGCAGACTTGATGGAATCGAGCAAATGCTGAGGCAATCGCAACGAAATTGTCCTGGTTGTGGGCTTGAGGTTGGGCAGGGACACCTTCCGGGCTTCGGCCCAGTCCAGATGGTCGGTTGAGTCGTGGGACTCCCAATACGCACGCTCTGCCTGTTCGGTCGCGAATTTCGGTGCTGCCATCCGTGTGGTCCTAGCCGGCTTGCTCATAGATTGTTCGCTCCTTTCGGTGCATGTCTCGGGCTGAGATAACTCGAATCAAGGATCCGACCACCACTTTGCCATCGCGGCCGATCAGGTATTTGTGGAAATTCCAGCCGGGCGCCGTCCCGGTGGCCTTGAACAGCGCGGCATACAACGGATTGCGCCCGCCGCCCGCCACCACCGTCTTGGTGAACATCGGGAACTTGACGCCGTAGGTGTTGAAGCAAAAATCGGCGATCTGCCTGGACGAACCCGGCTCTTGCTGGCCGAAGTCATTCGACGGAAAACCCAGCACGACCAGCCCCTTGGCCTGGTAGTGCGCGAACAGCTTTTCCAGGCCTTCGTATTGACCGGTGAACCCGCAATAACTGGCGGTGTTGACCACCAGCACTACCTTGCCCGCGTACTGGCATAGGTTTTGCGGTGCCTCGTCCTGCAAGCGGTTGAACTGGTGTTGCAGGATGGCGGGGCAGGCCGGCGGGGTTGTTTTTTGCGCATGCGCGGCGCTCGCGAAGCACAGTAACGCGAGCATCGATGCAGCGTAGAAACGGGTGGCGCGATGGTATGTCATGGCGCCAATATAGTTCCCTGCTGAAATCCTTGCCGGTTTGGGATTTACAGGGCCGCCGCTCTCCTGAGCGCCAGTGAGTACGGATCAGAAGAACCGGCTGCGCAAAGCGCTCTGGTTTTCATAGATCGATCCTTGCCGCTGCGCCGCCGGGTAGGGCAGTCGCACGGGAACGCCGGCCATGCGCGGTGTCAAGGTTTCCTCGCCCGCCACCAGTGCCGCCTTCCATGCGTCCCAGTCCGTCGGTGGGGTGATCAGGGGCCAGGCGTCGGCGCAGCGGTACTGCAGCAACAGAAAGCGGCGCGGGTCGCCCGAGCGGTTAGGCGCCGAGCCATGCACTGCGCGTACATGGTGGATCGTGATCGAGCCGGCGGGTCCCAGACAGGACTGCGCGGCTTCGAGTCTCAGGCCTGGCGCAAGCGCATCGATGGCGCCACAAAACTGGCCGTCTACGTGGTGATCGAACACCGGCCCGTTGTGTGATCCAGGTACCACCTGCATCGGACCGTTGGCGGGCGTGATGTCGTCGAGCATCACGCCGACGGCAGCCAGGTCGTCGTTGGTATGCGGGTAGAACGCCCAGTCCTGGTGCCATTCGACCGGCGAGCCGACGCCGGGCGATTTCATGTTCAACTTGGAAATATCGAAGCGCACGCCGCGTCCGCCCCACAGCTGCTGCAGGCAGGCCGCAATGCCGGGGTGGCATGCCAGCGCCGCAAACGCTGGATCTACCCGCTCGGGGTTCTTGATGCGGCGCACCCGCGGCGAAGCACGGGTATGACCGGGTTCGAGGTCGTAGACAGCGTCGTGGGTGTCGACCCGCGCGGCGCCGGCGACGATCCTGTCGGTGGCCATGCGCAGATGCACAAGCGTGTCCGGTGCGATCAGGCCCGGCACGACAATGAAGCCGTCGGTATGGTAGCGCGCAATTTGCTGCGGAGTAAGCATGGGAAGGCAGGTGGCAGGTTGTTTCGGTCCTGCCGGGATTATGGCCATGCCGGGCCCGCAGTGGCTTGCCGAGCGGCTAAAATCACTGCGCCTTCCAACCCGGCAGCCAGGGCCGCCACGCACGCCGTGGCATCCGTCTTCGGTCCCGCCTAGCGCTCCATGTTCATGACCACCTCTACTGCCGTTTCTGTCGCCGACATCCGCCAGATCTTCCTGGACTTCTTCGCCTCCAAGGGGCATACGGTAGTGGCGTCGAGCCCGCTGGTGCCGGGAAGCGATCCGACGCTGATGTTCACCAACTCGGGCATGGTGCAGTTCAAGGACGTGTTCCTGGGCACCGACAAGCGCTCCTATGTGCGCGCTGCCTCGGTACAGGCCTGCCTGCGCGCCGGCGGCAAGCACAACGACCTGGAAAACGTGGGTTATACGGCGCGCCACCACACCTTCTTCGAGATGCTGGGCAACTGGAGCTTTGGCGACTATTTCAAGCGTGACAGCCTGAAATGGGGCTGGGAATTGCTCACCAAGGTTTACAAGCTGCCACCGGAACGTCTGCTGGCAACCGTGTACATCGACGACGACGAGGCCTACGACATATGGACCAAAGAGATCGGGATGAGCCCGCAGCGGGTGATCCGCATCGGCGACAACAAAGGCAGGAAATATGCGTCCGACAATTTCTGGATGATGGCCGACACCGGGCCCTGCGGCCCGTGCTCGGAGATTTTTTACGACCACGGCGACCAAATTCCAGGCGGGCCTCCGGGCAGCGCGGACGAGGATGGCGACCGTTTCATCGAGATCTGGAACCATGTGTTCATGCAGTTCGACATGCAGGCCGACGGCTCGCTGGTCAGGTTGCCGGCGCCGTGCGTCGACACCGGCATGGGCCTGGAACGCCTGGCCGCGATCCTGCAGCACCGACACAGCAACTACGAGATCGACCTGTTCGCCGCGCTGATTGCGGCTGCTGCGCGTGAAACCGGCTGCAGCGATATCGCCAACAACTCGCTCAAGGTGATTGCCGACCATATTCGCGCCACCGCATTCCTGGTCAGCGACGGCGTCGTTCCCGGCAGCGAAGGTCGCGGCTATGTGCAACGGCGCATCATCCGCCGTGCCATCCGCCATGGCTACAAGCTGGGCTGCAAGAAGCCGTTTTTCCACAAGCTGGTAGCTGATCTGGTGGCGGTCATGGGCGAGGCGTACCCACGACTGGCGGCGCAGCAAGAGCGCATCACGGACGTGCTCAAGGCCGAGGAGGAGCGCTTCTTCGAAACCCTGGAAACCGGGATGGGCATCCTGGACGCGGCCCTGGCCGGTGGCGGGACCGTATTGCCGGGTGATGTGGCGTTCAAGTTGCACGATACCTTCGGATTTCCGCTCGATCTGTCGGCCGACGTTTGCCGCGAACGTGGCCTGACGGTGGATCAAGCCGGATTTGCCGCCGCGATGGACAAGCAAAAAACCCAGGCCAGGGCCGCCGGCAAGTTCCGGATGGACAAGGCGCTGGAGTACGCTGGCGTCGCCAATGATTTTGTCGGCTATGACAGCCTGACGCAGGACAGCACGGTGATCGCGCTGTTTGTCGATGGCACCAAAGTCGATCAGCTCACCCCTGGGCAGAACGGCGTCGTCGTCCTCGACAGCACGCCGTTCTATTCGGAGAGCGGTGGCCAGGTGGGTGACCAGGGCGCCATCTTCTCCGACCACGCGATGTTCGAAGTGGCCGACACGCAGAAGATCAAGTCCGACGTGTTTGCGCACCACGGCGCGTCGATCTCTGGCTCGTTGGCCGTGGGCGACAAGGTCACCGCCCATGTCGACGCGGCGGTGCGTGTCGCCACCGTGCGCAACCATTCGGCCACCCACCTGATGCACAAGGCGCTGCGCACCGTGCTGGGCGACCATGTGCAGCAAAAGGGCAGCCTGGTGAATGCGCAGCGGACCCGTTTCGATTTCACGCACAACGCGCCGGTCACCGATGCACAGATCCATGACATCGAGGTGCTGGTCAACGCCGAGATCCTGGCCAACGCAGAGACCCGGGCGCGCCTGATGGACATCGAGGCCGCCAAGCTGACCGGCGCGATGATGCTGTTCGGCGAAAAATACGGCGAGATGGTCCGCGTGCTCGACATCGGCAGCAGCACCGAGCTATGCGGCGGGACCCATGTGCAGCGCACCGGCGACATCGGCCTGTTCAAGGTGGTGGCCGAAGGTGGCGTGGCCGCCGGCGTGCGGCGCATCGAGGCGGTCACCGGCCGGGGCGCGCTGGCTTACCTGCAGCAACTCGAATCAACGCTGACCCAGGTGGCGGGCGCGGTCAAGGCGCCGGTTACCGAATTGAGCAGCCGCATTGCGCAGGTGCTGGACCATGTCAGGCAGCTCGAGCGGGAAGTGGCCGCGCTCAAGGGCAAGCTGGCGTCCAGCCAGGGCGACGAACTGGTGCAGCAGGCGCTCGACATCAAGGGCGTCAAGCTGCTCGCGGTGCGCATGGATGGTGCCGACAGCAAGACCTTGCGCGAGAGCATGGACAAGCTCAAGGACAAGCTGAAGTCAGCGGTGATCGTGCTGGCGACGGTCGAGGGCAACAAGGTGCAGCTGGCCGCCGGCGTGACGGCGGATCTGTTGGGTCGGGTCAAGGCGGGCGAGCTGGTCAACCATGTGGCGATCCAGGTCGGTGGCAAGGGCGGCGGCAAGCCGGACATGGCCATGGCCGGCGGCACCGATGCTGCACAGCTGCCGCAGGCGCTGGCCAGCGTACGCGCCTGGGTCGAAGCCAAACTGTGATTGCCGATAGGGCTGGTTTCGCGCCGGAGCGCCGCGCCCGCGTCTGACGATGCTCGAACTCGACACCGCGCGCAATCGCCAACTCGGCATCGCGATGGTGAGCGTCACCACGCTGTGTTTTGCGGCGCTCGACAGCACCGCCAAATGGCTGGTGCTGGCGCTGCCGGTGTTCCAGGTGGTGTGGCTGCGCTTCGTCACCCATACGCTGCTGGCGGTGGTGGTGCTGACGCCGCGCTACGGATGGGCCTTGTACCGTCCCAGGCTGGTCAAGCTGCAATTGCTGCGAGCCGTGATGCAGGCGCTGATGACGGCGCTCAATTTCTGGGCTCTGCAATACCTGCAGCTCGACGTGACAGGTGCAATCCAGTTCTCGGTGCCGATCCTGATCGCCGTTATCAGCGCCCGGCTGCTGGGCGAGCGGCTCGACGTGCGGCGCTGGATTGCGATCCTGATCGGTTTTGCGGGCGTGTTGCTGATCGTACGCCCGGGCTCGCAGGGCTTTCACCCGGCCATCGTGTTGTCGCTGGGCAATGCAGTGCTTTATGCGCTGTTCAATTTGCTGACCCGCCGCATGGCGTCGGTCGAACTGCCGGCCACCACCCAGCTGTGGTCCGCCGGTGGCGCTGCGTTGTTGCTGACACCGTTCGGGCTGCTGCAATGGACGGCGCCACCCGATGCGTTGACCTGGATTCTGGTGCTGTCGATGGGTGTGTACGGCGGCATCGGCCATCTGATGGTGACCCAGGCCCATCGCTACGCGTCGGCTGCGGTGCTGGGTCCATTCTTGTACCAGCAGATCATCTACATGACGCTGTTGGGCTGGCTGATCTTCGGCCATGTGCCGGACGCGGCGGTGGTCGGTGGGGCGGCCATCGTGGTGGCCAGCGGCTTGTATCTGCTGTATCGCGAGTTTCGGCGCTGAAGATCGTCCGCGTCCTGGCTTGTGCCCGATTGCACAAACGGGTGACTGGTGACAGGCAACTTCAGGCTGGCGCCGGAACCGGCTCGCAGACGATCTCGGTCAACACCGAATTGGCAATGAAACATTCCTCGTGCGCCCGGTGGTGCAAGCGCGCAAGTGTGTCGGCATCGGGTTGCGCTGGCCCCGAGAAGACCACAGACGGGCGCAGCGTCACCCGGCTGATCACCAGCTTACCCCTGGCGTTCTTGCTCATTTCGCCCTGGGCATTGTCATGGTAGCGGTCGACCGACAACTTTTGCCCGGCCGCCAATGACAGAAACCACAACATGTGGCAACTCGCGATCGACGCGACGAAGGCCTCCTCCGGGTCCAGCGCTGCCGGGTCGGACCAGGGCAATGGCACCACATGCGGTGACGACGACCCGGCAATGTCAAGGCCGCCGTCAAATCGCAGCCGATGGGCGCGGCTATAGCGACCGGCGAGAAAATCCTGGTCGCCGCGCTCCCAGAGGACCTCGGAGTGGTAGTGGGTCATGGCGAAGTCCTGTCGGATGCAAGGTCCCGATGATAGGCGTCATCCGCGCGCGAGCACCTCGCGCTCGCGCAGCCTGAACCGCTGGATCTTGCCAGTCGCCGTCTTGGGTAATTCGGCAACAAATTCGATCAGCCGCGGATACTTGTGCGGCGCCAGCCGTTCCTTGACAAATGCCTTGAGCTCGGCCTCGTCGGCCCGGGCTCCGCTCTTGAGCACCACAAACGCCTTGGTTCGCGTAAGGCCATCGCTATCGGGCACGCCGATCACTGCCGCTTCCAGCACGGCCGGATGTTGCACCAGCGTTGCCTCGACCTCGAATGGCGACACATAGATGCCGCTGACCTTGAGCATGTCGTCGCTGCGTCCGCTGTAGGTGTAGGTTCCGTCGGCATTGCGGATGTATTTGTCGCCACTGCGGGTCCAGCTTCCCTGGAAGGTGTCGCGCGATTTCTCGCGGTTGCCCCAGTACATCAGCGCAGCGCTCGGTCCCTGGACAAACAGGTCGCCGGTTTCGCCATCGACCACCTGCTGTCCGTCGTCGCCACGCAGTTCGATGGTATAGCCCGGCACCGGCCAGCCGGTAGTGCCGTAACGGACCTTGCCTGGCAGATTCGACAGGTAAATGTGCAGCATCTCGGTCGAGCCGATGCCGTCGATGATTTCAACACCGAAATGGCGAGTGAAGCGCTCGCCCAGTTCGGCCGGCAGGGCTTCGCCGGCCGATGAGGCCATGCGCAGACCAACGCGTTCGCGCGCTGGCAGATCGGGCGCTGCCAGCATACCGGCGAAACCGGTCGGAGCGCCGAAGAAGATCGTGGGCTTGACACCGCGTTGTTGCGCACCGAGTCCCTGCCAGCGGGTGAACACCGCGGCCGGCGTCGGACGCTCGGCCATCAGGACAGTGGTGGCGCCTGCGCTGAGCGGGAAGGTCAAGGCATTGCCCAGGCCGTAGGCGAAAAACAGCTTGGCGGCGGAGAAACAGACATCGTCGTCGCGCAATCCGAGGACGGCGCTTCCATACAACTCGGCCGTCCAGTAGGGATTGGCCTGGCTGTGCAGGGTGCCCTTGGGCTTGCCGGTGGAGCCGGACGAGTACAGCCAGAAGCCCGGATCGTCGGCGCCGGTGGCGGCTGCCTGTGCCAGCGGCGCATGGCGCGACAACAGCTCGTCCAGCGCGATGGCGGCGCCAGCGACGGGCGGTGCATCCGGATGCGACACGATGGTGAGGCCGACTTCATGTCCGCCCTGAGCCATGGCGGCGCCCAGTACCGGCAACAGGGCGGCCGATACCAGCACCGCCTGGGCGCGGCTGTGGCGCAGCATGTAGGCGTAGTCATCGGCGCTGGCCAGGGTGTTGACCGCCACTGGCACGATGCCGGCGTACATCGCGCCCAGGAACGCCACCGGCCAGTCGTTGCAGTCGTGCATCAGCAGCAGGACCCGTTCCTCGCGCCGTATCCCGCTCGCCAGCAGGGCCGCCGCCAGGCGCCGGATGCGTTCATCCAACTGGCTGTAGCTCAGGCTGCCGTGGTCATCGATGTAGGCGGCCTTGTCGCGGTGATGCCGGTTGCGATCCAACAAGTGCTGCGCGAAATTGAACTGAGCCGGTGGTGGCGCAGCGGAGGCTGGAATAGTCACTGGACGGCTCCTTGTGTCGGACTTCGGCGATACGGGGCGATCCACGCACAACAGTCTGGGGACGGCTTGCTTCGATCGAAGATATGAATTATTCTGCGTGTTAAACCATATCGCCATCCTTATTCAATGTCAAGCACTATATTGCATGCTTCCGGCGCTGTGCCTGCCGTCACCGCCGACCTTGCGCCGCCTCCCGGCACGGGTGGCGAACAAAAGAATCCTTTTCTGGTGGCGCTAGGCGAGCGGGTGCGCGGCTTGCGCGCGCGACGGGGCATGACACGCAGGTCGGTTGCCCTGGCCGCAGACGTGTCGGAGCGCCATCTGGCCAACCTGGAGTACGGCGTGGGGAACGCGTCCATCCTGGTGCTGCTGCAGGTGGCCGGCGCACTGCAGTGCGCCCTCGGCGAACTGATCGGCGATGTGACGACCTCGTCACCCGAGTGGCTGATGATCCGAGAGATGCTCGAGCGGCGTGACGAGGCCACGCTGCAGAAGGTGCGGGTCGCGATTGGCGAACTATTGGGCACCGGTGGTGGCAACCGCCATCACAGTTCGCGCGTGGCGCTGATCGGCCTGCGTGGCGCGGGCAAGTCCACGCTGGGCCGGATGCTGGCGGCCGATCTTGGGTTTGCGTTTGTCGAATTGAGCCGCGAGATCGAAAAATTCGCCGGTTGCAGCGTGGCCGAAATCCAGGCGCTTTACGGCGTGAACGCCTACCGGCGATATGAACGGCGGGCGCTGGAGGAGGCCATCCAGATTTATCCGGAAGCGGTCATCGCGACGCCCGGCGGTCTGGTGTCCGACCCGGCCACCTTCAACCAGTTGCTGGCGCATTGCACCACCGTCTGGCTGCAGGCGTCGCCGCAGGACCACATGCAGCGGGTCACCGCGCAGGGCGATCTGCGGCCGATGGCAGCCAGCAAGGAGGCCATGGAGGACCTCAAAGGCATTCTGGCCGGGCGTGCCGCGTTCTACGCGAAGGCGCAGTTGCGGGTGGATACCAGCTTGCAAGCCTTGCCGGCTACATTCGCTTTTTTGCGAGAGGCTGTTCGTTCGACCTTGGGCCTGGTGGCATGAATTATTTTGCAGTCATGCAAAAAAATTCTTGATGTTGCTTATTTTGTGCATTATTATGCATGTCGATGATTCAAGCCGATCTCGCCGTTTTGCCTGCGCGAACGGCTCATTCTCAGGAGACTCAGGTGCAAACTCCCGCCCAAGTGGATTACCAGACCAGCCCGGAGCAGTATCGTCATTGGAGCCTTGCATTCGACGGTCCTGTGGCCACGCTCAAGGCCGACTTCGATGAGAACGCCGGCTTGCGGCCCGGCTACAAGCTCAAGCTCAACAGCTATGACCTGGGCGTGGACATCGAACTCAACGATGCGATCAACCGGATCCGTTTCGAGCACCCCGAAGTGCGCACGGTGGTGGTCACCAGCGCCAAGGATCGGGTGTTCTGCTCCGGCGCCAATATCTTCATGCTCGGCGTCAGCAGCCATGCCTGGAAGGTCAATTTCTGCAAGTTCACCAACGAGACCCGCAACGGGCTGGAGGACTCCTCGCACTACAGCGGGTTGAAGTTTCTGGCGGCCGTCAACGGAGCCTGTGCGGGCGGCGGGTATGAGATGGCGCTGGCCTGCGACGAGATCATCCTGATCGACGACCGTTCATCGTCGGTAAGCCTGCCCGAAGTGCCCTTGCTGGGCGTTTTGCCTGGCACCGGCGGCCTGACCCGCGTGACCGACAAGCGCAAGGTGCGCCATGACCTGGCCGACATCTTCTGTACCAGTGTCGAAGGCGTGCGGGGGCAGCGCGCCAAGGACTGGAAGCTGGTCGACGACATTGCCAAACCCGCGCAGTTTGCGCAAAAGGTGCAGGAGCGCGCGCTGGCGCTGGCCGCCGCCAGCGACCGCCCGGCCTACGGCAAGCCCGTGCAACTGGCGCCGCTGGAGCGCAGCATCGAGGCCGATGCACTGCGTTACCCGCATGTGAGCGTCGAGATCGATCGCGCGCGCCGCGTCGCCACATTCACCATCGTTGCGCCGCAGGGCAAACAGCCGACAAACGTCGCCGGCATCGAGGCCGCAGGCGGCAACTGGTACCCGCTGCAACTGGCGCGCCAACTCGAGGACGCGATCCTGTCGATGCGCACCAACGAACTCGAAATCGGCCTGTGGCAGATCAAGACTGCGGGCGACGCTGCCGCCGTGCAGGCTATGGATGCCACGCTGCTCGAGCACGCGGCGCATTGGCTGGTGCGCGAGACCACGGGCTGGTTGCGCCGCACGCTGAGCCGGCTGGATGTCTCGTCGCGCAGCCTGTTCGCGCTGGTGGAGCCGGGTTCCTGTTTCGCCGGAACCTTCCTGGAACTGGCGCTGGCCTGTGACCGCATCTACCACCTCGCGCTGACCGATGACCAGGCCAGGGCACCGCGCATTGCCGTATCCGACACCAATTTCGGCATTTACCCGATGGCAACCGGTCAAAGCCGGCTGGGACGGCGCTTTTACGACGACGCCCAGGCGCTGGATGCGGTCCGCGCCAAGGCCGGCCAGGCGCTCGACGCCGATGCGGCGATGGCGCTCGGGCTGGTCACCCGTAATCCGGACGACATCGACTGGAGCGATGAAGTGCGGATCGCAGTCGAGGAGCGCGTCGCGATGTCGCCCGACGCGCTGACTGGCCTCGAAGCCAACCTGCGCTTCAACGGCACCGAGAACATGGTGACACGGGTATTTGGTCGCCTGACCGCATGGCAGAACTGGATTTTCCAGCGGCCCAACGCCGTAGGCGAAAAAGGCGCGCTCAAGGTCTACGGGACGGGTGAGAAATCGGCTTTCGACTGGAACCGGGTCTAGAACATACCATTGTGCGGCGCGATACCGGGTGGCACGCCGCAACCTCAGCTCTGACCACCGCGCAAACGCATCACCGAAAGGCCCCGATGTCTGGCATCAACTACAGCGAAAAAATACCGAACAATGTGAACCTGAGCGAAGACCGCACACTGCAGCGCGCGCTCGAACAGTGGCAACCCAATTTCGTCAACTGGTGGGATGAAGCCGGCCCCGAAAACTCGCGCGACATGGAGGTCTATCTGCGCACCGCCGTCAGCGTGGACCCGCAGGGCTGGGCCGAGTTCGGGCATGTGAAGATGCGCGACTATCGCTGGGGCATCTTCCTGAATCCAGGCAGCGCGGATCGCGAGATCCATTTTGGTGACCACAAGGGCGAAAAGGCATGGACCGACGTGCCCGGTGAACACCGTGCCAACCTGCGCCGCATCATCGTGACCCAGGGCGACACCGAACCGGCATCGGTGGAGCAGCAGCGCCATCTGGGCCTGACGGCGCCCAGCATGTACGACCTGCGCAACCTGTTCCAGGTCAATGTGGAAGAGGGCCGTCACCTGTGGGCCATGGTCTACCTGCTGCATAAACATTTTGGCCGTGACGGACGCGAGGAGGCCGAAGCCCTGCTCGAGCGGCGCAGCGGAGACGCGAACAACCCGCGCATCCTGGGTGCCTTCAACGAGGCCACGCCAGACTGGCTGAGCTTTTTCATGTTCACCTATTTCACCGACCGTGATGGCAAGTTCCAGCTCTGCGCGCTGGCCGAAAGCGCGTTCGATCCGCTGGCCCGTACCACCAGGTTCATGCTGACCGAGGAGGCGCACCACATGTTTGTCGGTGAGTCGGGTATCTCGCGCATCATCGGACGCACTGCGGCAGCCATGAACGAACGCAAGACCGACGATGTGGGCAAACTGCGCGCCGCCGGCGTGATCGACCTGGCGACGATCCAGCGCTATATCAACTTTCACTTCAGCGTCACCATCGACCTGTTCGGCGCCGACGAGTCGAGCAATGCTGCCACCTTCTACAGCTCCGGCCTCAAGGGTCGCTACGAGGAAGGCAAGCGCGACGACGACCATGTGCTCAAGGGCCAGAGCTACAAGGTGCTCGAGGCCAAAGGCGGGCAGCTGGTCGAGAAGGAAGTGCCGATGCTCAATGCGCTCAACGAGGTGCTGCGCGACGACTACATCAAGGACTCGGTGGCCGGCGTCAACCGCTGGAACAAGGTGCTCGAGAAGGCCGGGCTGCCGCACCGGCTCAACGTACCGCACAAGGCCTTCCACCGCAACATCGGTGCGCTATCGGGTGTCAAGGTGTCGCCGGACGGCCGCGTCATAAACGAGGCAGAATGGAACGCCAAGGTTGACACATGGCTTCCCAGTACGGACGACCGGGCCTTTGTGGCGAGCCTGATGGGGCGGGTCGTGGAGCCGGGCACGTTCGCCAACTGGATCGCGCCGCCGGTGATGGGTATCAACCGCCAGCCGGTGGATTTCGAGTACGTGCGGTTTGCCTGATCCGGTCGAATCTGTTGCAAAGGAATAGTGGCATGGGGGCATCTGGCACGGCGCTGATCAGGCAGCATCTGATCGACCCGGAGATCTGCATCCGCTGCAACACCTGCGAGGCGACCTGCCCCGTGGGCGCGATCACCCATGACGACCGAAACTATGTGGTCGATGCTGCGAAGTGCAAGCTGTGCATGGATTGCATCGCGCCGTGCCCCACCGGCTCGATCGACAACTGGCGCATGATGCCCAGGGTTGTCGCCTATCCGGTGGCCGAGCAACTGTTGTGGGACGAATTGCCGGCCGAGTTGACGCCACAGGAATTGGCCGACAACGGCGTGCAGGCCGATGCCATGCAGTCCGATGCTGCGTTTGCCCCTGTCGAGAGCGGCGCCTCGGCTGCCGCAAGCTCCGGCGAAGTCGTATTTCGCAGCGCCGACTATGGCGCCGGCTTGCCGCCTTGGTCGGCGGCGCACGCCTATTGCAATCTGTACGGTCCCAAGGCGGCCAGCAAGTACATCACCGCCACCGTGACCGGCAATGTGCGGGTCACCAAGGTGGGACGTGAGTACGATACCCACCATATCGTGCTCGATTTCGGGGGCCTGCCTTTTCCGGTGCTCGAAGGGCAGTCGATCGGCATTGTTCCGCCGGGACAGGATGCGCAAAGCCGAGCGCACCATACGCGCCAGTATTCCGTTGCCAGCCCGCGCAATGGTGAACGCCCGGGTTACAACAACCTGTCCCTGACCATCAAGCGGGTGCTGGCCGACCATCAGGGCAACCCGGTGCGTGGCGTCGCTTCGAACTACATGTGCGACCTCCAGGTGGGTGATACGGTGCAGGTGATCGGCCCGTTCGGCACCAGTTTCCTGATGCCCAACCATCCGCGCAGCAATATCGTGATGATCTGTACCGGCACCGGCAGCGCCCCGATGCGCGCGATGACCGAGTGGCGGCGTCGTTTGCGGGCCACCGGCAAGTTCGAGGGTGGCAGGCTGATGCTGTTCTTCGGCGCGCGGACGCAGGAGGAACTGCCGTATTTCGGGCCGTTGCAGAACCTGCCCAAGGACTTCATCGACGCCCATTTCGCATTCTCGCGCTCCAGCGTGGGGCCGCGGCGCCATGTGCAGGACCTGATGCGCGAGCGAGCCGCTGATCTGGCACCCTTGCTCAAGGATCCCAACACCTGCATCTATGTGTGTGGCCTCAAGAGCATGGAAGAGGGCGTTGTGCTGGCCCTGCGCGACGTGGCGCAGCAGGCTGGTCTGGCCTGGAGTCCGCTGGCCAGCGCCCTGAAGTCGGAGGGCCGCCTGCACCTGGAGACCTACTGAAACAGCCCTCGCCGGGCGTCAGCGGGTTGGTACTGCAGACAAGCCGGGCCACCAAGGTGGCTCGACCTGATCGGCTGGTGGCGCGGGAGCCGCAAACGCCACCCAAACTGCGGCGGAACCCATGGCCACGGCCAGCACCAGTGCTGCCGCAGCTATCGGTTTGCGTTGCCGCTTGCGCGGCACGCGATGCGGGCCGACCATGGTGGTTCAGCTGCCCACGCGCAACTTGTTGTCCACGGCCTTGACCCCGACCACGGCCAGTGCCTTGGCCTCGGCGCGTTCCTTGGCGGCGTCATTGGGCGCGGTCCCTTTCAACACGACCTTGCCTTCGACGGTGTCCACGTCGATCTTGAGGACGCTGAGTTCGGGATCGCGCGCCAGGTCGGCATTGACCTGGGTCGTGATGGCCGCATCCCGCGCCTTGTCAGCGACGGTGTCGATTACTCCCGCGGCGCCCTGCTTGGCGGCGTCGACGCCTTGCTTGACATCGGCGCTGACGGAGTCGGTCTTTTTGTCCATGGTGTTGATGGCCGCGTCGACCTTCTGGCCGGCGGTGCGGTCCTCGCCCGCCTTGTCGCAGGCCGATAGCGCCAGGGCGGCGGCGGCGATGGCCAGCACGGACAAGAGATGTGTGGAACGGTATGCGTGCATGATGAACCTCTCTCTGAGAGCCGACTGTGCGGCATTGCAGGAAGTGTCTGGTTTCGGGAATCGGCTGGCCATAGGCGCCGGCCGGAACCTGTTGTGGGAATTTTCTGACACGCCGACCAGCCATCCACGGCGCCCGGTGGGGCCGCGCCGGGACGCTCAGGCCCGTTGCCGCTTGTCCCGGTACATCGCCGCGTCGCTGCGGTGGGTCAGCGTCTCGACGGTATCGCCGGGTTGCGCCGTGGCCACCCCGACACTGATGCTCGATTGCAATCCGGTCGCGATCGACGACCAGTCGTATGACCGCACTGCGTCGGCGATGCGCGCGCAGACCTGGCGGGCGATGGCCGGCTCGGCGTTCTTGAACACGATCACGAACTCGTCGCCGGCCAATCGTGCTGCCATGTCGTCCTCGCGCACATGCGAACGCAGGATCTGCGCAATGCGCCTGAGCACGGCGTCGCCGACCTGGTGCGAGAAGTTGTCGTTGACCTGCTTGAACTTGTCGACGTCGATCAGCGCCACGCAGGGCGGCAATCCGCGTTCCAGGCCGCCGCGCAGCAACTCTGTCGCATAGAGCTCGAAATTGCGCCGGTTTGGAATGCCGGTCAGCGAGTCCTCCAGCGACAGCTTCTCAAGCTGGCGCGAGCTTATTTCCAGCCGATTCACATGCTGCTGGCGCTGGCGCAGGTCGACCTGCCACTCGATCACTTTCTCGCGGGTTTCCAGGCCGTCGGAGCGGATCAGCTGTTCGCGCAGGCGCAGGCGGCGCAACTCGTCGAGTGCCTTGCCATTACTTCCTTGTGCCACATACAACTGGGACGCCAGCAGATGCCCCAGGCAGGCCAGTTGCTCATGCTCCACCGCAACTGCGATCTCGATCATGCGTGCGGCCTGCGGCATCGCGGCGTTCCAGTCGCCCTGGGCCCAGGCGATCTCGGCCCGTACCCAGCTCTCAAGCGCAGCCAGCCAGGTGACGGTGCCGTATTTGCGGGCCCATTGCGCGAGCACCTCGACGTCCAGCCGGGCCTGGCCGATGCGGCCGTGCCAGCATTGTTCCAGGCACAGGCCGAACTGCAGCACGGCCTCGGTCGTGACATGGGTGCCGGGTGAAGCGTTGCCGGCATCGCCCGTCGCGATGCGGGCAATGACGGCCTCGCGGCGCGCCCGCAACCCGTCCAGAGGCGGAAACTCGCCCACGAAATAACGCTCATGAAACACCCGCACCAGTTCGGTCCACCATTGGTTGACCCGGGGCTGGAAGGTACTCAGCGGCGGCTGCGCGCGCTCGGCGATCTGGATCGCGGTGCGCAACGCCAGGTCCGCTTTTTCGAATCCATTGCTCCAGAAATAGGCCACACCGAGCGCGTTGTACGACAGCACACTGTGTTCGTCGTGTTCCAGGAACTGGCTCAACCGCACGCTGAGCAGGGCCGCCTCCAGCGCCTCCTCGTTGCGTCCCAGTGTGACCGACACGATGGCATGGGTGGTCAATGCCATCACCTCGCCCGAAGTGTCGCCCAGCAACTGGAACTGGTGCGCCGCGCGCTGGCTGGCCCGGTGGGCACGCCGGTAATGCGACAACATCCGGTCGCAATGGGCCAGGCACAGCAGGGCCTTGGCCTCATAGCGCGGGTTCGACAGGCCTTCGGCAGCCTTGAGCACTTTTTGCGAGGTTTCGCGCCCGGCCTGAACATCACCGCGGTCCAGTGCTTCGTGCGCGTTGCGCAACAATGCCTCCAGACCATCATTGCGGCGCGGCTGGGTGTTGCTGGACATGTCCTGATTTTGCGTCAGAACGCGGTCGTTGCAGCCGTACAACGGGGGCCACCTATGGCACGTTCCGCCATGCGCGGCGAAACTACACTGCCGGCATGACGAACAGGCCTCTACCATGGCTGGCGCACGCGGTCCGCTCATGACGCTCGCTGGCACGCTGCTGGGCGCGCTGGCACTGGCGCTGATGCTGTACGCGGCTGCACTGGCATGGTTGTGGTGGGGCCAGGAAAAACTGCTGTTTGTGCCTACCGTGCTGCCGGCGGGCCTGCCGCTGGCCAAGTCGTCCGATGTCCACGAGACCGGCATCGCGGTTCCGGGTGCCCGTCTGTCCGCATTGCACCTGCGCCTGCCAGCGCCCAAGGGCGTGGTGTTTTTCCTGCATGGCAATGGCGGCAGCCTGGAGAGCTGGTTCGTCAGCCCGGACCATTACCGGCGTGCCAACTTCGACCTGTTCATGATCGACTACCGCGGCTATGGCAAGAGCAGCGGTGTGATCCAGAGTGAGGCCCAGTTGCACGCCGATGTGCGGGCGGCGTGGGATAGCATTTCCGCGCGTTACGCGGGCCTCAAGCTGGTGCTGTACGGGCGCTCGCTGGGCTCGGGGCTGGCCGCGCGATTGGCGGTGGACCTGGCGCCGACCCGCGCGCCGGACCTGACGGTGCTGGTCTCGCCGTACACCAGCATGGGTGCCTTGACGGCGCAGCATTACCCGTTGGTTCCGCAGTGGGTGTTGCGTTATCCACTGCGCACTGACGCGTTGATTGGTCGGATTCCGAATCGGCTGTTGCTGGTGCATGGCGAACGGGATCCGCTCATCGCGCCGAGCCACAGCCGCGCGCTCAAGGCGCTGGTGCCGGGCGCGCAATTGCTGCTGGTGCCCGGGGCCGCGCACAATGATTTGCAGGATTTCCCCGATTACCTCGACGGCTTTGCCCGAGCACTCGGGGATTCATGAATACACCACGGACCGCACGGCAAAGCCGTCACGCAAGACGGTGTCGGCTGGGCCTGGCTCTCGCGCTCGCAGTCGCCCGGTTGCTGGACGCGCGAGCCCATGCACCAGATCGTCAGCGCTAATATGGCGCCCAGGCGACAGACACCACCAGGAGACACTATGACTATGGCACTTTCCGACATCGAGATTGCGCAGGCAGCTACGCTCAAGCCGGTGCTGCAAATGGCGCAGGACCGGCTGGGTATTCCACCCGAGGCCCTCGAACCCTACGGTCACTACAAGGCCAAGATCGATCTGGCCTGGCTTCAGAAACAGACCGGTCCGAACGGCAAGCTGGTGCTGGTCACTGCGATCAGCCCGACGCCTGCCGGTGAGGGCAAGACTACCACCACGGTCGGCCTGGGAGATGCGCTCAATCGGATCGGCAAACGGGCGGTGATCGCCTTGCGCGAGCCCTCGCTCGGCCCGGTATTTGGCATGAAAGGCGGTGCCGCTGGCGGCGGATATGCGCAGGTGGTGCCGATGGAGGACATCAACCTTCATTTCACCGGGGACTTCAACGCTATTGCACTGGCGCACAACCTGCTGGCGGCCCTGATGGACAACCATATCCACCATGGCAATGCGCTGGGCTTTGATGTGCGCCGCATTGTCTGGCGCCGGGTGATGGACATGAACGACCGGGCGCTGCGCTCCACCGTGGTGTCCCTGGGCGGGCCGGGCAACGGCTTTCCACGCGAGGACGGTTTCGACATCGTTGTCGCATCCGAGGTGATGGCGATTTTTTGCCTGGCCACCTCGCGCAAGGACCTCAAGACGCGGCTAGGCAACATCATCGTCGGCTACACCCGTGATCAGATGCCGATTCGCGCCAGCGACTTGCAGGCGCACGGCGCGATGGCGGCGCTGCTCAAGGACGCGATCAAGCCCAACCTGGTGCAGACGCTGGAGAACAACCCGGCCATCATCCACGGCGGACCTTTTGCCAATATCGCCCATGGCTGCAACACCGTCACCGCCACGCAGGCCGCTCTCAAGCTGGGCGAATATGTGGTGACCGAGGCCGGTTTTGGCGCCGACCTGGGCGCGGAGAAGTTCATCGATATCAAGTGCCGCAAATCCGGCTTGCGACCCGATGTGGCGGTGGTGGTGGCGACCTTGCGAGCGCTCAAACACCATGGCGGTGTCGAACCCAGGGAACTCAACACGCCCAATCTGGCCGCGTTGGAAAAGGGCATTGCCAATCTGGAGCGGCATGTTGACAACATCCGCCACCACTATGGCTTGCCCTGTGTGGTCTCCATCAACCATTTCACTTCCGATACGAAGGAGGAACTGGATTTGTTGCGGCGCCATATGGACCGTCAGGGCGTGCCGGTAGTGGTGGCCCGGCACTGGGCCGACGGATCCAAGGGTGCCGAAGACCTGGCGCGCATCGTGGTGCAACTGGCCGAAAGTGGTACCGCCAGCATGAAGCTGGTCTACCCGGACGATGCCAGCCTGTGGGACAAGATGAAGGCGATCGCCACCACCATCTACGGCGCCTCCGGCATCTCGGCCGATTCAGCGGTGCGCGCCAAAATCGCCAAGCTGCAGCAGGACGGTTTCGGCCATTACCCGGTCTGTGTGGCCAAGACCCAGTATTCCTTCTCCACCGATCCCAAATTGCGCGGCGCTCCGTCCGGCCACATGGTCAACATCCGCGAAGTGCGCCTGGCCGCCGGCGCCGAGTTTGTCGTGATGATCTGTGGCGACATCATGACCATGCCGGGCCTGCCGAAAGAGCCGGCATCCTCGCGCATCGACATCGACGACGACGGCAAGATATCGGGGCTGTTCTGAGCGTTCATTGATTCCGCACAGCGGGTCGGCTTGAGCCCGGTCATGCACAGAATGCCTGGCCGCCGCAAACGGCAGGCCGATATCTGCATCAACCGCGCTCCACCGGCCGTGCAGGGTCACTGCACCACTCGCTCCAGCTGCCGGCAAACAGCGGTTGGCGCCCCATGCCGGCGATCTCCATGGCCAGGATATTGGGCACCGCGGTCACGCCGCTGCCGCAGTGGTGCACGACAGTGGATGGATCGCGTCCGTCCAGCAGTTCGAGCAATTCGGCCTTGAGAACAACAGCCGGCTTGAACAGGCCGTCGTCGCCGATGTTGCTGCCAAAAGGGCGGTTCAGCGCACCGGGAATATGGCCTGCCACCGGATCGAGGGGCTCGACCTCGCCGCGAAAGCGCGGTTCCGCGCGGGCGTCGATCAGGTTTTGACCGTCGCTACCCAGCCGATCCAGTACCCGTTGCGCGCCCACCAGCGCCGCGCGTTCGGACAGCAGCGGGAAATCGCGCGGGGGGTGCACCGTCGCCGCTCCGCTGGTGACCACGCCACCCGCGGCATACCAGGCCGGCATGCCACCATCGAGCACGGCGACACGTTCATGGCCAACCCACTTGAGCATCCACCACAGGCGGCCGCAGTAGTTGACGCCGTGGCGGTCATAGACAACCGCCTGCATGTCACTGGACAGACCGACACTGCCGAGCCACTGCGCGAAAGCAGCGCGCTGCGGCATGGGGTGTCGCCCACCGCTGGCTGCCTTGGCATCGCCCTTGGCGCTCAGGTGGCGGTCCAGGTCGGCGCGCACCGCGCCCGGGATATGCGCATCGGCAAAATGCTGGTCGCCGGCCTGCGGCTGCATCAGGTCGAAACTGCAATCGAAAACCATCAGGGGCCGGTCGGCCTGCACCAGTGCCAGCAGTTGATCGGCCGAGATCAGTGTCGTGTAGTCCGGCATGGTCAATCCTGCAATGCGTCGGGGCCGATGGCGGCCCGGTACCATTCATGGAAGTGCTGCATGCCGTCTTCCATCGGGCTCTGGTACGGCCCGCGTTCGTTGACACCGCGCTGCATCAAGGCGCGCCGTCCGGCATCCATGCGCAGCGCGATTTCGTCGTCCTCGACGCAGGTTTCCATGTAGGCGGCCTGCTGGGACTCGACGAACTCGCGCTCGAAGGCGGCAATTTCTTCGGGGTAATAGAACTCGACGACGTTGAGCGTTTTTTGCGGCCCCATCGGGTGCAGCGTGGACACGGTCAGCACATGCGGATACCACTCGACCATCACGTGCGGGTAGTAGGCGAGCCAGACAGCGCCATATTTAGGCGGTCGGCCACCCCGGTATTGCAGCAACGCCGCCTGCCAGCGTTGGTAGGCCGGGCTACCCGCCTTGCCCAGTCGGTTGGCGACCCCGACGGTTTGCACGCAATAGTTGTCGCCAAATTCCCAGCGTAGATCATCGCAGGAGACAAAGCTGCCCAGGCCCGGGTGGAAGGGACCGACATGGTAGTCTTCCAGGTAGACCTCGATGAATGTTTTCCAGTTGTAGTCGCAGGTGTGCAATTCGACATGGTCGAGCACATGGCCGGAAAAATCCAGGTCGGCGACGGGACCCAGCCGGGCCAGGTCGGCCGCGACGGACCCCGGCAAACCCGCGCCTGCGCTTGCCTGCTCGAACAACAGCCCGTTCCACTCCTGCAGCGGGAAATTGTCCAGGTTCAGGCAGGGATCCTCCGGGAAATGGGGAGCGCCGATCAAGGTGCCAGCCTTCGCCGCGGCACCGCCGCTGTAGGTCCAGCGGTGCAACGGACACACCAGATTACCGAAGGCGCTGCCGGGCTGCTCGCCGAACAGGCTGCCGCGACCCTTGAGCATCAGCGCCTGGCGATGGCGGCATACATTGGAGATCAGTTCGACGCCGCCGGCAGCGCGCACCAGCGCCCGGCCGTCCGATTCCTGTGGCAGGGTGTAGTAGTCGCCCAACTCGGGCACCGCCAGCCGATGCCCGACATAACGAGCGCCGTTGCGGAAAATGCTGGCGCATTCGCGTTGGTAGAGGGCTTCGTCGAAGTAGCTGGCAACCGGTAATTGGCTTGCCGCCTGCTGCAGTCGAAGACTTAAATCAGACATGGAAGACCTGACCTAAATACTCCCCACAGGGAGAAGACATCCGCTGCGGGCGGTCCGCAGGCGGTGACAAGAAAATCCGGACAGGCCGGCAGTGAAGCTGGGCATTGTACCTTTCGACGCGCCAGGCAATGGCGCGGCTGGCGGCCGCATCGGCTTGCGGCGATCGGGGTGCAGGGCCGGTGCATCGTTGAAGCCTAAAATGGAGCGTTTACACGATAACGAACACCATGGCCAAGGCGCCCGCCAACTCGAGCACGACCGCGACACCCGCCAGTTACGAAGCGGCGCTGGAAGAACTTGAACAATTGGTCGGACGACTTGAGTCCGGCGACATGCCGCTGGAGCAGTTGCTGAGCGGATACCAGCGAGGCGCCGAACTGCTGCAATATTGCCGCGCGAAGCTGCAGGCCGTGGAGAGCCAGATCAGCATACTGGACGCAGGAACCCTCAAGACATGGATGCCCGAGTGACACAACGCCCGCTGGCGCAACCGGTGCAGTCGCTGGACCTGATCGGCTGGTCCACTAGCCGGCTGGAACTGGTCGAGCGTGCGCTGGAGCGCTGGGTTACGGTGGACCCACCCGAAGGTCTGGACCATGGCGCGCCGGCCGAGCTTGTGCAGGCGATGCGCTACGCGGTGCTCGATGGTGGCAAGCGCCTGCGCCCGCTGCTGGTGCTGGCAGCCTGCGAATCGCTGCAGGGCCTTACGGGTGCCGCACTGCGCGCGGCCTGTGCGGTGGAGTTGATCCATGCCTACTCGCTGGTCCACGACGACATGCCATGCATGGACAACGACGTGCTGCGCCGCGGTAAACCGACGGTGCATGTGGCGTTTGGCGAGGCCACGGCATTGCTGGCCGGCGACGCGTTGCAGGCGCTGGCGTTTGAACTGCTGACGCCGGATGTGAGCGATTCGGTGCCGGCGCAGATGCAGGCGCAGTTTTGCCGGCTGCTGGCACGCGCCGCGGGCAGTGCCGGCATGGCGGGTGGCCAGGCCATTGACCTGGCCAGCGTCGGTGCAGCGCTCAACGAGAAGCAACTGCGTGACATGCATGCCCTCAAGACCGGTGCCTTGTTGCAAGGTAGCGTGCTGATGGGGGCCAGTTGCGGGCAACCATCGCCAAAGCAATGGAGCGCGCTGCAGGCGTTTGGCGCTGCAATTGGACTCGCCTTCCAGGTGGTGGACGACATTCTCGATGTCACCGCCGATTCCGCAACCCTGGGCAAAACCGCCGGCAAGGATGCGGCCCAGCATAAGCCGACCTATGTCTCGGTGATGGGCCTGGAGCGGTCGCGCGGTTTTGCGTGCGACTTGCTCATCGACGCGCATGCTGCGCTGGACCGAGCCGCATTGCCTTATGACGCAGCCCTGCGTGCGCTGGCAGACATGGTCGTCCATCGATCGAACTGAGAACAGCCAATGCCTGACTCCCATTACCCATTGTTGCAAAGTATCCTGGATCCATCCGATTTGCGGCGGATTCCGCGCGGACAACTCGGTGCGCTCGCTGCGCAATTGCGTGCATTCCTGCTGGCCAGTGTGTCACGCACCGGCGGGCACCTAAGCTCGAACCTGGGAACCGTGGAACTGACGGTGGCGCTGCACTATGTGTTCAACACGCCACACGACCGGCTGGTTTGGGATGTGGGACACCAGACCTATCCGCACAAGATCCTGACCGGTCGGCGCGAGCGCATGGCAACCCTGCGCCAGCTCGGGGGCCTGAGCGGTTTCCCGCAGAGAAGCGAAAGCGACCACGACGCGTTTGGCACCGCGCATTCCAGCACGTCGATATCGGCCGCCCTGGGCATGGCCCTTGCCGCCAGGATCAAGGGTGAGCAGCGCCACAGCGTCGCTATCATCGGCGACGGTGCGCTGACCGCCGGCATGGCCTTCGAGGCGCTGAACAATGCAGGCATTGCCGATTGCAAGTTGCTGGTTATCCTCAATGACAACGACATGAGCATCAGCCCCCCGGTGGGCGCACTCAACCGCTATCTGGCGCAGCTGTTGACCGGCCAGTTCTATGCTGCCGCCAAGAACGTCGGCAAGACCGTGCTCAAGGGCGCACCGCCCCTGTTTGAGCTGGCCAAGCGCATCGAGGAACATGCCAAGGGCATGGTGGTTCCCGCCACGCTGTTCGAGAAATTCGGCTTCAACTACACCGGGCCGATCGACGGCCACGACCTGGAGTCACTGATCCCGACGTTGGAGAACATCCGCCAACTCGAGGGTCCGCAATTCCTGCATGTGGTCACAAAAAAAGGCCAGGGCTACAAGCTGGCCGAGGCCGATCCGGTGGCTTACCACGGGCCGGGAAAGTTCGATCCGGCGGTGGGGCTGCAAAGTTCGCCGGCAACCGCCAAGCCGACTTTCACCCAGGTCTTTGGCCAGTGGCTGTGCGACATGGCAGCGCACGACAAGCGGCTGGTTGGCATTACGCCGGCGATGCGCGAGGGCTCCGGCCTGGTCGATTTCGAGAAGCGCTTTCCCAAGCGCTATTTCGACGTGGGTATCGCGGAGCAACATGCGGTCACGTTCGCAGCGGGCCTGGCCTGCGAGGGACTCAAGCCCGTGGTGGCAATCTACTCCACCTTCCTGCAGCGCGCCTACGACCAGTTGATTCACGATGTGGCGATCCAGAATCTGCCGGTGGTGTTTGCACTGGACCGCGCAGGGCTGGTGGGTGCCGATGGCGCCACGCACGCGGGTGCCTACGACATTGCGTTCCTGCGCTGTATTCCCAACCTGTCGCTGGCTTGTCCGTCGGACGAGAACGAGTGCCGGCAACTACTGTCCAGCGCCTTTGAGCAGGACCATCCGGTGGCGGTGCGTTACCCGCGCGGTGTTGGCGCCGGTGTGGCGGTCGAGCCGGGCCTGTCGGGCCTGCCCTATGGCAAGGGCGAGATACGCCGCAGCGGACATGGTATCGCCATCCTGGCGTTCGGCACCTTGTTGCATCCGGCGCTGGTGGCCGCGCAGCAGGTCGATGCGACCGTCGTCAACATGCGCTGGGTCAAACCGCTGGACCAGGCGTTGCTGCTGGAGATCGCGGCCACGCATGAGGTGCTTGTCACGGTCGAGGAGGGCGCCATCATGGGTGGTGCCGGCAGCGCGGTGGGCGAATTCCTGCAGTCACGGGGGCAAGTGCGCCCGATGCTGCACCTGGGCCTGCCGGACAAGTTCATCGAACATGGCGATCCGGCGCGGTTGCTGGCCTTGCAGGGGCTGGACGCCGACGGCATTGCGATCTCCATTCGCAATCGGTTTCCAGACCGATTCGATGCGGCGCGCCCGTCACTCAAGGTCGTGGGCTGATGGCTCGACGGTATGCGCGCGTGGCTGGTGGCATCCCGTAGTTTCCCTAGTGCGATAACCGTGTTATCGCCCTTGCCATAGGCTAAACTCGGCAACCTTTCACATTTGACAGCGGTTACGCCTGGTGAGGGTGCGGGTCGATGCCGATGGTGCGCCCTGCGCAGCAGTAAACGGCCCGGTACTTAACGGAGACTCCATGTCCATACTTCTGTCGCTGTCCAGGTTCATCGACGCGATCAGCCTGGGGCTTGGCAAGCTCATCATGTGGCTGATCCTGGGCGCCACCGTCATCAGCGCCGTCAATGCGGTGCTGCGCAAGGCCTTCAACATCGGCTCGAATTCGGCTCTCGAAATCCAGTGGTACCTGTTTGCCGGCGTTTTCATGCTGGGCGTCGGGTACGTGATGCTCAAGAACGACCACGTGCGCATCGACTTCATATCCAGCCGGTTTTCCAAGCGCACCAATGCCATCATCGACGCCGTCGGGATCGTGGTGTTCACGATTCCGCTGGCGCTCATCATGATCGACCTGGCGTGGCCGTATTTCATGCGCGCCTATGACAGTGGCGAGATGAGCCAGAATGCCGGAGGCCTGATCCGCTGGCCGGCGATCATTCTCATACCGGTTGGTTTTGGGGTCCTGTTGCTGCAGGCTCTGTCTGAACTGATCAAGCGCATCGGATTTTTGACCGGTCACCGCGACCAGCCGTTCTCGGTCGAACACGACAAGACCAATGAGGAACTGCTGGCCGAGGAGATGGCCGCAGAAGCAGAGGCTGAGACCGCCCGCGCACAGACCGCCCGCACACAGACAACCGGATCGAACTGACATGATCGCACTCATCACCCAGAACTTCGTCCCGATCATGTTTGCGGGGCTGTTGTTCTTCCTGTTGACCGGTATTCCGGTTGCGTTCGGACTGGCCGCGACCGGCCTGTTTTTCGGCCTCATCGGCATGGAGCTCGGGTTGTTTTCGACCAACCTGTTCCAGGCCCTGCCGTTGCGCGTGTTTGCCATCATGTCCAACGAAACGCTGTTGGCGATCCCGTTCTTCACTTTCATGGGCATCATTCTGGAGCGATCGCGGATGGCGGAGGATCTGCTTTCCACCGTCGGCCAGGTTTTTGGCCCGTTGCGTGGCGGTCTGGCGATTGCCGTGATCCTGGTCGGAGCCCTGCTGGCGGCAACCACCGGGGTAGTCGCTGCTGCGGTGATCTCGATGGGACTGATCTCCTTGCCCATCATGCTGCGATACGGCTACAACCGGACCATCGCCACTGGCACCATCACCGCCTCCGGCACGCTGGCCCAGGCGATTCCTCCGTCGCTGGTGCTGATCGTGCTGGCCGACCAGATGGGACGCTCGGTGGGCGACATGTATGCCGGCGCGCTCAAGCCGGCCCTGTTGCTGGTGGCGCTGTACATCGCCTATATCGTCGTAATCGCGTTCGTAAAGCCAAAATGGGTGCCGGCCCTGCCCGCCGAGGCACGCATCTACCGCGAAGACAACGGTGCCAGCGGACATGTGTCGCTGATCGTCTTGCTGGTGTTGGCCGCGCTCGCCGGCTGGTTCTGGTCAACCATCCATGACGGCTACATGACGAAGTGGCTGGAGCGCACGATACCATCCCCCGGCGACGAGATCATCATCATGTCGCTCACCGTGTCGTCCCTGCTGGCGCTGGGGCTGGCGATCATCAACCGGTTCACCGGCATGGGACTGCTGTCGCGCCTGGCCGAGCAGGTCACATTCGTGCTGATCCCACCCCTGGTGCTGATGTTCCTGGTGCTGGGCACGATTTTCCTGGGCATCGCCACACCCACCGAAGGCGGTGCCATGGGGGCCATGGGCGCGCTGATCATGGCGGTGTCGCGTGGCAGGCTGAATTTCAAGCTGCTCAAGCAGGCGCTCGACGGCACCGCCAAGCTGGCAACCTTCGTGATGTTCATTCTGGTCGGATCAACGGTGTTCAGTTTCTCCTTCAATGCAGCCGATGGCCATGTCTGGGTGGAACACCTGTTCACCGGCATGCCGGGTGGCGCCCTGGGTTTCCTGATCGTCGTGAATGTGCTGGTGTTCATCCTGGGCTGCTTCATCGATTTCTTCGAGATCGCGTTCATCGTGATCCCGATTCTGATGCCGGTGGCGACCAAGATCCTGCCCGAGATGATGCCGGGCGTGCCGATCGATGCGGTGATGATCTGGTTCGGCGTCATTCTGGCGGTAAACCTGCAGACCTCGTTTCTGACGCCGCCGTTCGGATTTGCGCTGTTCTACCTGCGCAGTGTGGCGGCAAAGACCGATTATCAGGATCGGGTGACCGGGGCCACCATCCCGGCGGTCAAGACGTCGCAGATTTACATGGGTTCGATCGCCTTCCTGGTCCTGCAGGTGATCGTGGTCGCCAGTGTCGTTGCGTTCCCGCAACTGGTCATCAGCGGCATCGACAAGGGGCCCAATATCGACGCCGACGCCGCGCTGGAGGCCTTGCGCGTACCGGGCCCCGGCAAACTGGCTCCGCTGCCCACTTTCGGGTTGCCGGCAGCACCTGCTGCTGGCTCCAGTGCGCCGGCCGAGGGGGCCAGCGCGCCCGGCGGCGCACCGGGCGCCGACGCGGCGGCAGATGATCCGATGAAGGCGATTCTGGACGCAGTCAAGAAGGACGCCGAGGCCAAGAAATAGTCAGGCAACCGGCTGGCGGTGTCGGCCACGGCAGACGGGTGCGCGTTCAAAGGCAACGACCCTGTGCACCGGGCTTGTCGAAGCGCCCGGCAGACGCTGGCCCCCCGCGTTGCCAACGCATTACACCCCGTATGGCACACAAAAAAATGGCCCCGCACGCGGGGCCCGTTCGTCTGGGATTGGCGCCGTTGTGTTGGCGCCGAAACCTGCGAATTTACAGTTTCTGACGCTGCATGAAATTGTCGAACGTGGACTCGGTGAAACGGAACCACAGGTTCTGGTCGCGGCGGAAAGCGGCGTAGTCCTCGTAGACCTTCTTCCAGGCCGGGTTGCTGCCGTTGAGTTCCGAATACAGCGCCATGGATTCCTTGAACGCGGCGTCCATCACCGGCGCCGGGAACGGGAACAACTTGGCGCCCAGGCCCACCAGCTGCTTCAGTGCGGCCGGGTTCAGCGCGTCGTACTGCGCCTGCATGTTGGTATGCGCGTAGTACGAAGCCGCCTGGATGATCGCCTTGTACTCCGCCGACAGGCCGTCATAAGCCTTGGTGTTGACGTGCAGGTCGAGTTGCGGGCCGCCTTCCCAGTAACCGGGGTAGGCGTAGTTGTTGGCGACCTTGTAGAAGCCCAGCTTCAGGTCATCGTACGGGCCGACCCACTCGGCCGCATCGATGGTGCCTTTTTCCAGCGACTGGTAGATCTCGCCGCCGGGGATGTTGGCGGCAATGCCACCCAGACGCTCCCAGACCTTGCCGCTGAAGCCGCCGGTACGGAACTTCAGGCCCTTGATGTCGTCCATCGACTTGATCGGCTTGCGGAACCAGCCGCCCATCTGCGCGCCGGTGTTGCCCATCGGGAAGTTGATGATGTTGTACTGGCGGTAGAACTCCCGCGTGAGTTTCAGGCCGTTGCCGTGCATCATCCAGGCGGTCATCTGGCGGCTGTTAAGGCCGAATGGGATCGCGCAGCCGATGGCAAACGTCGGATCCTTGCCGAAGTAGTAGTACGGGGCGGTGCTGGCCATCTCGACCGTACCGGCCTGGACCGCGTCGACCGTTCCGAATGCCGGCACCAGTTCACCGGGGCCGTGGGTGGTGATCTCGAACTTGCCGCCCGACATGTCCTTGACCTGTTTCGCGAAGAAATCGCACACGCCGAACAGCGTGTCGAGCGATTTCGGGAAGCTGGAGGTCAGGCGCCAGCGCAGGGCGGTCTGGGCATGGACGACGGCCGGTGCGACACCGGCGGCAAACACGCCAGCCAAACCTGCATTCTTGATGATGGAACGACGATCCATTGAAAAAACTCCTGGTAGATTACCAACCGGACCACACTTGGTTGGTGCGATCAAACTGCTGCAGACGCGGGCGTCCCAGCGACATTTTTACCAGGTGCATTGTCCGCCAATGCAAACCGCATCGGCAGGGGGAGTTTCCCTTAGTTCCGGCGATTGCCACAGGCAGTAGTCGGTCAACAAGGCTGGTGCCGACCCGCTTTGTCGTCTGGCCGACATTTGCTTGTGTCTGTCTGTTGCGCGGCCGTCGCATAAGATCGGCCATATGCCCGCTGCCCTGGTTCGTGGAATCGATTCGCCCGACATGCGCGCCGGCGGGCGCGAGTTGTTGTCGGTCGCCCTGATGGATGCCCGCAACCACACCTTGCATCTGGCCGACCAGATCGCAGGGCGGCTTGGCTCCACGGACCTGGCCGCTCGGGCCACCGTCGCCGATTTCGATCCGCTGGCCTGGGATCTCGGCCATATCGGCTGGTTCCAGGAATGGTGGATTGCGCGCAATATGCAGCGCGGCCGCGGTCGCCAATGCGATCCGCTTGCGACGCGGCTGCCATCGCTGGAGCCCGACGCCGATGTCTGGTGGGATGACACCCAGGTGGATCGCGCACAGCGTTGCAGAATGGCCTTGCCCGATCTGGACAGCCTCAAGGGATACCTGCTGGCGACGCTGGAAACCACGCTGGAGTTGCTGGAGAAGTCGTCCGAAACCGATAACGCCCTGTATTTCTACCGGCTTGCCCTGGCGCATGAGGACATGCATGGCGAACACCTGATCGCCGCGGCGCAGGCGCTGGATGTGCCGCTCGACATCGAACTGCCCGGGCCGATGCAATTGCGCGCGCCATTGCTGATGCCAGCCGCGGCCTGGTCGATGGGAAGCGCGGAGCACGGTTCCTTTTGTTTTGACAACGAGCGGCCAGTCCATCGAGTGGCCGTGCCCGAGTTCGAGATCGATGCGCAGGTCGTGACCTGGGCGCAGTTCGTCGAATTTGTCGACGACGGCGGATACGACCGGTCAGCGTTGTGGCAACCGGCGGGCTGGCAGTGGGTGCAGCACAAGGCCGGCGCCGAGGGCGTCGACTCCGGCGGCCGGGCGCCGCGTTATGTGCAGCAGATCGGCGTGGCCAGCGGTGCGGTGATGCAGACCCGGTTCGGTACCGCCCGGCGCATGCTGGGCAGCCAGGCGGCGATGCATGTCAGCTGGTGGGAGGCCGATGCCTGGTGCCGTTGGGCGGGTCGCCGCCTGCCTGCCGAAGTGGAGTGGGAATTGGCGGCCGCCAGCGCGGCGCGGCGTGGATTTCGCTGGGGTGATGTGTGGGAGTGGACCGGCAGCACCGCGCGGCCCTACCCGGGCTTCGTGGCCGATCCCTGGCGGGAGTATTCACAGGCCTGTTTTGGTTCGCACAGGGTACTGCGCGGCGCCTCGTTTGCGACCCGCGAGCGCATGAAGCTTGCGCGTTTCAGGAATTTCCAGCGGCCCGAATCCGATTTGGTTTTCGCCGGGTTTCGGTCCTGCGCCTTGTGAACTGCCACCAGGGCAGCACCGCATTGAGCGACAGTACCTCGCCACTGTGGTGCGGTTGGTAGCCTGCCATCGCAGCCAGTTCTTCCTGCCACGCCGCGCTGGACAGAACGGCACGCAACGCCTGCGTGGCCGGGTCGTCGAGCGCGGTCTTCAGGCACACCAGGTGATAGGACTCCTGCGTCAGAGGTATGAACCCGAGTTGCAATCGGCGCGCTTCCGATTCGATACCCAAACCGGCATCGGCGCTGCCATCGTCCACCGCATGGGCAACAGCGGCATGCGAGGGCTCGGTTCGATCGAAGCCCGCGATGTCGGCCTGTGCCATGCCGGCCTGCGCCAGCAGTTCCTCCAGCAATAGCCGGGTGCCGGTGCCCAGGGCCCGGTTCACATAGTGTGCCTGCGTCGTGTGCAAATCGGCCAGGCTGTGCAGTCCCAGCGGATTGCCGCGTGCCACGATCAGTCCCTGGGTGCGCTGCGCGAAACCGATGATCTTGTGCAAGCCGGGCTTGAGCAGCGGCTTGTAGATCCGTTCGGCCAAAGAGCCCGGGGCCGGCGACTGCCGGGTGTGGAATCCGGCCATCGCGCAGCGCCCCTCGTTGAGTGCGCGGATCGCATCGACACTGCCGCAAAACCGGATATCCAGATGCAGCGGCCCATGCGCATCATGCTGGGCCTGTTGCGCCGGACCCAGCGCCAACGCGTGTTCGCGCAGTGCAGCCAGCGCATGGTCGTGGCTGGCATACAGCGTCAGCACCTGCGCGCGCTCGTCAAACGCCACCGCAAAGGCGCGTTCCAGGTCGCCGCGCAAGGCCTCGATTTGCGGTGCCAGACGCACCTGGGCCTGGCGTTCCGCCCACATCAGTTTGTGGCCGAAGGCTGTCAGCTGCGCCGGCTGGCCCTTGTCCCAGGTCACCAGGCCGTTGCCCAGTTCGTCTTCCCAGCGTTTGAGTTCGCCCCATACATGGCGGTAGGAAAAACCCAGCGCCCGCGACGCGGCGGAAATCGAACCGTGACTGGCAACGGCCTGCAGCAGGTCGATCAGCGGGTTGCGTACCCGTGCCGGGCCGGTATCGCGACCGAGCGTGTAGTGCAGCTGGAGCCTATGCATGGTGTTTCATATCGCAGGTCTTTGTGAGCGCGCCTACGATACCCGAACATGTCCACCTTCACGCACAGCGCGGCGACAGCGCTGCAGTTGATCACCTCCTTCGACCCCACCCTGTGGACGATTGTGGGCCGCTCGCTCGCGGTCAGCGCGCTGGCATGCCTGTTGGCATGCGGTTTTGGCCTGACGCTGGGTGCCTGGCTGGGCGTTGCGCGGTTTCGCGGGCGCGATGCCGTACTGACCCTGCTCAACACGCTGCTGGCCGTCCCCTCGGTCGTGGTGGGGCTGGTGGTGTACCTGTTGCTGTCGCGGTCGGGCCCGCTCGGAGCCCTGGGTTGGTTGTTCAGCGTCAAGGCGATGGTGCTGGCGCAGGCGCTGCTGGTGCTGCCGGTCGTCACGGCATTGACGCGCCAGGTGGTGGAGGATGTCGAGCGCGACCATGGCGAGCAATTGCGCTCGCTCGGTGCGGGCACGTTGCTGCGCGGCGCCATGCTGGCCTGGGATGAGCGGTTTGCTTTGCTGACGGTGCTGATTGCCGCGTTCGGCCGGGCAGTGTCCGAAGTCGGTGCGGTGATGATCGTCGGCGGCAATATCGATGGCTTCACCCGGGTCATGACGACGGCCATTGCGCTGGAAACCAGCAAGGGCGACCTGCCACTGGCGCTGGGCCTGGGGCTGGTGCTGCTGGCGGTGGTGCTGCTGCTCAATGCCGCAATCGCTCTGTTGCGCGGTTGGCGGCATCGGGTGGAAAGCGGCGTCATGCCGGCTTTGGCTGTTGGCGCGGCGTGATGAGGCCCTGGTCGTGCTGCGGATGGCTTTGTCGCGGACCAGCCGGTTGATGCGCGTGTTAACAAGCGCCCCCAGCCCTGGCGTCGCCAGGCCCCCCGAGGGGGTGCAAGAAGACTTGGGAGCGGCCCGGCGTCTTCTTGAGAGCGCCCCCAGCCCTGGCGTCGCCAGGCCCCCCGAGGGGGTGCCAGAAGACTTGGGAGCGGCCCGGCGTCTTCTTGTGAGATTGCACGACGTACATCTGCGATTCGGCGCAGTGCGGGCGTTGACGGGAATTGAACTGCAACTGCGGGCCGGCGAACGGCTGGCGCTGGTGGGCAGCAATGGTAGCGGCAAGAGCAGCCTGTTACGGGTGATGCATGGCCTGTTGCGACCCGATGCCGGCAGTCGGACCTGCGCAACTGGCTTGCGACAGGCGATGGTGTTCCAGCGTCCATTCCTGTTGCGCACCTCGGTACAGAACAATATCGCGCTGGGCCTGTGGCTGGCGGGGACGGGTTGGAACGAAGCGCGCGCCTTGGCGTTGCAGGGTCTGGAGCGGGTAGGCATGCGCGAATTGGCTCGTCGCAGCGCGAGAGCCTTGTCGGGCGGCCAGCAGCAGCGTGTGGCGCTGGCGCGAGCCTGGGTGCGCCAACCCGAGCTCTGGCTGCTCGATGAGCCCACCGCCAGCCTGGATCCACATGCCAAGCGCGAAGTGGAGGCCCTGATGGCCGAGTTCGCCAATGGCGATGCCGGCCGTCCGATGACCACCGTTTTCGCCAGCCACAACCTGGGCCAGGTCAAGCGGCTGGCGAGCCGGGTTGTCTATCTCGAGGGCGGTCGCGTGATGGCAGACTTGCCGGTCGCCGAATTCTTCGATGCGCAGCGCCTGCAGCAGGTCTCTGGCGCGGCCTATTTGTTTGTCAAAGGCGAGCTGGTATGAAACCGTCGACATTGCGTTATCTGTTCACCCCGGGCCTGTCGCGTGCCCGTCGCGGTCTGCCGGGCCTGCGACGGTTGTTGCTCGCCGCTGGTTGCGTGCTGGCCATGGGCGCACAGGCGCAAAACACCATCACCATGGCTTCGACGACGTCGACCGAGCAATCGGGCCTGTTCGCCCATCTGCTGCCCGCATTCAAGAAGGACAGCAGCATCGACGTCAAAGTGGTGGCGCTGGGCACCGGCCAGGCACTGGACATGGCTCGCCGAGGCGATGCCGACCTGCTGTTCGTGCACGACCGGGTGGCAGAGCTGAAATTCGTCGCCGATGGTTTCGGTGTGAAGCGTCTGCCGGTGATGTACAACGACTTCATCGTGATCGGGCCCAAGTCCGACCCGGGGGGACTGCGCGGCAAGGACATCGTGCAGGCACTGAAGAAACTCGCGGCGCGCAACGGCGATTTCGTGTCGCGCGGCGACAAGAGCGGCACCCATGCCGCCGAATTGCGCTTCTGGAATGATGCCGGACTGGCCGACAGGAAAGGTAGCGGCTACAAGGAGTGCGGCTGCGGCATGGGACCGGCGCTCAACATGGCCGCGGGCAGCAATGCGTATGTGCTGGCCGACCGCGGTACCTGGCTCAATTTCAGGAACCGGGGCGATCTCGCGGTGCTGGTCGAAGGTGATATGCGGCTGTTCAACCAGTATGGTGTGATGCTGATCAGCCCCGTCAAACACCCGCACGTGAAGGCGGCCGCGGCGCAGAAGTTCATCGATTGGGTGGTGTCGCCGCAAGGGCAGGCCGTGATCGCGCAATACAAGATCGGCGGCGAGCAGTTGTTTTTCCCGAACGCAGGCGGCGACCAGTAGCGGCCTGCGGACCGTGTACCCCGTAAAAATCAGGATCGGCGCAAACCCAGTTTGCGGTAAACGGTTGCGCGACTGACGCCCAGGCGTTCCGCGGCCTGTGCGACATTGCCCCGGGTTTCTTCGACGGTCTTGCGGATCAGCGCGGTTTCGACATCGCGCAGTCGGCCTTGGTCGGTGTTGCCATTGCTGGCAGCCGCAGCTGCTCGCCCCGGCGCGACCGATGCGACCTGCCCGGCGGCGCGACCGGCCGGCAGTGCCAGTGCATGCAGGCGCAGACCCGACCACAAGGGTAGATCGATATCTTCGGCGTCCCGCCGCGCCGCATCGAACAACATCTCGAACGGCAGCGCGAACAGTTCGGCTGCATGTGGCTGCGCCAGGCCATGGCCGGTAGCTGTCTGCAGTTGCGGGACCATGTCGCGCGCCGCCCGGTTGAACGCGGTGACCAGGCCATCGGTGTCTAGCCCGATCAACGCGTCGGTAGCGCCGCCCAGCGGATGGCCGGGCCAGTTCAACCGCAACATCAGCGCATGCGGGCGCAGCAGCGCCAGTGTGTTCTCGATGCTGCGCGCCGATTGCACGGCCAGGTGCAGCAGTTCCGGACGTTCGGGAACCTCGACGCCGGTCAGATCGAGCATGCCGACGCACTGGCCTGCGGGTCCAAACAGCGGCACACCGGCACAACTGTAGACTGCTGCGTCGTCGAAGAAATGTTCGCCGCGGTGCAGCCATACCGGTTGCAGGTCGGTCAAGGCCGCACCGATGGCGGTGGTTCCCACGCTGCGCTCGGACAGGTCCACGCCCAGGCGGGTGATCAGTTCCGCGCGCCGGTCCTGGTGGTCGATCGGACCGCTGCGGTCGACCACCACGCCGTCGGCATTGGTCAGGATGGCGAAATACCGGGTATCGGCCAGCGCGCGACCCAAATCGCGCAGCGTGGTGCGTGCGGCCTGGATCAACAACTGGTTGCCTTCGCGGGCACGGCGCATCGCGGCAACCGACAGCGCGTCAAATGCGAGCCGATTGCGCGGCTGGTGGCCCAGCGCCAGACAGCGTTGCCAGGAGCGCGCTATCCAGGGCTCGACCAGCCCCGGGGCGCCCGCCACGCGGTCGGACAACAGCGCACGGCGCGCGCGCGCAATGCCGTCCAGACGCGCCAACGGCGTTGGCGGGGAATGGCCGTGGACACTCGGTTGCATGGTCGGTGCATTGTGCACGATGCGCTAGCAGGATCAGCCGCACCGGCTACGCATGCGAACATGCACAGGGCGCCACCAGACCTGCCCGCCGTCGAGGCCATGCCCGCCATCGCCATCCACGCCGCGCTGGCCGCCTGCGTATTCGACGCCATGGGCGCTGTGCTCAAACCCCATTCACGCTGCGCGAGATCGCTCAGCGAGAAATGGTGGATCGTCGTGTCGCGGTGGCGTGCGATCTGCGTGATGTCATCCTCGGTCCATTGCAATTTTTCGTTGGCCCGCCAGCGTCGCACCTGGGTCACCTACGCTGCCCAGTTGGTGACGATTTTGGAGGCCCGCCAATGCACGATCCAGGACAGCATGATCACCCCCGAGCTGGATGTCTCAAATTGAGAATATGTTACCCGACCAGATCCGAAACCTAGGGTTCTCCCTAGGCCTGATCGACGGCCCAGCTTCAACAATGCCTATGTTTATCCGTTCATACGCAAGGCGCTGGCGTGGCGCCACAACCCACAGGAGAGACACATGCAAAAGGTGTTGCACATCAACCCGGAAAAATGCACAGGCTGCCTGCAGTGCGAAATGGCCTGTTCGTTCGAGAACTATGGCACATTTGCGACCGCCAAGTCACGCATCAAGGTGTTCGATTTTCACCATACCGGCAAGAAGGTTCCCTACACCTGCACCCAGTGCGACGAAGCCTGGTGTCTGCATGCCTGCCCGGTCGAGGCGATCACGATGAACAAGAGCACTGGCGCGATGGAGGTCAACGAAGCCACCTGCGTCGGCTGCAAGGTCTGCACCATCGCCTGCCCGTTCGGCACCGTCAACTACGTGCAGGAAACCGGCAAGGTCCAGAAATGCGATCTGTGCGGCGGCGATCCGGCGTGTGCCACCGCCTGCCCGACGGGGGCGATCACCTACGTCGATGCCAACTGGACCGGCCTCGACAAGATGGCCGCCTGGGCTGACAAGCTGGGTAACCAGCCTACATCGCAGCCGACCGCTGCCTGAGGAGAACGAACATGTCCTGGGCAGGAAAAATACTTCGCATCGATCTGACATCGGGCACGGTCAAGTCCGAGCCGCTGAAGATGGAATGGGCGCGCACCTACCTCGGCTCGCGCGGGCTGGCCACCAAGTACATCGTCGACGAGGTCGACGCCAAGGTCGACCCGCTGTCGCCCGCCAACAAGCTGATCTGGGCCACCGGGCCGTTGACCGGCACGATGGCCTCGACGGGTGGGCGCTACACGGTGGTCACCAAGGGTCCGCTGACCGGCGCGATCGCCTGCTCGAATTCGGGCGGCTA
>JAYUQC010000022.1:0-16902 GCA_043759735.1 Rhodoferax sp.
TCGTGTTCATGTCGAGCAGGTTGACGAAGAAATCATTCGTCAGCGTCTCAGGCCGCTTGGTGAAGACGCCGTGTTCGGCCTTTCCGACGTTGGCATTCAGGGCGCGCATGCCACCGACCAGAACCGTCATCTCGGGAGCGGTCAGCGTCATCAGGTTCGCCCGATCCACCAGCAGCTCAGCCGCCGATCCATCGTGTCCCTTCCGTAGATAGTTGCGGAACCCGTCCGCGGCCGGCTCCAGGACGGCGAACGAATGCGCATCGGTCTGCTCCTGCGAAGCGTCCATGCGCCCCGGAGAGAAGGGAACCTTCACGTCGTGACCGGCCATCTTCGCGGCTGCCTCGACGGCGGCACAGCCGCCCAGTACGATCAGGTCGGCAATCGAGACTTTTTTCCCGCCGGACTGCGCGCCGTTGAAATCCGTCTGGATCGTCTCCAGCGCCTGAAGGACTTTCGCCAGTTCGGCCGGCTCGTTGACCTCCCAATCCTTTTGCGGCGCCAGGCGGATACGCGCACCATTGGCACCTCCGCGCTTGTCGCTGCCGCGGAAGGTGGCCGCCGAAGCCCAGGCGGTGGTGACCAATTGCGCGATGGACAAACCCGATGCCAGCACGCTGGCCTTGAGAGTGGCGATGTCCTGCGCGCCGATCAGGGGATGGTCCAGCGCAGGGACCGGGTCCTGCCACAACAGTTCCTCGTTGGGAACGAGCGGGCCCAGGTAACGTGCCACCGGCCCCATGTCGCGGTGCGTCAACTTGTACCAGGCGCGGGCAAACGCATCCGCGAATTCCTGCGGGTTCTGGTGGAAGTGGCGCGCGATCTTCTCGTAGGCGGGGTCCATCCGCAGCGCGAGGTCGGCCGTTGACATCATCGGCGCATGCCGCTTTGACGGATCGTGCGCGTCGGGCACCGTGCCCGCGGCCGATGGGTCCTTGGGCGTCCACTGCTGGGCACCGGCCGGGCTCCTGGTCAGCTCCCACTCGTACTTGAACAGGATGTCGAAATAGTCGTTGTCCCAGCGAATGGGGTTGGTGGTCCAGGCGCCTTCGAGCCCGCTGCTGATCGTATCGACCCCCTTGCCGCTGTCAAAGGTGTTGTTCCAGCCAAATCCCTGCTCCGCCAGGTCTGCGCCCTCGGGTTCGGCACCGACATACTTGCCCGGATCCGCCGCGCCATGGGTCTTGCCGAAGGTATGCCCGCCGGCCACCAGCGCGACGGTCTCTTGGTCATCCATCGCCATGCGGGCAAAGGTTTCGCGAATGTCGCGCGCCGAGGCGACCGGGTCCGGCTTGCCGTTGGGTCCTTGCGGATTCACATAGATCAAGCCCATCTGAACAGCGCCCAGCGGATTCTCAAGATCGCGATCGCCGCTGTAGCGCTTGTCGCCCAGCCACTCGGCTTCCGGCCCCCAGTAAATTGCTTCATCGGGTTCCCAGACATCCTCGCGGCCACCGGCAAAGCCGAAAGTCTTGAAACCCATCGACTCCAGCGAGACATTGCCCACCAGGACCATCAGGTCGGCCCACGAGATCTTGCGGCCGTACTTCTGCTTGATGGGCCAAAGCAAGCGGCGTGCCTTGTCCAGGTTGACGTTGTCCGGCCAGCTGTTGAGAGGGGCGAAACGTTGCGTTCCGGCCCCAGCGCCGCCGCGCCCATCGGCAATGCGGTAGGTGCCGGCGCTGTGCCAGGCCAAGCGGATGAAGAGCGGGCCATAGTGGCCATAATCCGCGGGCCACCAGTCCTGTGAATCCGTCATCAGTGCATGCAGGTCGCTCACCACGGCGTGCAGGTCCAGGCGGTTGAACTCCCTGGCGTAATTGAAGCCCTCGCCCATCGGATTGGACCGCGGGGAGTGCTGGTGCAGGATTTTCAGGTTCAACTGATCGGGCCACCAGTGGGCATTCGTCGTCGCGCCAGCCAGGCTGTGTGTGCGCGGGCCGCCCATGACCGGGCATCTGGATTCGTTCGACATATTTCATTCCTTTGAGGTTGCGATGTACAACCCGATGAAGTCTATAACTATGACAAAAGTCTATCCAATAATTTTTGACAATGATGCATATAGTGCAGCTTGTAAACCGGCGAGGTCGCCGGACGGATCGGCTGTCACGCAACCGACGCCGGACCGCCACGATACCGTCATTGCCCCGGGCCACACTGGCGCAATCTCTGCACCATGGCCACTTCGCCCCGCCCCGACCAGAACAGGAGTCCCACCATGCATTCACACGACCGGCCCGTACGCGTCCCCAGCCTGCTGCAGCCGCTGCGCGCGAGTGCGCCCCCAGCAGCGCTGCGGCCGACGTCGCTCGCCGACAGTGCGCTCGCCGCCGAATCCATCCGGGTTTCATGGGCCTGCCACCAGGACGAGGTGCGCGCGGCGCAGCGACTGCGCTATGACGTGTTCGCACGCGAGATGGGCGCGCGGCTGAACACCCGGGTGGACGGCCACGACATCGACATCTTCGATGACTTTTGCGAACACCTGCTGGTGCGCGACGCGCACACCGGCGAAGTGCTGGGAACCTACCGGGTACTTACACCGGCCCAGGCGCGCCGCATCGGCAGCACCTATAGCGACACCGAATTCGACCTGACCCGGCTGCGCAGCCTGCGTGACCGCATGGTCGAGGTCGGGCGCAGCTGTGTGCACCGAGACCACCGACAGGGCAAGGTCATCATGGCGTTATGGGGTGCGCTGGCCGCCTTCATGGTCGACAACGCGCTCGACACCATGATCGGCTGCGCCAGCATCCCGATGCAGCACGATGCCGCCAACGGCATTGGCGGCGGCGGTCACGCGGCCGCCAGCATCTGGAACCAGTTGCGCCAGCGCCACCTGGCGTCTGTCACCTGGCAGGTCCGCCCGCGCTTGCCGCTGCCGGTGGACGATCTGGACGGTGACCTGGATGTGCTGCCACCGGCGCTGATCCGGGCCTACCTGCGGCTGGGCGCAAAGGTGCTGGGCCCGCCGGCCTGGGATCCGGATTTCAACACCGCCGACCTGCCGATGATGTTGCGTATCGCGGACCTTCCGGCGCGTTACCGCAACCACTTCCTGGGCGCCTGAGGGCCATGGCATTCGACGCGCGTGAGGATCGCGCTGGTCACCAACGCCTGGAAACTGCAGGAACTGTCACACCAATGTCATCATTGCGCTAAATACTTGTCAAAATATCGAGCGCATGCCATGAGTTCCCTGGACAAAGCCCCCGCCACTCTGCACCGGATTCCTTTCCTGGACCGCGACAACAGCATCCTGGCGTTCAACGAGCGGGTGCTGGACTGGGCCCATCGGCCCGACGTACCGCTGCTCGAGCGACTACGTTACCTGTGCATCGTGTCGTCCAACCTGGACGAATTCTTCGAAGTACGGATGGCGGCGCATCTGCAGGCCTTTCAGAACGGGGTGCCCAAGGGCTTGGCCAGCATGCAGTCGTTCGAGGCGCTGGCGCAGGCCTCGCATACGCTGGTGGATCGCCAGTACGCCCTGTACAACGATGCCTTCATGCCGGCATTCGGGCGTCAGGGCATCGAAATCATTGGCTTTGGCGACCGGAGCCCGGCGCAGACGAAATGGGTGCATGCGCACTTCGAGCGCGAGGTGCGCCCGCTGCTGATTCCGGTCGGACTCGATCCCGCCCATCCGTTTCCTCAGGTGGCCAACAAAACGCTCAACTTCATCGTCCGGCTGGGTGGCAAGGACGCGTTCGGACGCGAGAACGAGATTGCCATCGTCAAGGTGCCCCGGGTACTGCCGCGCCTGATCCGCATGCCGGCCAAGGTGTCCGGCGGCAAGGCGGCACTGGTGTCCTTGTCGAGCATCATCCGGGCCCATCTGCACAGCCTGTTTCCGGGCCGCCAGGTGGGCCAGTTCTCGCAGTTTCGGGTGACCCGGCATTCGGACCTCGCAGTGGACGAGGACGACGTGCGCAACCTGCGCACTGCCATGCGCATCGGGCTGCAACAGCGGCACTATGGCCAGGCCGTGCGGCTGGAGGTGGCATCCGGTTGCTCCGACTACCTGGCCGATTTCCTGCTGCGCCAGTTCAACCTGCCGAACCAGTCGCTGTATCGGGTCCACGGCCCGGTCAACCTGGTGCGGCTGCAGCAGCTGATCGACCTGGTGGACGGGCCGCATCTGCAGTTCGCGCCGTACGTTCCGGCCAATGCGCAACAACTGCAACGCAATGAGTCCTTGTTCGAGCGCCTGCGCAAGGGCGATGTGCTGCTGCACCATCCCTACGAAAGTTTCGCGCTGGTCGCCGCGTTCCTGCGCGAAGCAGTGCACGACCCCGACGTACTGGCGATCAAGCAGACCATCTACCGCACCGGCCCGGACCCGGAACTGATGGACCTGTTGTGCGAGGCGGTGCGCCGCGGCAAGGAAGTCACGGCGGTGGTGGAACTCAAGGCGCGCTTTGACGAGGAAACCAACATCAACTGGGCCGAACGCCTGGAGTCGATCGGTGCCCAGGTGGTGTATGGCGTGGTCGGGCTCAAAACCCATGGCAAGATGCTGCTGATCACGCGCCGCGAGTCCGGCGCCCTGGTGCGGTATGTGCACCTGTCCACCGGCAACTACAACGTGCGCACGGCGCGGCTGTACACCGACATCGGCCACATGAGCGCCGACCCGGCTCTGACATCGGACATCGAGCATGTGTTTCTGCACCTGGCCAGCCAGAGCAAGTTGCCGCGCCTGAACAAGGTATGGATGGCACCATTTCATCTGCAGCGCCGGTTCATCGAGCGCATTGACGCGGTGGGCGCCGCGGCCGAACGCGGGGAAGATGCGCGCATCGTGCTCAAGATGAATGCGCTGACCGACGAGGTGCTGATGGTCGCGCTGGCGCGCGCCGGCCGGCGCGGGGCGCGTATCGACCTGATCGTGCGGGGCGCCTGCTTGCTGCCGCCCGCGCTGGCAGGCCTGACCGACAACATCCATGTGCGTTCCATCATCGGCCGATTCCTCGAACATTCCCGGGTGTTCTATTTCCGGATCGGCGAGCAGGATCAGTTGTATCTGTCGAGTGCGGACTGGATGAACCGCAACATGATGCGCCGCATCGAACTGGCCTGGCCAATCGACGATCCGGCCTTGCGCCAGCGCATCATCGACGAATGCCTGGTGGCAAGCCTGCATGACCACCGCGACGCATGGCACCTGTCCGCCGACGGCAGCTACCAGCGCGCCCGACCCAACGCAGCCGGCCAGAGCCCCGGTATGCAGGACGCGCTGATGGCCCGCTACGGCGCCATTGCGCACAAGGAGATTGAATGGACCTGATTTTGTGGCGCCATGCCGATGCTGAAGATGGCGACGACGCCTTGGATGACATGAACCGGGTCCTGACCCCGCGCGGCGTCAAGCAGGCGGCACGGGTTGCTGGCTGGCTCGACCGGCAGTTGCCCGAAGGGACCCGCATCCTGACCAGCCCGGCGCGGCGCTGCGAGCAGACGGCGCTTGCGCTGGGACGCAAATACAAGGTCCGCGCGGAACTGGGAACCGATGCCACTGTCGCGCAATTGCTGGAGGCGGCGCAGTGGCCACACTCCAAGAACGCGGTTTTGATCATCGGCCACCAGCCGGTGCTGGGCCAGACGATCGCCCAACTGCTGCCATTGCCGCATCCGGCCTGCCCCGTGCGCAAGGGCATGGTCTGGTGGTTACGCACCCGGGAACGCGACGGCCAGCAGCAGACTCTCGTCACCGCGGTGCAGTCGCCCGAAACCCTGTAGCGCGCGCCGCGGCCAGCGGCTTGATGGCGCCCTTGGTGATGCGCTTGTTGGCGCCCTTGGTGATGCGCTTGGTGATGCGCTTGGTCCGCCCTTGGTGATGCGCTTGGCCCGCGCTCGGCCGCAGCGGCCAACAGGACCGTGATAATGCAAGGTCCAGGCCCTCCGACGAATGGTTGGCCTGGCACCGTTCTTGCAAGTCGTTTTGTACCGGCCGCATGGCTTTCTCAGACCACCTACCGAGCATCACCATGATCACAAAAATTGTCAGCCGCCTCGCACCGGCACTTCTACTTGCCGCAGCCAGCGGCCTCGCGCAAGCGCAAACTGCGATCAAGTTCATTTTGGACTGGCGCTTCGAAGGACCTGCCGCACTCATCCTGGCACCGGCGGCCAAGGGCTATTTCAAGGAAGCCAACCTTGACGTGACGATCGACGCGGGCAATGGCTCGGGCGGCGCCGTTACCCGAGTTGCCGCCGGCACCTATGACATGGGCTTTGCCGATCTGGCTGCGCTGATGGAATTCCATGCCAACAACCCGGATGCGCCCAACAAGCCGGTGGCGGTGATGATGGTCTACAACAATACGCCAGCATCGGTGATGGCGCTCAAGAAATCGGGCATCAGGACGCCGGCCGACCTCAGCGGCAAAAAGCTGGGCGCCCCGGTATTCGACGCCGGGCGCCGCGCGTTCCCGATCTTCCAGAAGGCCAACGGCGTGTCCAATGTGCAGTGGACCGCCATGGATCCGCCACTGCGCGAAACCATGCTGGCCCGTGGCGACGTCGATGCCATCACTGGCTTTACCTTCACCTCGCTGCTGAACCTCGAAGCGCGCGGCGTCAAGGCAGAGGACGTCATCGTGCTGCCATACGCCGACAACGGCGTCAAACTCTATGGCAACGCGATCATCGTCTCGCCCAAGCTGCTCAAGGAGAACCCGGCCGCGGTCAGGGGCTTCCTGAAAGCCTATACCAAGGGCGTGCGCGATGTGATCGCCAAGCCGGACGCTTCGATCGAGTATGTCAAGCAACGCGACGGCATCATCAACATGGCGCTCGAGCAGCGCCGCCTGCGCCTGGCAATCGACACCGTCGTGAACAGTCCCGATGCGCGCGCCGAAGGCTTCGGCCAGGTCAAGGGCCCGCGCCTGTCGCTGATGGCCAGTCAGGTGTCGGACGCATTCAATACCAAGACCCGGGTCAACCCCGATGCGATCTGGGACAGCTCCTTCCTGCCCAGTGCAGCCGAACTGAACATCCTGCCGGCGCGCAAATAGATGCAGCCGCAAGGCGCCGCGGCGCCGACGCCGTCGGCGTTCGTCGATTTCCAGGACGTCTGGCTGGCCTACAACCAGGAATTGCTGGACAAGCAGCAGTTCGCGGTCGAGGCGATCAACCTGCAGGTGCGCGAGGGCGAGTTCATCGCCATCGTCGGCCCTTCGGGTTGTGGCAAGTCGACCTTCATGAAACTCACGACCGGCCTGCGCATGCCCTCGCGCGGCCGGATCCTGATCGACGGCAAGCCAGTCACCGGGCCACTGAAAATCTCGGGCATGGCATTTCAGGCGCCCTCGCTGCTGCCCTGGCGCACCACGCTGGACAATGTGCTGCTGCCGCTGGAGATCGTCGAACCGTACCGCAGCAACTTCAAACGCGACCGAGCCCAGTACGCCGAACGCGCCCGCAGGCTGTTGAACCGGGTCGGACTGGACGGTTATGCGGACCAGTTTCCGTGGCAGCTCTCCGGCGGCATGCAGCAACGCGTGAGCATCTGCCGCGCGCTGATCCATGAACCGCGCATGTTGCTGCTCGACGAGCCCTTCGGTGCGCTCGACGCTTTCACGCGTGAAGAGCTCTGGGCCATCTTGCGCGAGTTGTGGCTCGAACAGCGCTTCAACGTGGTGCTGGTAACCCACGACCTGCGCGAGTCGGTTTTCCTGGCCGATACTGTCTATGTGATGAGCAAAAGCCCGGGACGCTTCATGGTCCGCAAGGAGATTGACCTGCCGCAGGACCGCGACCTGGAAATAACCTACACCAGCGCCTTCAGCGACATCGTGCATGAACTGCGCAGCCACATCGGCGCGATCCGCAAGCCGGTCCGGGCGGCGGAGCAGGTCGCATGAGCCGCCGGGCCGCTCCCAAGGCGAACCCCGCAGCGCGCTGCGCGAAGGTTTCCACATGAGCCGCCGGGCCGCTCCCAAGGCGAATCCCGCAGCGCGCTGCGCGAAGGATGCCCAATGAACCGTGCGCAACTCGAACGCTGGGCGCCGCTGATCCTGCTGGCGCTGATCATCGCCCTGTGGCAGCTGGCATGCACGGTGTTCGCGATTCCCGAGTTCATCTTCCCCAGCCCGCTGGAGATCGCACGCTCCCTGGCCGAGTTCACCGGCCCGATTGCGCTGGCCGCGTGGCAGACCTTCTGGGTCACGATGGTGGGTTTCACGCTCTCGATCGTGGTCGGCGTGCTGTTGGGCTTTCTGGTCGGCTCGACCCGGCTGGCCTATGCCGCGCTGTTTCCACTGCTGGTGGCTTTCAATGCCGTGCCCAAGGCGGCAATCGTGCCGATCCTGGTGGTGTGGTTCGGCATCGGCCTGGGGCCGGGGATCCTGACCGCATTTCTGATCTCGTTCTTCCCGATCATGGTCAACATGGCCACCGGCCTGGCCACGCTGGAGCCGGAACTCGAGGACGTGCTGCGGGTACTTGGCGCCAAGCGCCGGGATGTGCTGATGAAGGTCGGGCTGCCACGTTCCCTGCCCTATTTTTTTGCCTCGCTCAAGGTTGCCATCACGCTCGCATTTGTCGGCACTGTGCTGGCCGAGATGACTGCAGGCGACTCCGGCATAGGCTACCTGATGCAAAGCGCCGGCTCGCAGCAGCGCATGGCACTGGCCTTCGCCGGCCTGGTGGTGATTGGCGCAATGGCGATGGCCATGTACGAGTTGTTCAGCTACATCGAGAAACACACCACCGGCTGGGCACACCGCGGCTCAGAAAACGTCTGATCCGCACGCCAGGGCGGGACTTCGCGCCTGGTCGTCGCGGTGGCGCGCCTCGCTCACCACCAGATGGATGAAATGCAGTTTGGCCACCACCTGATGCGCTAGCACAAACGGATAGGTGTCGGGCTGCCCCATGGCTCGCGCCATGCCGTTCATCACGGTTGTCAATTGCACCCAGTGGTTGACGTAACGCAGGTAGCGGTCTGCATCGGGATGGTCTGCCTGGTACAGGACGTCATGGGTGAATGGCGTGAATTCCAGCCGGGATTTGTCGATGGACAGGCCATAGCTGATGGCCGTATCCACCATGTCGCTCATGTGCATGTAGTGGGCCCAGGTTTCCGCCCAGTCTTCCCATGGATGTGCGCTGGCATAGGCGCTGACGAATCCGCTGCGCCAATCAGACCGGGGGCCGTTGTCGTAATGCTGCTTCAGACTATCGGCATAGTCGCGGGTTTCATCCCCGAACAGCGTGCGAAAACCGTCAAGCCAATGGGAGTCGACGATCAGACGATCCCAGTAGTAGTGGCCGACTTCGTGGCGTAAATGGCCGACCAGCGTGCGGTACGGCTCATTCAAGTTGGTGCGGGCGCGCTCGCGGTGCACATCGTCGGCCTCTGCAATGTCGATCGTGATCAGTCCATCGCCATGGCCGGTCCTGATTGGCGGCCCGCCTTCGGTCGCACGCAGGAAGTCGAACATCAGTCCTTGCCGCGGATCCTCGGTCTCGCGCGAGGCGAGCGGAAGCCCCATGACCAGCAAAGCGGAAACCAGCTGTCGCTTGGCCTGTTCGATGCGGCCCCACAACTGGGCGTTATCGGGGTGCAGTGTGTCGAGCAGATTCGGGACCGTGCGATTGAGTCGACAGGCGCGGCATACACCATTCTGTGGCCCGATCTCGTCGACTGGCAACAGCCAGTTGCATGTCGCCGGCGTGCCCAGATTCGCGCAACGGCGGTACACCGGGCCATCGGTCTGCCAGGCAAGCCAGGTGTCCGGTTCCGCGGCCGGGAAAAGCGGCACAAGACGCGCCAGCTCCGGGGCGTACCCCAATGGCGTGTGGCAGGTGAGGCAGGTGCTGTTGCGAAAAAAAACCGGGCTGCCACACTGGCAATTGAAGACACGCACCCGCAATCCGGGCAGCGAATCGCTGGTTTCAACAGGTTCGATTGAATGACTCACATTGACCCATGGCGCCAGGGCGCCGCATTCGACCGCGCCACGCTGGCACGGCACCTGCATGCGAGTTTGCCACGAACGACCATCGGTCCGGCGACCGGCTGCCCGCACGGGCCGGGCCGGCACCGCCCCACCTACACTGCAACCATGCCCTGGCACGCCCGACTGCAACTCGACTACAGCCGTGCGGCCGCGCGCACGGTGGCGCGGCATGTGCACCAGGGCCCGCTGCGTATCCTGCAGAGCCTGTACCCCGAGGGCGAAGCCATCTGCCATAACGTGCTGGTGCATCCGCCAGGGGGCCTCGTCGGCGGGGATACGCTGGACATCAGCATCACGGCGGGCGAAGGCTCCCACGGGCTTGTCACCACGCCCGGTGCCACGCGTTTTTACAAGTCGTTGGGTGAGTCTGCGCTACAGCATGCGCGGGTCCGGCTGGAATCGGGTGCACGCCTGGAGTGGCTGCCGCTGGAGAGCATCTGCTACAGCGGCTGCCTGGCCGTCAACCGGCTTGACATGGACCTCGCCCCGGGCGCAGAGTTGCTCGGTTGGGATGTAACCGCGCTCGGCATTCCCGCTGCCGGCCAGCCGTTCGACAACGGCCGCATGACGCAGCACATTGCCCTCGCCGGCGCCTGGCTCGAACGCGGCCGCATCGATGCCCTTGACAAGCGCCTGCTGCACGGCCCGCTGGGACTGGCAGGCCGTGCCTGCATGGCAGCGGCCTTCTTCTGCAGCGGCCAGGCGCTGGAGCGCAGCCGCGCAATGCATCTGCTCGAGCGCGCGCGCGCCGTCATCGACGCCCATGCATTGCGCAATGATGCTGGCGCCACCTGTCCGAATGACCATGTCGTGCTGGTACGGGTGCTGGCGCCGCTGGTGGAGCCGGCGATGAACCTGCTGCGCCAGGTGCGGGCCGCCTGGCGACAAGAGGCGTGGCAACTGGCGCCGGTGGCGCCCCGCGTCTGGGCCACCTGAAATCCACGCTAGCGCAGACGGCATCAGATCGCGACCAGCTCCCGTACGCCGTCGGCCTGCATGTCGGCTCCGGCGCCCCGTGCAATGAACTGGCCGCGCTGCATCACCAGGTAGTCGTCGGCCAACTCCTGCGCGAAATCGTAGTATTGCTCCACCAGCAGGATGGCCATCGTGCCGCGGCTGGCCAGCATGCGGATCACGCGCCCGATGTCCTTGATGATGCTGGGCTGGATGCCTTCGGTCGGCTCGTCCAATATCAGCAGTCGGGGGCGCGCAGCCAGCGCCCGCGCAATCGCCAACTGCTGCTGCTGCCCGCCCGACAGGTCGCCGCCGCGACGCTGGAGCATCTGCTGCAATACCGGAAACAACTCGAACAGCTCCGGGTCGATCGGCGTGCTGGCACTCTTGGTGGCCAGCCCCATGCGCAGGTTTTCCGCGACCGTCAGGCGGGCGAAGATCTCGCGCCCCTGCGGCACGAAGCCGATGCCGGCACGGGCGCGGGCAAACGGTGTCGCGCCCTGGATCGGCTGCCCGTCAAAGGCAATGGTCCCGCTGCGGATCGGCACCAGACCCATCAGCGACTTCAGCAACGTGGTTTTTCCAACCCCGTTGCGCCCCAGCAGTACCGTCACCTTGCCCAGATGCGCACGCAGGCTGACCCCGCGCAGAATGTGCGATCCGCTGTAGTACTGGTTGACGTCCTGCACGTCCAGGACCGGCGGCGCGCTGGATGGCGCCAGGGGTTCCCGCGATTTCCTTTGCAGGGCGATCGCGGCTTCGCGTGTCCGTTCATCTTCCAAGATACACCTCGATCACGCGTTCATCGGCCTGCACCTGGTCCAGCGTACCCTGGGCCAGCACGGAGCCGTCGCAGAGCACCGTGACAATCTCCGAGATCGTGCGGATGAAGCCCATGTCGTGTTCCACCACCATCAGCGAGTGCTTGCCCTTGAGCGAGAGGAAGAGCTCTGCGGTGCGCTCGGTTTCCTCGTCGGTCATGCCGGCCACCGGCTCATCGAGCAGCAGCAACCGGGGCTCCTGCACCAGCAGCATGCCGATCTCCAGCCACTGTTTTTGCCCGTGGCTGAGGGTGCCGGCCAGCCGGTTCACGTCGTCGGCCAGGTGGATGGTGTGCAGCAGTTCGGCCAGCTGGTCGGCCTGAGCGGAATCGAGGCGCAACGACATCGAGGGCCAGACACCCTTGTCGGTCTTGAGCGCCAGTTCCAGGTTCTCGAACACCGTGAGCTGCTCGAACACGGTCGGCTTCTGGAACTTGCGTCCAATACCCATCTGCGCAATCTGCGGTTCGTTGTAGCGCAGCAGGTCGATCGTGCTGCCGAAAAACACCGTGCCAGCGTCGGGCCGGGTCTTGCCGGTGATGATGTCCATCATCGTTGTCTTGCCGGCGCCATTGGGTCCGATGATGCAGCGCAGCTCGCCCGGTGCGATGTCGAGCGACAGATTGTTGATGGCCTTGAAGCCGTCAAAGCTCACGCTCACGTCCTCCAGGTACAGGATGCGGCCGTGCGTGACATCGACCTCACCAGGGGTTGCTATCCGTGAGAAGCCGGCCTGGCGCCCACCCGACTCGGTCTTGCCGCCGGTCACCACCGCGGCCAGCTGATCGCGCCTGCGCGCGCCCTCTTCGAGCAGATCGGGCGTCATCGGCCGCCCCGCTTCCAGCCCCTGGCCAGCCCCACGATGCCGTGCGGCAGAAACCGCGTCACCGCGATAAACAGGGCGCCCAGGAAATACAACCAGAACTCCGGGTAGGCCACCGTCAACCAGCTCTTGGCACCGTTGACGACGAAGGCACCGATGATCGGCCCGATCAGACTGGCGCGGCCTCCGACCGCGGCCCAGATGGCGATCTCGATCGAATGGGCCGGGCTCATCTCGCTCGGGTTGATGATGCCGACCTGGGGCACGTACAGCGCCCCGGCAACGCCGCACATCATGGCCGAAATGGTCCAGATCGCCAGCTTGTAGCCGACCGGCGAATAGCCACAGAACATCACCCGCGACTCGCCGTCGCGGATCGCCTGCAACACCCGGCCGAACTTGGCGCGCACCAGTGCGCGCGCCAGCAGGAAGAAGCCCAGCAAGGTACAGCCGGTCAGCACGAACAGGAACATGCGCATGCCGGGCGTTGCGATCGCAATGCCCAGGATGCGCTTGAAATCGGTGAAGCCGTTGTTGCCGCCAAAACCGGTCTCATTGCGAAAGAACAGCAGCATGGCGGCAAAGGTCATCGCCTGGGTAATGATCGAAAAATACACGCCCTTGATGCGCGAGCGGAACGCGAAGTAACCGAACACGAATGCAACCAGCCCGGGCACCAGCACCACCAGCAGCGCGGTGGCGACGAAACTGTCGCTCAATGCCCAATGCCAGGGCAGTTCCTTCCAGTCCAGGAACACCATGAAATCGGGCAGATCGCTTTTGTAGTTGCCCTCCTGGCCGATCTGGCGCATCAGGTACATGCCCATCACATAACCACCGAGCGCGAAGAACAGGCCATGGCCCAGGCTCAGAATGCCGGTGTAGCCCCAGATCAGGTCCATTGCCAGCGCCAGGATGGCATAGCACATGATCTTGCCGAGCAGTGCGACCGCATAGTCGCTCATGTGCCATGCGCTACCAGGGGGAACGGCCAGGTTGAGCAGCGGCGCCAGCACGCACACCAGCATCGCCGCGACGGCGAACGCGCTCCAGCCAGCGCGGGACAACAAGGGACTGCGGCCGGGCATCGGCACCCGCGGCAACGGCATGGACGGCGCAGGCACCGCAACGCCCTGTTCGGTCTTCATCGTCATGCCCCTGCGCTGCGACCCTTCATCGCGAAGATGCCTTGTGGCCGCTTCTGGATGAAGATGATGATGAATACCAGCACCGCGATCTTGGCCAGCACCGCGCCCGTCCAGCCCTCCAGAAATTTGTTCAGCAGGCCCAGGCCCAGCGCCGCGTACACCGTGCCTGCCAGCTGGCCCACGCCGCCAAGCACCACCACCAGGAAGGCGTCGACGATATAGCTCTGTCCCAGGTCGGGCCCGACGTTGCCGATCTGGCTCAGCGCGCAGCCGGCCAGGCCTGCAATGCCCGATCCCAGGGCAAACGCATAGGTATCGACCCGCGCGGTGTTCACGCCCATGCAGGCCGCGATCGGACGGTTCTGTGTCACGCCGCGCACGAACAGGCCGAGCCGGGTGCGCGCGATCAGCCAGGCGACGCCGAGCAAAACCGCCAGCGCGAAGCCGATGATCACCAGACGATTGAACGGCAGGCTCAGGTTGCCCAGCACCTGTACCCCGCCGCTCATCCAGCTCGGGTTCTCGACCGTCACGTTCTGGGCGCCAAACAGCGTGCGCGCCAGCTGCATCAGCATCAGGCTGATGCCCCAGGTGGCCAGCAATGTTTCGAGCGGCCGGCCGTACAGAAACCGAATCACACCGCGCTCCAGCGCGGCACCGACCAGCGCGGCGGCCAGGAACGCCACGGGCACGGCCGCCACCAGGTACCCGTCGAAGGCCGCCGGCGCATAGCGTTGGAACAGGCCCTGCACGACATAGGTCGCGTAGGCGCCGACCATCATCAACTCGCCGTGGGCCATGTTGATGACCCCCATCAGGCCATAGGTGATGGCGAGTCCCAGCGCCACCAGCAACAAAATCGACCCCAGGCTGAGGCCACTGAACATCGCGCCGATGCGATTACCCCAGGCAAGACGGTCCTCGACCGTGGCAAGGCTTGCCTGCAACGCGGACTTCACCTGCGCATCATCCTCGACGTGCAGTCGTTCGAGCAACACCGTCTTGGTGTTGCGGTTGCGGCCGTCGGCCATCATCCGGGCTGCCTGCAGTCGTTTGCCCAGGTCCGGGCTGTTCAACAGGATGGCGGCCTGCACCATCTCCAGTTGCTCGCGCAGCAACGCGTTCTTCTCGGCGGCGAGCGCCTTTTGCACCAGCGCAAGCTTGCTTTCGTCGGTCTCGGCAAGCAGGGTTGCGATGGCTTGGGCGCGAACCTTTTCGTCCGGCGCGAACAGTTTGATCGAGGCCAATGCGGTGTCGATTTCGCCGCGCATGCGGTTGTTGACCATCGCGTCTGCGGCATTCGCCGGCAGCGCGACGGCTTCACCGCTCACCGCTTCGGTGGCCTTGTCGCCACGCACGATCAATACCCGTGTACCGGACAATTTCACCGCATCGTCGGCCAGCGCCTGCAGGAACAACACGGTGCGCGCATCGGCCTGGGCCAGCGACTGGTTCATGGCAGCGATCCGCGCGTCCGTTTCGCCGGCGGCAATGGCGAGCGCCTGATCGGCTGTCAGCGCATGGGCTGCGCCGCACCCGATCGTCAGGGCGAGACAAAGCCACCGTAACAATCGCCCGGTCATGAATTTGTCAATCCTCTTTGGTGATGGTCGATGACAGCCATCGCCCGCGTTGCGGATGGTGGTGTTGCGATCGCGTGGGAAGTTCGCTTGGCCTGGGCCTGCGCCCTAGCCACCGACGATCCAGCGCACCCGAGCGCGCTGCCCTTGGCAAGCCAGCCTCAATTCTTGGCCAGCTTCATCTTCTCCGGCTCGTCCATCTTCTTGTCGTTGCCCTCGATATACGGGCTCCAGGGCTTGGCCTTGACCGGGCCTGGTGTCTTCCACACCACACTGAACTGGCCATCGGCCTTGATCTCGCCAATAAACACCGACTTGTGCAGATGGTGGTTCTTCTCGTCCATCTTGGACGTAATGCCCGACGGCGCGGTGAAGGTCTGCCCGGCCATCGCGGCGATGACCTTGTCTACATCGGTAGACTTTGCCGTCTCGACCGCCTGCTTCCACATGTTGATGCCGATGTAGGTGGCCTCCATCGGGTCATTGGTCAGCGGCTTGTCCTTGTGCCCGGCGATACCCTTGGCCTTGGCATAGTCGCTCCATTTCTTGATGAAGGCATCGTTGGTCGGATTCTTGATCGACTGGAAATAGTTCCATGCAGCCAGGTGGCCGACCAGCGGCTTGGTGTCCACGCCGCGCAGTTCTTCCTCGCCGACCGAGAACGCCACCACCGGCACGTCCTTGGCCTTGAGGCCGGCATTGCCGAGCTCTTTGTAGAACGGCACATTGGAATCACCATTGATGGTGGACACCACCGCGGTCTTGCCGCCGGCAGAAAACTTCTTGATGTCAGCGACGATGGTCTGGTAGTCGCTATGGCCGAACGGGGTGTATTTCTCGTCGATGTCCGAGTCTTTCACGCCCTTGCTTTTCAGATAGGCGCGCAGGATCTTGTTGGTGGTACGCGGGTAGACATAGTCCGTGCCCAGCAACACCCAACGCTTGGCGCCGCCGCCGTCCTTGCTCATCAGGTAGTCCACCGCGGGAATCGCCTGCTGGTTGGGCGCGGCGCCGGTGTAGAACACGTTCTTGGACAGCTCCTCGCCCTCATATTGCACCGGGTAGAACAACAGGCCGTTCATTTCCTCGAGCACCGGCAGCACCGACTTGCGCGATACCGAGGTCCAACAGCCGAAGATCACCGAAACCTTGTCCTGGCCCAGCAGCTGCTTGGTCTTTTCTGCGAACAGCGGCCAGTTGGAGGCGGGGTCCACCATGACCGGCTCGAGCTTCTTGCCGAGCACGCCGCCCTTGGCGTTGATGTCATTGACGACGAACTGGATGGTCTTCAGGCCCTGATCACCGACATTGGCGTTGGGGCCGGACAGCAGTTCCTGGTAGCCCAGCCTGATGGTTCCCTGCGCGAACACCGGTGTGGCGAGAAGACACACGGCGACCGCTATTCCTCCGAACAAACGTCTCAGCATGATTGTTTCCTCCTGTTGCGGCCAATGGCCGCGCAAAGCTTGGACTATCGCGCGATATTCGTCACCGCCCCGCCGGTCGCCGTGCGGCCACCATCCACCACGAACTGCCCGCCGGTCGTGTTGGACGCCAGATCGGAACACAAGAAGAGAACCATGTTGGCAATCTCGTCCGGCGTGGTGT
>JAYUQC010000023.1:0-5804 GCA_043759735.1 Rhodoferax sp.
TCCAGAGGAACCGGGCTCGGGCTGGCCGTGGTCAAAAAAATCGCCGACGAACATGGCGCCCGCATCGATATTTCCAACCGCGTGGTCGATGGCGTCGTGCAAGGCGCTCAAGTATCGTTATCATTTGCGGTTGCGACTTAACATCACTTGCGGGCTCAGGGCAGTCGCCACCGCAGGATCGGCAACTGCTGCTTAGGAATAACGATTCAATCATGGCAAATATTCTGGTAGTCGACGACGAGCTGGGCATACGCGACTTGCTCTCGGAAATTCTCAACGACGAAGGCCATCAGGTCGAACTCGCGGAAAACGCAGCGCAGGCACGCGCCGCACGCGGCCGGGCCCGGCCCGATCTGGTGCTGCTGGATATCTGGATGCCGGACACCGATGGCGTCACGCTGCTCAAGGAGTGGTCGTCCAGCGGGCTCTTGACCATGCCGGTGATCATGATGAGCGGCCATGCCACCATCGACACTGCGGTCGAAGCCACCAAAATCGGCGCGATGGCGTTTCTGGAAAAACCCATCACCTTGCAAAAGCTGCTCAAAGCAGTCGAGCAGGGACTCGTCAAATCGGCAGGCCGCAAACCGCTGATCCCACCGGCCACGTTGCTGCACGCGGTGGACATGACGGTGGAAGCCGCCATGACCGGCGGCGCCGTGCCCGTCGCGGTGGACATCGGCCCGCAGGCCACCCAAAGTTTTCTTCTGGAAAAACCCTTGCGTGATGCGCGCAATGAATTCGAGAAAGCCTACTTCGAATTTCACCTGGCCAAAGAAGGCGGCTCCATGACCCGCGTGGCGGAAAAAACCGGCCTGGAGCGCACCCATCTGTACCGCAAGCTCAAGCAACTGGGCGTGGATCTGACCCGCGGCAAACGCAACGCGGCCTGATTTTTCTGTCGATTTTGCCGGCCAGTGCGCTGGTATACTTTGCCGCTCTGGCCCGGTAGCTCAGTCGGTAGAGCAGAGGATTGAAAATCCTTGTGTCGGTGGTTCGATTCCGCCCCAGGCCACCAGAATTCAAAGCCAACTGTTCTCAGTTGGCTTTGTCACTTCTGGACTTTCCCCGCGCCACGCGGGGTTCCGGGCGGTTCTGTTTGTGCCACGGCGTCCGTGGCGTGCCGGAAATCTGGCCACTTCCACCTCGTTTCGATTCCGTTCTGCTCTCTGCTCTCAAAGAATAGTGGAGAACCGTGTCGATCTGGCACACGCAGAAGGCGTTTGAAAACAACGGGTTATACGTGTGTCGAAAAGGGTGGTTTAACGGGGGAACTGGTACGCCGGAAATGGCGACAAAAACCTAACAGGTCAATTGTCGTCATTGAGACCATTGGTTTCCTATCCACCTACCGTCTTGATTGAAGGATTGCGCGTTTACATATCCTGCTGTGTTCCAAAGTGCATCGAATGCTGGGCGAACTGCACGTTGATAGTCGATGTCTGATCCGTACTGGTCAACATAGCACGCTGGAAGCAGGACGGTATCCCTTTCGATATTAAGTAACGGCTCGCCCCAAGTGTTTTGTCGCACCACGTAGGAAACGCCGGCGACACCGTCAAGTGAAAAGAGGACTATAAGTGGGGGAGGAACTCCAAGGTCTCGTAATGTGTTGATGTAGCCAGGTAACACCTCAAATACCTGCGATTCCATCGCACCGCCAGGGATTGATTGGCCGGATTGGAGTTCGCGCGCGATGTCGGCTTTTGCGGCTTCGATGATGCCATTCCGATAAACCTGCGTGTATCCATGGTTGGCGTCGCCGCCACGCTCGTTGATGAATCCATCAAGGTTAAATCTTGGGGACATTCCCATTGCGCCGAGTGGGCGGAACTTGATATGAGCGTTATATACGGATTGGAGATCCACCGCCCAACGTGCTACAACCGATGCGAGCGGAACGATGTGCAAAATCAAACGGCTGCCTGCGGCGAGCGGTCTGCTACTGCCGTCGACGCGTATTTCGCGGAGGCGCGCATCACGGAAGCTAAGCACACGGTCCAATGCATCAGCCCCAAGAGTAAAGAGAGAGCGAAGTTCTTCCACACTGGCCTCGTGACTTCCACCGGAGTTTCTGATCCAGAAACGATTTGAGTTCTGAGCGCATACGCGGTGGGGCGGGTGCCAACTCTTTGGAATGCGAATCACGAAACAACTTGCTCCGTTCCGTAGCGCTATTGCCCGAACTCGGATACCTTGAAGCCGTGGTTCGACGCCCGCACGGATGAGTTGATCCAAGCGAAGCACCACATCGTCTGGATTCACGTCTGATACCCCAGAAACTGCTACGGGCAGACCATTCTGTTCCTCGACGCCGATCAACAAGTGACCACCGAATGCGTTTGCGAATGCTGAAACGTCCTTCAGCGCCTCGCGCTTGTCCGAGTCGGCGTTGCCATACATGTCACGCTTGTAGTCGACGCGAAGACCTTCAGGTACTTGGCTCGTCACGAGTTCGAGAAGATCGTCTTCGTTCAGGCTATCGAAGTCAGTGCGATCGATGGACATAACGGGACGTGACTACCTCGACTTTGATGGTGTTGAAAGTTGGCACCTCGCCGCCTGCGAGGGCTCGCGATTCAGGATCGACTCGAATGCCGTGCTCGTGGCAAATCTGATCGACGCCACGCATCTGAAATTATGACTGAGCTCTACCACTTGTGGTCCCAATAAATTTCTGCCATGTCTGACTGGGCCATGGCCACTACAGTGTTTCCGTCTCACTGCGATTGCCAATCGCAAGGACAGTCAGTCGCGTGTCCTTTCCGCAGGTGAACTAAGATGGCGCAAAAAGCAAGATTGGACCCGAGTTGATGATGCCAAACACCACTGATGTCGAGACCAGGGTTGCGGTCCTGGTTGATTGCGACAACACGTCCCCAGAGATCCTTGAGCATGCGCTACGCGTGGTCGCCCAGTTTGGTCGGTTGGTGTTGCGCCGGGGTTATGGGAACCACACGACTCTGGCGAACAAGTGGCAGGATGCGCTGGTCCGATTGGCATTCACGCCGTGCCTGCAGTACCAATATGCTCCTGGCAAGAATACAGCGGACATTGCCTTGGCACTGGACGCCTACGAGGCCTTGTTTGACCAACGGGCCGACACCTTTTGCTTGGTGACCAGCGACTCGGACTTCGCGTACCTTTGTCGGAAGCTTCGGGAGCGCGGAGCGACAGTGTGCATCGTCGGAGAGACCAAGACGCCCGATGCACTCCGCAATGCGAGCGATCAATTCTTTGAGTGGCAACCGGCCGCGCTGGTTGCCGACCCGTCAGATCCGAAGCCATCGCCAGTGAAGCCATTGCCAAAGCGCCGCCCCAAGTCTTTGATTGCGGCGGTGACGCTGCTTGCAGGCGATACGTCCGAGGGGCGGGTGGGGTTGGGCGAGTTGGGTCAATACCTTAAAAGGACGGACCCTGCTTTTTCGCCGAAGGCGCTTGGGCACTCAGGATTGGCCGAGATGCTTCGGACCTATTCGGATCTTGCGTTGGTTCACGAAAATGGCGGCTATTGGGTAAGTCTGAAGCCGGGGACGGATTCTGCGGCGACGAATATTCATCCTGACTGACCGACCTGCGACGTCATCGAGGGCCGCCGGAAGATGACGAGCTCAAGGGTGCTGCCGCTACCACCGGGAATCGGATCTGGCGAAAAGGGCTTCGCAATCGACAGAGCTGCGAAGCATCAAAACGGGTGAGTTAAACTAGTTTTCCATGAGATTCGCAAACCCCCCGCTGGTCGAGTTGATCGCGGAGTTACGCTGGTCGGTTGCGGCTGCGCCAATGCCGTTGCAGGGAAATCTTGGCCTCGCGCAGTTGCCGCCGGGGAACGCGAGCGATGAATTTTTCATGAGGTTTGGTGCAAAGGTCGCCCCTGATGGGTTTGACTCATTTGAGCGCATCGTTCCAAGCGGATTTCCAACGTTTCTCTACCAGCCGGTCTATCGGTATCGCTATGGTGCACCGGACAAGGGTACCGCCCTCTATCAGTTGGGATCAGGGCTGTTTACCGCGAACATCACGCCACCCTACGACAACTGGGAGATGTTCAAGCCAGTTGTGGCTCAAGGCATCGAAGCATTGTTGAAATCTCGCTCAAAGGTAGAGTCCAATACGCCGTTCTCGGTATGCTCGTTACGATATATCGACGCATTTCGCGCGGACCTCACAAATGGCCGTACCACAGCTGAATTTGCGCGCGAAGTCTTGGGGTTTACGATCGAGCCTCCACCTATCGTCAAACAGTTGATGGTGAACGATGGCGCCTTAAAGCCAGCGGCCGAGTTTTTGGTTCCCTTGGCTAAAGACTTAGCAATGATCTTGAAGGTTGGCGACGGCAATGTAAACGGTGAGCCTGCGATCATTCTAGATACTGTCGTTACGTTGAGTCGTGAAATTGAGCCGTCTTCGGCGGCTGCGCTGGCAGCATTTGATTCCGCTCACGCTTTAATTCGGACAATGTTCGTCGATATGACGAAGGGTATCTCGGCGTTAATGAAGCCTCAAGAGGAATAGCTAATTGATTTTCGACTCGATCATGACCGATACGTCGGTATTAACCCAACCGGTGCAAATGCACGGGACATTTCTACGCGCCGTTGGGTCGGGATATTCGCCACCCATATATTTTCCGTTCCTTGTACCGCCTTCCAAATTGGCGGTCGAGGTGAACTATTGGGATCAGGCCGCTACAACCGTCAGGTCACTGGCATTGCTGCGCGATAACTGGGATGGATATGGTGGAGTTGGAGTTTCTGCGGAGGTTTGCGCGAACGCGGCAGCGATCCTGAGTGCGATTTCTGCAGTCGCCTCCTTCCAAGCGCCTGAAGTTACTCCGACTTCTTCCGGGACAATTTCATTTGCGTGGGACACTTCAGACGTTGACGCAGTACTGGAAATTGGTCTTACTCGTTACTCTGGCTTCGTTCAGACGATTGGCCAGCCCGTGATCTACTTGCAGGGAGATGCGGGTGACTTTACACACGAAGATAGCGCAAGGCTGGTCTGGGCTATGCAAAACTCTCAGTTTCGTCTGGCGTCAAATGCCGTTGCATTCAACGAAAGCACCAGAAGAACGTTGGCCGCTTGACATATTGCCGGAAGAAATAATCGTTCGCGGGATCTGCACTCCATACCACGCCTCCGCGAGCAAGCGGAAATTGAAGCCAGAAGCTTTTGATCCTACGCCTGGCACTGACGAAGTATCTGTAATGCGACATCGCATTCTGAATCGGGACGAGTGCAAGGCGAACGCCAAGCAACTTGAAGACCTGAGCCAGAACAAAATTTATGTTGGGTTGGCTGCTCTGCGAGCTAATGAGATAATCAAGATTGCAACCGGCCTAGTTGATTCCAGAGGCGTCTTCTTGGGTCATGCGGACATCAAGGTCATCCGCCGCGAACCGGGCGAACCACCAACTCCCGAGAACCTTAGGAGACTGCGTGAGATGACAAAGGCATTGCAGCAGGTAGCGCAATACTACGTCGATCCAGATCCAAGGCTCGTGGGGTGGAGTGGTCCCAACCTGAATCCACCAGCATAGCCATATTCACGGGCAAGATCCTAAGGATAGAAGATTGTCAGTCCAAACCCCGTCTGCATAGGTGCGCAAGTATGGGTAGCCGGAAGTTGGCCTAATGACCCCCACGTCAGCCCTCTTCCCCGTATTGCCATCAAGCACAAAGAATGTGTTCGACTTGGCATCTATGCTTGCAATCGCTTGCTCTTTGGTCCATTTCCATCGTCCGTCGAGGGAGCCGATGTGACTAATATATTCGTGCCCCCCCTGTGGATGGCTCTTTGT
>JAYUQC010000024.1:0-16872 GCA_043759735.1 Rhodoferax sp.
GCATCTGAAGTTGCCAAATTCGGCGGCGGCGATGTTCATGTGCTCATCGCCGGCCACAACGCCGGTGCCGCGGCGCAGGCTGCGGCGCAGGTTGCCGGCGTGGCCAAGGTGCTGCACGCCGACGGTGCGCAACTGGCCGAGCAGCTGGCCGAGAACATCGCGGCCCAGGTCGTCGCGCTGGCCCCGGGCTACAGCCACCTGCTGTTCCCGGCCACGGCGCACGGCAAGAACGTCGCGCCGCGCGTGGCTGCCCTGCTCGACGTGGCGCAGATCAGCGATGCCACCAAGGTGCTGAGCCCGGACATTTTCGAGCGCCCGATCTACGCTGGCAACGCCATCGCCACGGTGCAGTCGCTCGATGCCATCAAGGTCATCACGGTGCGCACGACCGGATTCGATGCGGCGGCCCTCGGCGGCTCGGCGGCCATCGAAACCCTCGCCGCCGCGGCCGACAGCGGCCTGTCGACCTGGGTGGGCAGCGAGATCGCCAAGAACGACCGTCCGGAGCTGACGGCCGCCAAGGTCATCGTCAGCGGCGGCCGCGCGATGGGCTCGTCGGACAAGTTCAACGAGGTGCTGACGCCGCTGGCCGACAAGCTGGGCGCCGCGCTCGGCGCGAGCCGCGCCGCGGTCGACGCCGGCTACGCGCCCAACGACTGGCAGATCGGCCAGACCGGCAAGATCGTGGCACCCCAGCTCTATATCGCGATCGGCATCAGCGGTGCCATCCAGCACCTGGCCGGCATGAAGGACAGCAAGGTCATCGTGGCGATCAACAAGGACCCGGAGGCGCCGATCTTCAGCGTGGCAGACTACGGATTGGAGGCCGATCTATTCGTGGCGGTGCCGCAACTGGTGTCCGCGCTGTAGCGGTCGGACGCGGCGGATCGACACGCCTGCCGGCGACTGGTTCGTTCGTCGCCTATCTGCCGCGCTTGGCTGGCTTCGTAGCCGGGGATGCGCGGCTTTTTCATTCTGGAGGTTGTCGTGAGTTACATCGCACCTGTCAAAGACATGCTGTTCAACATCGAGCACCTGGCCAACCTGGCCCAGGTCTCGGCGATGCCCGGTTTCGAGGACGCCGGTCTCGACACGGCGCAGGCCGTGCTCGGCGAGGCCGCCCGGTTCAATCAGGAGGTGCTCGCGCCGCTGAACTGGGATGGTGACCAGAAGCCGTCATCCTGGCGCGACGGCGTCGTGACGACAACGCCCGGTTTCAAGCAGGCGTTCGAGCAGTTTGCACAGGCTGGGTGGCAAGGGCTGCAGCATCCGCTCGACTATGGTGGCCAGGGGCTGCCCAAGACCATCGGCGCTGCCTGCATCGAAATGGTCAACAGTGCCAATATGAGTTTCGCGTTGTGCCCGCTGCTGACGGATGGCGCGATCGAGGCGCTCTTGACCGCTGGCTCGGACGAATTGAAGTCCATTTATCTCGGCAAGCTGGTCAGTGGCCAGTGGACCGGCACGATGAACCTGACCGAACCCCAGGCTGGATCGGATCTGGCCATGGTGCGCAGCCGTGCCGAGCCGCAGCCCGATGGCAGCTACAAGGTGTTCGGCACGAAGATCTTCATCACCTACGGTGAGCACGACATGGCCGAGAACATCGTGCACCTGGTGCTGGCCCGGGTCAGCGGGGCGCCCGAAGGCGTCAAGGGCATCAGCCTGTTCGTCGTGCCCAAGTTCATGGTCAATCCCGATGGCAGTCTGGGCAAGCGCAATGACGTGGCCTGCGTCAGCATCGAGCACAAGTTGGGCATCAAGGCCTCGCCGACGGCCGTGCTGCAATATGGTGATAACGGTGGCGCGGTGGGCTACCTGGTCGGCCAGGAAAACCGGGGCCTCGAATACATGTTCATCATGATGAATGCGGCCCGCTATGCGGTGGGCATGCAGGGCATCGCGATTGCGGAGCGGGCCTACCAGAAGGCCGTTGCCTTTGCACGCGAGCGGGTGCAGTCGCGGCCGGTGGATGGATCGATCAAGGCCAGCGCGCCGATCATCCATCATCCGGATGTCAAGCGCATGCTGATGACAATGCGCGCCTATACCGAGGGCTGCCGCGCAATGGCCTCGGTGGCGGCGGCAGCCTACGACGCGTCGCACCACCATCCCGATGCCGAAGCGCGCAAGCAGAACCAGGCTTTTTATGAGTACCTGGTGCCGCTGGTCAAGGGCTATAGCACCGAGATGAGCCAGGAGGTCACCAGCCTGGGCGTGCAGGTCCACGGCGGTATGGGCTTCATCGAGGAGACCGGCGCGGCGCAGTATTACCGCGACGCGCGGATCCTGACCATCTACGAAGGCACCACCGCCATCCAGGCCAATGACCTGGTCGGCCGCAAGACAGGGCGCGATGGCGGCCAGACTGCGCTGGCGATTGCGGCGCGGGTCGAGCAGGCGGAGCAGGAGCTGCTGGCCAGCGGCAGCGATGACGCCAAGGCCGTCGCAGCGCGGCTCGCCGCGGCGCGTGCCGCTTTTGTCGATGTGGTGCGGTATGTCGCCGACCAATCCAAGGGTTCGCCCAATGCGGTGTTTGCCGGCAGCGTACCCTACCTGATGCTGGCCGGCAACCTGGTCGCCGGATGGCAGATGGCCCGTTCCCTGCTGGTTGCGCAGACGCATGTCGCCCAAGGACAGGATGTGGCGTTCATGCAAGCCAAGATCACCACTGCGCGTTTTTATGCCGACCACCTGCTGACCAAGGCGCCGGGGCTGCGCGACAGCATCGTCGACGGGGCTGACAGCGTGAGCGCACTGGCGCTCGATTCGTTCTGAAGCCATTGCAACCATTACTGCACACGCATCGCATGTCTACTTTGCCAGCACCCCTGGATTCGCTTCCGTTGCCCATCATCGGCGCGCCACTTTTCATCATCAGCAATCCCAAGCTCGTCATCGCGCAATGCATCGCCGGTGTCGTCGGGTCGATGCCCGCTCTCAATGCCCGCCCTGCCGCGCAGCTGGAGGACTGGCTGGCCGAGATCACTGAAACCCTGGCGGCGCATGACAGGGCGCATCCCGATCGCCCGGCCGCGCCGTTTGCGATCAACCAGATCGTGCACAAGAGCAACGACAGGCTGGAACACGACATGGCGTTGTGCGTCAAGTTCAGGGCGCCGATCATCATCACCAGCCTGGGCGCGCGGGAGGACATCAACGCGGCTGCGCACAGTTACGGCGGTGTGGTGCTGCATGACATCATCAACAACAAGTTTGCCCGCAAAGCGATCGAAAAAGGGGCTGACGGCCTGATTGCGGTTGCGGCGGGCGCAGGCGGCCATGCCGGCGTCAAGAGCCCGTTCGCCCTGGTGCAGGAACTGCGCCAGTGGTTCGATGGACCACTGGCGTTGTCGGGATCGATCGCCAGCGGCGGTGCCGTGCTGGCGGCCCAGGCCATGGGCGCAGATTTTGGCTACATCGGCTCGGCCTTTATCGCCACCGAGGAGGCCCGTGCGTTCGATGGCTACAAGCGGGCCATCGTCGAGGGCGACTCCGACGACATTGTCTACAGCAACTTGTTTACCGGCGTGCATGGAAACTACCTGGCGCCCAGCATCCGCGCGGCCGGCCTGGATCCGGACAGGCTGCCGGTCAGCGACCCCAGCACGATGAACTTCGGTGGCGACGCCAAAAAGGCCTGGAAGGACATCTGGGGATGCGGGCAGGGCATTGGCGCCGTGGACAAGGTGCAAAGTGCCGGCGCGTACATCGCGCAGTTGCGGCGCGAGTACCTGGAGGCGCGCGCGCGCCTCCTCGCACTAGCCCCGGCCTGACCGGTTCGGTTGGTCCCGGCAACGCCGCGGTCGGGGCCGTGGGGAACGGTGGCAGGTAGGAAATCGGGCATGCGCCATTGACGGCGCCAGAGTCGGAATCTATACTGTTTTTATGAACAGTCATGTGCCGAAAACAAGTTTGGTAAAGGCTCAGCCGAATGCTGCGGCGAAAGGGCCAGCGCATGACTGAATTCCGGATTCCGGTTGCAGCCATCAAGGGCCGGGGCGCCATGCCCCTGCCGCCTTCATTGGACACCCTGCGGTTGTTCAGTGCTTGACCTGCATCACGTAAAGAAATTCTTCAACCGATCGGTCCAGCTGTCGCCGCTGGGCGAATGCTTGCCGGCGCCTTTCTGGAACGACTCCTCGAGCTCGTGCAGCAGTTTGCGCTGAGCTTCGTTGAGCTTGACAGGCGTCTCGACCAGGATGTGGCAGTACAAGTCACCTGGGTAGCTGGCCCGCACGCCCTTGATGCCCTTGCCGCGCAGCCGGAACTGCTTGGCGGTCTGCGTGCCTTCGGGGATGTCGATGGCGGCCCTGCCGGCCAAAGTCGGTACTTCGATCTCGCCACCCAGCGACGCCGTGATGATGCTGATGGGAACCGTGCAATGCAGGTCGTCGCCATCACGCTCGAAGATATCGTGCTTCTTGAGCCGGATCTCGATATACAGGTCTCCCGCCGGCCCGCCATTGGTGCCCGGTTCGCCATTGCCGGTGCTGCGGATGCGCATGCCGCCGTCGATGCCGGCCGGAATCTTGACCTCCAGTGTCTTTTGCTTCTTGACCTTGCCCTGGCCTTGGCAGGCCACGCAGGGCTCCGGAATAACCTTGCCCGTGCCGCGGCAGGTCGGACAGGTTTGCTGCACGCTGAAAAATCCCTGGCGCATCTGGACTGAACCGGCACCCGCGCAGGTGCCGCAGGTCTTGACCTGGGTGCCGGGCTTGGCGCCGGATCCCTTGCAGCTGTCGCAGGATTCCCAGCTCGGAATGCGGATCTGGGCGTCCTTGCCCCGCGCCGCTTCTTCCAGCGAAATCTCCATCGCATAGCTTAGGTCGCCGCCGCGAAATACCTGGCGTCCACCAGCACCGGCCCGTCCACGCTGCTGGCCGAACATGTCGCCAAAGATGTCGCCGAACGCCTCGGCGAAACCGCCGAAGCCCTCCTGACCCGGTCCGCCGCGCAAGTTCGGGTCGACGCCCGCATGGCCATGCTGGTCGTACGCCGCGCGCTTCTGCGGATCGGACAGCATCTCGTAGGCTTCCTTGCACTCCTTGAACTTTTCTTCGGCAACCTTGGACGCATCGCCCTGGTTGCGGTCCGGGTGGTGCTTCATCGCATGCTTGCGATAAGCCTTCTTGATTTCGTCGTCCGAGGCGTTTTTTGGAACACCCAGCGATTCGTAATAGTCTCTCTTGGCCATGTCGTTCCCGGTCAGCGCGCTATTGCAGCCGTCCAGGCTGCTGTGCGCGGTCGCTTAATCAAATGCACATCGCCGCGTCGAAGGTTCCCGTCGAACCATTCGAGCGCGGCGTGCGCAGTGCCTGCAAGGGCGCAAATCAGGCCTTCTTGACTTCCTTGACCTCGGCATCCACCACATCGTCGTCGGCCGCGGGCTTGCCGGAGCCGCCTTGCTGCTTGCCGTCGGCGGCGCCGTCGCCCGCACCTGCAGCCTGTGCAGCACCCTCCTTGGCCTGCATGTCGGCATACATCTGTTCGCCCAGTTTCTGGCTGGCGGTCATCAGCGCGGTGTTCTTGTCGTCGATTGCGGCCTTGTCATCGCCCTTGAGGGCTGCTTCGAGGTCCTTGATCGCCGCTTCGATCTTTTCCTTCTCGGCGGCGTCGATCTTGGCGCCGAATTCGGTCAGGCTTTTCTTCACGCTATGCACGCTGGCTTCACCCTGGTTGCGGGCCTGCACCAGTTCGAGCTTGCGCTTGTCATCGGCCGCATTGAGTTCGGCATCCTTGACCATCTGCTGGATCTCGGCCTCGGTCAGGCCGGAGTTGGCCTTGATCGTGATCTTGTTCTCCTTGCCGGTGCCCTTGTCCTTGGCGCCCACGTGCAGGATGCCGTTGGCGTCGATGTCGAACGAGACCTCGATCTGCGGCGCACCGCGTGCGGATGGCGGAATACCTTCCAGGTTGAACTCGCCCAGCATCTTGTTGCCGGCGGCAATTTCCCGCTCGCCCTGGAACACCTTGATCGTCACGGCCGGCTGGTTGTCCTCGGCGGTCGAGAAGGTCTGTGCGAACTTGGTCGGGATGGTCGTGTTCTTGTTGATCATCTTGGTCATCACACCACCCAGCGTCTCGATGCCCAGTGAGAGCGGCGTCACGTCCAGCAGCAGCACGTCCTTGCGGTCACCCGACAGCACCTGGCCCTGGATCGCGGCGCCCACGGCAACCGCCTCGTCGGGGTTGACGTCCTTGCGCGGCTCACGGCCGAAGAACTCCTTGACCTTGTCCTGCACCTTGGGCATGCGGGACATGCCGCCGACCAGGATCACGTCGTGGATGTCGGCCACGCTGACGCCGGCATCCTTGATCGCGGTGCGACAGGGCGCAATGGTGCGTTCGATCAGATCGTCCACCAGCGACTCCAGCTTGGCACGCGTGAGCTTGATGTTCAGGTGTTTCGGGCCCGACGCATCGGCCGTCACATATGGAAGGTTGATGTCGGTCTGGGCGCCGTTGGACAACTCGATCTTGGCCTTCTCGGCCGCCTCCTTGAGACGCTGCAGCGCCAGCACATCCTTGCCAAGGTCAACGCCCTGGTCTTTCTTGAACTCGGCAATGATGTAGTCGATGATGCGCTGGTCGAAGTCCTCGCCGCCCAGGAAGGTGTCGCCATTGGTTGACAGCACCTCGAACTGCTTTTCGCCATCGACATCGGCGATCTCGATGATCGAGATGTCGAAGGTGCCGCCACCCAGGTCGTAGACCGCGATCTTGCGGTCGCCGCGCTCGGCCTTGTCCAGGCCAAAGGCCAGCGCCGCAGCGGTGGGCTCGTTGATGATGCGCTTGACGTCCAGGCCGGCGATGCGGCCGGCGTCCTTGGTGGCCTGGCGCTGGGCGTCATTGAAATAGGCCGGAACCGTGATCACGGCTTCCGTGACCGGTTCGCCCAGGTAGTCCTCGGCGGTCTTTTTCATCTTGCGCAACACATCGGCGCTGACCTGCTGGGCCGCCATCGCCTTGCCGCGCACCTTGACCCAGGCGTCGCCGTTGTCGGCCGCGACGATCTCGTAGGGCATCAGCGCGATGTCCTTTTGCACTTCCTTGTCGACAAACTTGCGCCCGATCAGGCGCTTGACCGCATACAGCGTGTTGCGCGGGTTGGTCACGGCCTGGCGCTTGGCCGACGCGCCCACCAGCACCTCGCCGTCTTCCTGGTAGGCGATGATCGATGGCGTCGTGCGGGCGCCCTCGGAGTTCTCGATGACCCTGGGCACGTTGCCCTCCATGATGGCCACGCAGCTGTTGGTGGTTCCCAGGTCGATGCCGATGATTCTTCCCATGTTCTTCTCCAAAATTGCCCGGTCCTTGCCGCCATGCGGCGCCGCGCCTGAATTACAAAACTGTCCTGTTTCGAAGGTGTGGTTCGGCCTGCCGATTTCAAGGTGTCACTTGGGGCCTGCCACCACGACCAGTGCCGGTCGCAGCACCCGGTCTGCGATCAGATAGCCTTTTTGCAGCACGTTGACGATGGTGTTGGCTTCCTGATCGCTGGCGGCGATGGAAATTGCCTGGTGCTGGTGCGGATCGAAGCGCTCGCCCGCAGCCGGATTGATCTGCATTACCTTGTTGCGCTCCAGGGCGCTCACCAGCTGGCGCAACGTGGCCTGGGCGCCTTCCCGAATCTGCTCCAGCGTGGCGTCCTTGATCACCAGACCCGCTTCCAGGCTGTCGATGACCGGCAGCATGTTTTCGGCAAAACCCTCGATCGCGTATTTGCGCGACTTCGATATCTCGTCGTCGGCACGTCGGCGCGCGTTTTCGACTTCGGCCTTGGCGCGCAGATACTGGTCGGCCAATTCGCCGCTCTTGGCCTGCAAGGCAGCCAGGTCGGCTTGGGTACGGGTCAGCAGGTCTGCTTCCGGGGCCGCCTGGGCGGCCAGCATTTCCTCGGTGCTCTGGTATTGCTGTGGCTGGGCGGGCGTTTCGGGTCGTGTGTTGTCAGACATGCGGTCAATCAGAAAGTCGCAGGCAAAGTGGTTTTTTGGGTCAACAGGCCGCAATTGGCCCCGGATACTTGGTTTTCAAGCCCTGCCCGCGCAATCAGCGCGCATTCAAATCGCTCGTGCGTGGCCGCTTGCGACGCCAGCGCCCCGGCTGGGCTGGGCTGGTGGGGCGCAGCGCCGGATCAGCCCGAAACGCCCAACAGCTCGACGTCGAACTTCAAAGTCGCGTTGGGTGGAATCACGCTGCCTGCGCCGCGGGCACCGTAACCCAGGGACGGCGGAATGATCAGGGTACGGGCACCGCCCACCTTCATGCCGGCCACGCCTTCATCCCAGCCGCGGATCACCATGCTGGCGCCGAGCGAGAAGGCGAACGGGTCGCCACGGTCTTTGCTGGAGTCGAATTTTGCACCCTGGGTGTCGTTGGCATAGAGCCAGCCGGTGTAGTGCACGGTGACCTGTTGGCCTGCTTCGGCGACTGTGCCCTCGCCGGTGGTGGTGTCCAGGTACTGCAGTCCGGATGCGGTGGTAATCATGGGGGCTCCAATCAGGTGGGTTGTGGCATCGCGCACCGATGACCGGCGCCTGCCGGCGGGTCGCTGCCGACGGGTCATATGGTGCGAGGCGGCGTTGCGCTCTGCGCGCGCCGGGAAAAGCCTGAAATTATGCCAGCAGTCCGCGCCGGGCCAGATCGCGCATCAGCGCGGACGCGCCGTAGGTCCAGGGTGCCACCTTGTCGGAGTGGTTGACCCGGTTGACAAGGGTTCCCAGTGTGGGGGTGGATACCGACACCAGATCGCCCAGTGCATGGGTGAAACCCTGGCCGGGGCCATGGCGATCCTGGGTCGGCGCAAACATGGTGCCCAGATAGAGCATGAAACCGTCCGGATACTGGTGGGTTCGGCATTCTGGCGTACCCATCGCCTGGTCTACCAACTCCAGTGGATCACGGCTGATCATGGATAGATTGCTCGCGCCCTGCATGTCGAAGCCGCCGGCTCCGGTGACCCGCATCGCCAGTTCGCATCGGCGCACATCGTCGATGCCGAAATGATCGTCGAACAGGCGGATGAACGGCCCGATGGCGGCCGACGCGTTGTTGTCCTTGGCCTTGCCGAGCAACAGGGCGCTGCGGCCTTCGAAGTCGCGCAGGTTGACGTCGTTGCCCAGGGTGCAGCCGCGGGTCTCGCCCCGGCTGTTGACCGCCAGCACGATCTCGGGCTCGGGATTGTTCCAGACACTTTTGGGATGCAGGCCGATCTCTGCGCCCACACCGACCGCGCTCATCGGCTGGGCCTTGGTGAAGATTTCGGCATCCTCGCCGATGCCGACCTCCAGGTACTGCGACCACACGCCTTGCTGGATCAGTACGGCGCGCAATTGCGCAGCCTGCGGTGATCCGGGCCGCACGCTGCGCAAGTTGTCGCCGATGACCGCGACCACGGACTTGCGCACTGCCTCGGCCCGTGTCGCGTCGCCGCGTGCCTGCTCCTCGATGACGCGCTCGAGCATGGACGCGACAAACGTGACGCCGGCCGCCTTGATCGCCTGCAGGTCGCACGGTGCCAGAAACCAGGGGACGGCGCTGTCACGCCGCTCGGCGGCCGAGTTGACAAGAATCTCCGGGGTGGCGCCAACGACCGGACCGCCAAACTCCCGCACGCTGCCTGACGGGTCCACCATTTCGAGCAGGGCAGTGCTGGTGGCCGCGATGCCGGAGATATCGAACACGTACTCGGCGGTTACCCGCACCAGGGTCGGGCCGACGCCATCGGCCCAGATCCGACCGATCAAAACCGCGCGTTCATGGTCCTGCGGGAGAATGATTTCGGGCTTGGACAGGATCGGATTCATAGGTCGGGAGTTTCCTTTTGGCCTGGCTGGCAACCCACCGGCTGGCAAACGCCGGCAAGTCCGCCAGCCGTTTGAGCAGGTCGGCGCCAGTTGGCGTCACACTATATCCGTCCTGCCCATGCGACATCAGACCGGCCTGGCGCAACTCCTTGATCCGGGTATTGAGCGTATTGGGTGTGATGCCCCCGACACTGTCTTGCAGCAGGCGGAAGGTCTGGGGATGGCCATCCTTGAGGGCCCACAACACGCGGATGGCGTACCGGGACTCCAATAGGCTGAGCAACTGCCTGGTTGCGGCCAACTCTCTTGACACCATCTGGGGAACTCCTCGGAACCTGCTTTTTGTTTGCGGTCCAAGTGTAGGCCGCGCAGATCTGCCCAACAACAGTTTTTCGGTTTCCGGGCACCTGGATCGTTTGCCGATGCGCTGCCGTTTCGATAGCTAACCGGCTATACAACTGTGTCGCGCAAGGTGATCATGGGGCACCCGTTCCCATGGGCTGGATCGTGAACGCAAGCGAACCATCGTGCAGGGTACTGACCAGCACCTGGCGGTGCTTGAGCACGGCGCCCTGGTTGATGGAGCCCTTGTCGGTGACCTCGCCCAGGTCGATGGACGGCGGCTCCGACATCAGGTGCAGCCGCGCGACGCGGTTGGCGCTGCCGGTGGCCTCTTGCGCCAAATGGTCGACGACCTGCTGGAAGTGCGTCTGCACCGGGGCACTTTGCAGCACCTCCGTCATGCTGGCGTTGGCCGGCAGACCGGAGAGCTTGCGGCAGGCCGCGGTCGGGAAAATCAGGGCGCCAATTTCTTTCAGGTTCAGCCCGGTGATGACCGCATCTTGCACATAGGGCGCGCCGGCGGCGATGATCTTGCCGCGCAGGGGGCCGACATTGACGAAAGTTCCGGTGGCGAGTTTGAAGTCTTCTGCGATGCGCCCATCGAACTTCAGCCCAAGGTGGATGTTGTCGGGGTCGATCCACAACACCGCGTCGCCGGTGCAGAAGAAGCCTTCATCGTCGAGACTGGCCGCCGTCTCTTCAGGCGCACGCCAGTAGCCCGGCGTGATGTTGGGACCCCTGTAGCGGACCTCGGTCTTGCCGTCGACGGGAACCAGCTTGAGCTCAAGTGCCGGGGTCGGGACGCCCAGGTCGCCCGCCTTGACGTTGGGATTGGTCACAAAGATACCGAATGGGCCCGACTCGGTCATGCCCAGACCGGTGCCCATCACGATACGCTCGCCGATTTCGGCTTCCTGGGTCCGATGCAGGCTGTCCCAGATCGGCTGAGCCAGCGCCGCACCGGCATAGAAGAACATCTTCACGCGCGACAGCAGCTTGCGGCGCAGTTCCAGGTCTTCCTGCATTGCGCTGGCGATCGCCTCGAACCCGGTCGGCACATTGAAGTAGATGGTGGGTGCAATTTCGCGCAGGTTGCGCAAGGTCTCGCCGATCAGTGCCGGCACCGGCTTGCCGTCGTCGATATAGAAGCTGCCGCCGTTGTACAGGGTCAAGCCAAAATTGTGATTGCCGCCGAAGGTGTGGTTCCACGGCAGCCAGTCGATCAGCACCGGATGTTCGCCGCTACGTTCCGACTGGAGCACCGGCATCGACTGACGCATCTGTTGCTGGTTGGCGCACCACATGCGATGGGTATTGATGACCGCCTTGGGCAGTTTGGTCGAGCCCGAGGTGAACAGGAACTTGACGATGGTTTCGGGCCCGGTCGCCTGCATCGCCGCGTCGACCGAGGCGGTCGGCGGGGTCGCCAGCAGGGCATCGAAACGTGTCGCGGTACTGCCGCGTGGGTCTTGGCCGGTGGTCAGTACCACCTCCACCTCGGAGTCGACCGCGGCCGCAATCGCTTTTGCGTAGCGCCCGCTTTCGCTGGCAAACACCAGCCCTGGCGTCAGGGTTTTCAGCACATGGCGCAACTTCTGGTAATCCGTGCTGACTGTGGAATAGGCGGGTGACACCGGGCAGTACGGAACACCTGCATAGATGCAGCCCAGTGCCATCTGGGCATGCTCCAGGTCGTTCTCGCTCAGAATCGCAACCGGCCGCTCAGCATTCAGACCCCGGTCGAGCAGCGCCTGGCCGATCGCGCGTGCCGCCTGCAGTGCCTGCGCGTACGTGATGTGGCGCCAGTCGCCGCTGGCGCCGTCGGCTAGTCGCACGCGGCGCGCCATCCAGGTGCGCTCGGGCGCGCTTTGCGCCCAGTGCGCGAGGCGGTCGGTGATCCGATGTGCAAACGGTTGCAAGGGCTGGTCCGCCATCAGGTAGGAAACACCGTGCGCGCCTTCACGCAGCTTGACGTGCGTGACGCCAAATGCGAGCGGCCGGTATTTGGCAGATTCAATGGTCATGGGGCGTCAGGATTTCTTGACCTTGGCGGCCTTGCCGTCCAGGAAGGCGCGCACCCGCTGCTTGGCCTCAGGCGCATTCTGGGCAATGGCGGCCATCAGCGACTCGGTGAACAGCCCGTGGTCGGCGCTTTGCTCGGCAATGCGGGGCAGGGCGTGCATCAGCGCATAGTTGGTCAAAGGGGCGTTCTGGGCGATACGCAGCGCCAGTTCGAGCGCCTTGGCTTGTGCCTGCCCGGCATCGACCAGGTATTGCGCCAGGCCGATGCGTTCGCCGTCCTGCGCATTGATCACGCGGCCGGTCAGCATCATGTCGGTCATGCGCGCCGCGCCGATCAGTTTGGGGATGCGCACCGAGCCACCACCGCCGACGAAAATACCGCGCGAGCCCTCAGGCAGGGCATAGAACGCGCTCGCGTCCGCTACCCGAATGTGGCATGCGCTGGCCAGTTCCAGCCCACCGCCGACCACCGCACCCTGCAGCGCCGCGACCACCGGAACCGGCCCGAACTGCACCGCGTCCAGCGCCTTGTGCCAGCTGCGCGAGTGGTGAATGCCCTGACCGGCGTCGCGTTCCTGGAGTTCGCTCAGATCCAGCCCGGCGCAAAAATGCTCGCCCGCGCCGTTTACGACCGCGGCGCGCACATGCGAGGGCATTTGCTCGAAGGTGTCGCGCAAGGCCGCGACCAGCGCGTCATTGAGGGCATTGCGCTTCTTGACGCGGTTCAAGGTGACGATCGCGACCTCGCGTTGCGCGCCCAGGAAGTGGAGGGAAAGGTCTTGGTGGGGCATGGTCGGGGTCCGTGATTTGCGATATTTTAGTTTTGCCGGACATGCAGATCGTCATGGCGCACCCAAGCTTTCCGTGGCAGGACGGAGCACTCAGCCAGCATGGTTTCAATAACGATACGACGCCGCGATTCGACGCCGCGGCGGCCAAACTGGCCTGGGAGCGTACCCTGGCATTCTTCAACCAGCATCTGCGCAGTTGAGGCGGGCTCCGCGGACCGATAACCAAGGGCCAGCCGACAACGGTGCATGGATTCGATGTGCCAATTGCCGAAAAGTTCATACCGATCCGGCATAGCTGCTAGTGCCCCGCGGCTTGTTGTCGGGGCCTGCAGTTCCATCACAATCGAGGTTGGGTTTGGCATGTGGTCAATGTCGTCCACCGGTCAGAGCCTCGCCATGTTGCAGGGCAGGGCGCCCATGGCGTGATCAACCGTCGGCTGTGAGCATGCACTGCCCGCAGCACATCAAGGAATGGCGATGCACATGTGGATACGGTATGGTGTAGTGGCATGCTTGAGCCTGCTGGTGCTGACCAGCCAGGCGCAGACTTTTCCGACCAAGACGGTGCGCATCATCGTGCCGTTTGGTGCCGGCGGCGTGGCAGACCTCACGGCGCGTACGGTGGCGGAAAAACTCGGCCAGTCGCTGGGGCAGTCGGTGGTGGTCGAGAACAAGCCGGGGGCTGGTGGCGTTGCGGCCGGCGACCTGGTCGCCAAGGCAGACCCTGACGGCCACACGCTGTTGTTGATGTCCAACGGTACTGCTGTCAGTGCCGGGATGTTCAAGTCCCTGCCTTTTGACACCCAACGCGATTTCACGCCGATTTCGACCCTGGCAACATTCGACATTGCCGTTGTCACAGCGGCCGATTCGCGATTCAAGTCCCTGGGCGATCTGATCGCCTTTGCCAAGGCCAATCCTGGCAAGCTGAACCTGGGCACGATCAATATCGGCAGCACCCAGAACCTGACCGCCGAACTGCTCAAGTCGGCTGCGGGCATCGATGTGCAGATCGTGCCGTTCAATGGCACGCCGGCGGTTATTACCGCGTTGCGTGGCAACCAGGTGGACGCCGCAATCGAGATCCTGGGCCCGGTGATTCCCCATATCACCAGCAAGGCGGTGCGGGCGCTGGCCGTGACCGGCAGCAAGCGCTCGGTCGTCTTGCCGGAAGTTCCGACGGCGCTCGAGAGTGGGGTTGCCGGTTTGGTGGCATCGTCCTGGAATGCACTGGCGGCACCGTCCAGGACACCGCCGGCGGTCATCGCCCGCCTGAACAAGGACATCACAGCCGCGGTCAATGCGCCCGATGTCCAGGCCAAGCTGCGTGGCCTCAACATGGATGCACACGCCAGTTCGCCGGAACAGGCTGCCGAACTGCTGGCCAGCGAGACCAGACGCTGGGGCGAGGTGATCATCCGGGCCAAGATTCCGACCCAGTGAGACCGGGCCGGCTTATTCGGGAGTGACGGCATGCAATTGCTACGCATTGGAATGGTGGGTTACGGCGAGGTAGGCAAGATCTTTTGCGCCGCTCTGCGGGCGCAGGTGGCCTGTGTCAGTGCATGGGATTTGAAGTTTGCCGCCGGCCAAACCCGTGCGGCCCAGCGGACCCATGCCCGTGATGCGGGTGTTGTGGTCTGTGATTCGATGGCGCAACTGTGCGCCGAAGCCGATCTGGTGATCTCGGCGGTGACGGCGTCTCATACGCTGGAAGTGGCGCAAGCGTCGGCCGCGCATCTGCGCCCCGGCACCGTCTTTCTGGACCTGAACTCCGCGTCGCCCGGCACCAAGCGGCAGGCCGCGGCATTGATCGAGGGCGCCGGCGGACGTTATGTGGAGGCCGGTGTCATGACCTCGGTTCCGCCGTACGGCATCCGCGTGCCGATGCTGTTGGGGGGCAGGGACGCCGCGCAACTCGCACCCATATTGACGTCCTGGGGCATGGATGCCAAGGTGGTGTCGGATCAATTGGGCATCGCCAGCGCGATCAAGATGTGTCGCAGCGTGATGATCAAGGGGCTGGAGGCGCTGGTGATCGAGAGCTACACCACGGCCCGAGCATACGGGGTCGAGGATCAGCTGATCCCGACGTTGCAGGAGACCTTCCCAAGCATTGATTGGCAACAGCAGGGCGCTTATTTTTTCAGCCGTGTCGTGCAGCACGGCCAGCGCCGTGCCGAGGAAATGCGCGAGGCGGCCAACACGGTGCGCGAGGCGGGGTTTGACCCGACCTTGACAGCGGCCATCGCCGACAAGCAGCAGTGGGTGGCCGATCAGGCAAGCGCAGGGCTGTTCGATGCGATCGACACCAGGGGCCCGTGGCAGCCCTATGCGGACAAGCTGATCGCGCGGCGCAAAACCTGAATCAGGGCGATGGCGCGCCGGCGCCGCTGTCGAACGTGATGTCCACCATCAACTCATTGGCCAGGCCCTCAAGCCCGTCGCGCAGAGCGTCTGTTTCCAACGATTCGGGCACGGTCAGTTGGGCGTCCAGGTGAAACATCTGCTCGCCCGACATGGCGCCGCTGGCGATATGGGTCCTCATTTTGTCGATGCTGACGCCATGCTCGGCGAGCCGGGTCGAAATCTGGCGGATGATGCCGGGACGATCATGGCCGACCAGTTCCAGGTGGATGCGCCGCTGCGGGGCAATGGCGGGCTTCGGGTCGGCCCGGGCTACCTGGATATGAAGGTCATCGGAGTCGATCGCGCGCAAGGCGCGCTGCAACGCATCGCAGTTCTCGGCCGGCACCTGCAGGTGGACGATGCCGGCAAACTGGCCGGCAAAATTGGCCATCACGCTGTCAGCCCAGTTGGCACCGTGTTCGGCCGCCTTGTCGGAGAGGGCGCGCACGACGCCGGGGCGATCGGGGCCGATCAGGGTGATGACTAGTGCGCTCATGGCATGCTCCTTCTATATGGACAGCGGCGGCCAGATGGTCGGCTGCGTGGGCGCCGTTGTGTGGCGAGTCGTGTCATCTTAAGCCTGGGCGGTCGGCGCTGCCCTGGCCCGGTCCTGGGATGCAGCAGGCAGGACGGCCGCCAGCGTGTTGATGATCAAGGTCTGCGTGGCGTGCTGGGTCAGCGTGGCCGGTCGTTGGGCGCTGACGGCCAAGGATATCTGGGCTCGCAATGGAGGCTCGCGGATCGCTCGCAAGCGGAACAGGCTCGGGTTGGCGGAGCTTTGCACCGCGTTGCGCGACAAGATGGCATTGCCGCTGCCATCGGCCACCAGATCCAGGATGGCCGAGACACCGTCGATTTCGAGCGCCACGCGCGGGCTGCAGCCCAGCGCGGCCAGTTCGGACTCTACCCGCATCCGGATCGCGTTCGGGCGGCTGGGGATGACCAGCGGCAATTGCGCGATGTCGCGCAGCCCGATAGACCCGGACGGGGCGCTGTGCGCGCGCGACTGCACCAGAAACAGGTCCTCCACCAGCAAGGGGGTGAGCTCGATGTCGGGACTGGCGCGCGCGTTGTACAACAGCACGATATCCAACCTCCCATTGACCAGGGACTCCAGCATGGCAGTAGACAGTCCCTCGCTGATCGAGATGCTGGCCTCCGGCATCTGGCGACCGAATGCCCGCGTCAAGGGTACCGTGAGCACCCGCGCCAGACTGGTGGGAAGGCCCACCGCCACCCGGCCGGCCAGCGCGCCGCGCAACTTGCCGAGTTCCTCGCGCGCGCGCTCGACCTGGTGCAGGATGCCGCGGCCATGCGCCAGCAGCAACCGTCCGGCCTCGGTGGGCGCGGCGCCCCGACCGTCGCGCGCCAGCAGGGTCTGGCGCAGTTCGACTTCCAGCAGACGCACCTGGCGGCTGAGCGCGGGTTGCGCCACACCCAGCGCCGCGGACGCGCGGGTGAAGCCGCCCAGTTCGGCAACCCGCACAAAGTATTCAAGC
>JAYUQC010000025.1:0-16820 GCA_043759735.1 Rhodoferax sp.
AGGTAGTGCTGGAGATGCCCGCCGGCACGCCGCTGGAAGACACGGCGGCGGTACTGCAGGAGATGGGCCTGCACCTGGCCGGGCAGCCCGAAGTGCGCGACTTGCAGGCCTATGCCGGTACAGCCTCGCCGATCACCTTCAACGGTCTGGTGCGCCAGTACTACCTGCGCGCCGATGCCGAGCAAGGTGACCTGCAGGTGAACCTGGTCGACAAGGCCCATCGCGGTGAACAAAGCCACGCGATTGCGCAGCGCCTGCGACCGGCGCTCGATGCCATTGCGCTGCGCTACGGCGCGCGGGTGAAGGTGGTTGAAGTGCCGCCCGGTCCGCCGGTGTTGGCGCCGCTGGTGGCCGAGGTGTACGGTCCGGACGAAGCCGGCCGCCAGGCACTGGCCGCGCGCGTGGTCCGGGCGTTTGATGAGACAGCGCATGTGGTGGGTATCGATAGCACGCTGCAGGACGACGCGCCGCGCAGCTTCCTGCGCGTGCAGCGCCAACGCGCCGAGACGCTGGGCATTCCGGTAGCTGCCATCGCGCAGACGGTGCAGGCGGCGCTGATGGGGTTTGACACCACCTATTTGCACGACGGGCAGTCCAAATACCCGGTCCCGGTGCGCATCGGCCTGCCACAGGACCGGCAAGTGGGACTGGACGCGATGCTGGCGCTTCCGATGCGAGCGGCCAATGGCGCGTTGGTGCCCTTGTCCGAACTGGTGCACGTCGAGCGCGGCGTTATCGACAAGACGCTGTACACCAAGGACCTGCTGGCATTGACCTATGTAATGGCTGATGTCGGTGCTCGGCCGCTGGCATCCGGCAAACAGGCCACCGGATTCGTCGACTCACCGCTGTACGGCCTGTTCGGCATTCGCAGCCGGCTGTCGCAAGCGGCCCTCCCCAATGCCGGAGAACTGGGGGAATACTGGATCCGCCAGCCGAGCGATCCCTATCGGGCCTATGCGATCAAGTGGGACGGCGAGTGGCAGATAACCTACGAGACATTCCGCGACATGGGTGCGGCCTACGGCGTCGGCCTGATCCTGATCTACCTGCTGGTTGTGGCGCAGTTCCGCAGCTACCTGACGCCGCTGGTCATCATGGCGCCGATTCCGTTGACCATCATCGGCGTGATGCCCGGTCATGCGCTGATGAACGCGCAATACACCGCCACCTCGATGATCGGCATGATCGCGCTGGCCGGCATCATCGTGCGCAACTCGATCCTGCTGGTGGACTTCATCGAGCTGGAAGTGGCGCGTGGCGTGCCGTTCCAGCAGGCGGTGGTGCAGTCGGCGGCGGTGCGCGCGCAGCCCATCGTGCTGACCGGTGTGGCCGCAATGATCGGCGCCTTCTTCATCCTGGACGATCCGATCTTCAACGGGCTGGCGGTGTCGCTGATCTTCGGCATCTTCGTGTCGACACTGCTGACGCTGGTCGTGATCCCGGTCCTGTATTACGCCGTGTTCCGGCGTCGCATGGCAGCGCGCGCAGACGCTGCATCCACTGTTTGACCCATCCCAAGGAGATTACCGCGATAGCCCATATCGTCATCATCGGAGCAGTTATCGGAGGCATGCCTGTGCTCAAGGCCCTGGGCGTGGTGCGGCTGGTCGATTGAAGCGCGCAACCCAATAGATTCACCATTTTTTTCAACCTCGACAGGAGTTTTTTCCATGACCGTAGAACGTTACATCCGCATACTTGCCGGCCTGTTCATCCTGGTTTCGCTTGCGCTTGGCGTCGAAGCGAGCCCGCTGTTCGTCAGCCCGTGGTGGCTGGCTTTCACCGCCTTTGTTGGCGCCAATCTGTTTCAGTTCGGTTTCAGCAACGTCTGTCCGCTCGGCTTCATGCTAAAGAAGCTCGGTGTGCCGGAAAAAGCACCCGGTCGGGCCTGAGCCATGGCCGTCAACAGCCACGAGTCGGTGCGCCTGGTCCAGCACCAGGACTACCAGTTCACGATGCAGTTTGGTGGCGCGGCCCCGGACTGGCTGGCCGACGAGCCGCCGCCGTTGGGCAAGGGTGCCGGGCCTTCGCCGGTGCAGTTGCTGGCGGCGGCGGTGGGCAACTGCCTGAGCGACTCGCTGCTGTTTGCGCTGCGCAAGTTCAAGCAGGAACCCGAGCCGATCCGCTGCGATGTCCAGGCCGAGGTGGGTCGCAATGCGGAGAACCGGCTGAGAGTGCTCGGCATGTCGGTGCGCCTGCATCTGGGCGTCACCGCCGACACGCTGCAGCATCTGGACCGGGTGCTGGACCAGTTCGAGGCCTTTTGCACCGTGACCCAGAGCGTCGGTGCGGGCATCCCGATCACGGTGCGGGTGCTGGACGCGAACGGCGTGATTCTGAAGTGACCGGATAATGGCGCGTTGGACCGCTCCCAGCCGCCTGGCGGCCAACTGAACCATGACATCCCTCACCAACCAGAAGACGCGTACCGACCTGTTGCACCGCCTCAAACGCGCGGAAGGCCAGTTGCGCGGGGTGCAGCGCATGATCGAGGAGGGCGACGACTGCCTGGCGATCGCAGGTCAGATGTCGGCCGTACGCAAGGCGCTGGACAGCGCCTATGTGCGCATGACCGTGTGCTTCATCGAGCAGGAACTGGGCGAGCGCCTGGGCGACAAGGCGGGTGCCTCGGGCGATCTGGCCCATATGCTGGAGCATATGGAGGCGATGCTGGGCAAGATCCGCTGAGTGCTTGCGCCGATCGTGGCGTGGGCGCATCGGTGGGCGGACTGCCCCGTATCCCATCGTCACGTTTTTCGGCGCGACTGGTGGCGGTTTGCAGATACGATTGCAAATTTTATAGTTTGATATATATCAAACTACCGATTTATAAACTATCATGGCAACTCCTTAATCCTGGAGAGATGCCTGCCATGCCCCGTGATGCCGTCGCGTTTGACCTGGCCGACCTGCGCCAAGGTGCCGGCAATGCCTGTAGGCTGATGAAAGTGCTGTCCAACCCCGATCGCCTGCTGTTGCTGTGCCAGTTGGTGCAGGGCGAGCAGCGGGTCGGAGAGCTGGAGGAGCGCGTCGGTGTGGCGCAGCCGACGCTGTCGCAACAACTGGCCGTGCTGCGCGAGGAGGGACTGGTCAGCACCCGGCGCGACGGCAAGGCCATCTACTACCGCATCGACAGCCCGCAGGCGCAGGCGGTGATGCACACCTTGCACCAACAATTCTGCCAACCCGCAACGGAGACCACTGCATGAGCGCCGCCGGGCCGTTCCCAAGGGCGATTAGCGCAATGCGCAGCATGGAGCATTCCTGATGAGCGCCGCCGGGCCGTTCCCAAGGGCGATTAGCGCAATGCGCAGCATGGAGCATTACTGATGAGCATCGACTGGCCACACTTCACGCCCTGGGCCTCGTTGTCAGGCGGCGTTCTCATCGGCCTGGCATCGGCCATGTTCATCCTGCTGGGAGGGCGCATCCTGGGCATCAGCGGCATTGTCGGGGGCTTGCTGGCGCGGCGCGCGGGTGATGTCGGCTGGCGGGTGGCATTCCTGCTTGGCCTGTTGGCCGCGCCGATCGTGTATGCGCTGGTCGCGCAGCCGGTGGTCCCCCGCATCGACGCGGGCTGGGTGACGCTGGTCGTCGCCGGTCTGCTGGTTGGCGCCGGTACCCGCTATGGCTCCGGTTGTACCAGCGGCCATGGCGTGTGCGGCTTGTCGCAGTTGTCGCCCCGCTCCGTGGTGGCAACGCTGGCGTTCATGGGGGCCGGGTTTGTCACGGTCTACCTGGTCCGCCATGCGTTGGCCTGACGCGCTGATGCCCATTGTTTGGAGATGCACAACATGAACCGTCTTGTCGAATTTGGTGTTGGTCTGGTGTTTGGGCTAGGCCTGATCCTGTCGGGCATGACCGATCCGGGCAAGGTGATCGGATTTCTGGATCTGTTCGGCACCTGGGACCCGTCGCTGGCCCTGGTGATGGGTGGCGCCATCGGCGTGGCCGTATATGCGTTCGTGCTGGCTCGCCAGCGAACGACCACGTTCCTGGGCGGTGCACTGCATCTGGCCAAAACCGGCCATATCGACCGGCCCCTGGTGCTCGGCTCGCTGGCATTCGGTGTCGGCTGGGGTCTGGCAGGATTTTGTCCCGGCCCGGCACTGGTGTCGCTCGGCGCCGGACAACCCAAGGCGGCCGTGTTCGTAGTTGCAATGCTGGCCGGCATGATGGCATTCGATTGGGCCACCCGGGCCGCGCCAGAACGGCAGACCGAGGGTGCGCGCTAACGTTTTTTTGCCGGCCTGGTTGCGCCACTACCAGGCCAGTTGGCTGGCGGGCGATCTGACTGCCGGCCTGATCGTCACCGTCATGCTGATCCCGCAAAGCCTGGCCTACGCCATGCTCGCGGGGCTGCCGCCACAGGTCGGCCTGTATGCCAGCATCCTGCCGCTGGTGGCGTATGCGTTGCTGGGCTCGAGCATGACGCTGGCGGTAGGGCCGGTGGCGGTGGCCTCGCTGATGACGGCCAGTGCGCTGCAACCGCTGGCGCTGGCGGGCAGCCCTGAATATGCGGCGCTGGCGGTTCAGCTGGCCTTGATCTCGGGTGCCATGCTGCTGGCGTTTGCGGTCCTGCGCCTGGGTTTTCTGGCCTATTTCCTGAGTCATCCGGTCATCAGCGGCTTTATCACCGGTTCGGCTGTGCTGATCGGGATCGGGCAGTTGCAACACATCCTGGGCGTGCGGATCGCCGGCGCCAGCGTGGTGGAAAAGCTTTTCGGCCTGGTGACGTCGTTGCAGCACAGCAACCTGCCAACCGTGGTCACCGGTGTCGCGACACTGATTTTCTTGCTGCTGGCTCGCCGTGCGATGGCGCCGCTGCTGGTGCGCTGGGGACTCTCCCCATCGATGGCTGCCTTGCTGGCCAAGCTGGCGTCGATGCTGGCTGTGCTGCTGTCCACGGCCGCCGTCGCCCTAGGGCGGCTCGACCAGGCGGCCGCCATCGCGATCGTGGGTGCGGTGCCGCCGGGTTTGCCGACACTGGCATGGGTGCTGCCTGACGTGCATACGCTGGGGCTGTTGTGGCTGCCGGCGCTGTTGATTGCGCTGGTTGGTTTTGTCGAAAGCGTGTCGGTCGCGCAGTCATTGGCGCTCAAACGCCATCAGCGCATCGTGCCGAATCGTGAATTGCTGGGACTGGGCGCGGCCAATGTGGCTAGTGCCTTGTCAGGCGGTTACCCGGTGACGGGCGGATTCGCGCGTTCGGTTGTCAATTTCGCGGCCGGCGCACACACGCCGCTGGCCGGTGTGGTTTCGGCCGCGCTGATGGCGCTGGTCATTGCCGCGTTGACCGGCCTGTTCTTTTACCTGCCCCATGCAGTGCTGGCCGCGACGATCATCGTGGCGGTGACGGGGCTGGTCGACCTGGGCACCTTGCGCCGCGCCTGGCGTTATGACCGCGCGGAAGCCTTGTCCCTGATGGGCACAGCACTGGGTGTTGTACTGCTAGGCGTCGAAGCCGGCATTTTTACCGGTGTGGCGCTGTCGCTGGGCGCGCTGGTGTGGCGCAGCAGTCGCCCGCATATCGCGGTGGTCGGGCGGGTGCCGGGCACCGAGCACTTCCGCAATGTGCTGCGCCACCGGGTCGAGACGGTGCCCGGGCTGCTGGCGCTGCGAGTCGACGAGAGTCTGTTTTTTGCCAACGCCGTGGTGGTTGAGGACCGCATCGGGCAGCAATTGGCGCTCGATCCCGATGTGCGCCAGGTGCTGATCATCTGTTCGGCGGTGAACCAGATCGACGCCACCGCGCTGGAGATGTTGACCGAGCTCGAGCGCAGCCTCGCCGCGCGGGGCGTCGCTTTGCTGCTGGCCGAGGTCAAGGGCCCGGTGATGGACCGACTGCGCAATACGGATCTGGGGCGCCGGCTCGACGGCAAGATGTTTCTGAGCGTGCACGAGGCCTTCGCGTTCGCGCGCGCTGGCGGCGAGCCACCCTAAACCAGCAGCGCGTTGACCCGCTTCACATACGCCGCCGGATCATCCGGCATGCCGCCTTCGGCCAGCAGCGCCTGGTCGAACAGAATGTGGGCCAACTCATTGAAGTGCACCGAGCCGTCGAGCTTTTTGACCAGCGCATGCTCGGCGTTGACCTCGAGCACCGGCTTGACCTCGGGCGCACTCTGACCGGCTTGCTTGAGCATGCGGGCGAGCTGGGTGCTCATGCCGTGGTCCTGCACCACCAGGCAAGCCGGGCTGTCGACCAGGCGGGTGGTGACGCGCACGTCTTCGGCCTTGTCCTTGAGCGCTTCCTTGAGCTTGGCCAGCAGCGGCTTGAACGCTTCGGCGGCTTCCTCGGCGGCCTTTTTCTCGGTCTCGTCCTGCAGTTTGCCCAGGTCGACTGCTCCTTTGGCGACGCTTTGCAATGGCGTACCGTCGAATTCAGTGACGTAGTTCAGCGCCCACTCGTCGACCCGGTCGGTCATCAGCAGCACTTCGATGCCCTTTTTCTTGAACACCTCGAGCTGCGGGCTGTTCCTGGCGGCAGACGGTGAGTCAGCCGTAATGTAGTAGATCGCCTCCTGGCCTTCTTTCATGCGCGCCTTGTAGTCGGCAAAACCCACACTGACACTGTCGGTGGTCGAGGACGCAAAACGCAGCAGCTTGGCCAGCCGGTCCTTGTTGGCGAAGTCCTCTCCGAGGCCTTCTTTGAGCACGGCGCCGAAGGCGTCATAGAACGTCGTGTATTTTCCGCTGTTGGCGGCGGCAGCGGCCTTGTCCTGCTCGCTGACCACATCGGTCACGCCGTCCGCACCCTCGGCGGGCTCGGCGTCGACAGGCTTGTCGTTGCGGGCCAGGTCCTCCAGCATGCTCAGGACTCGCTTGGTACAACCCTCGCGGATCGCCTTGACGTCGCGGCTTTCCTGCAGCAGTTCGCGGCTGACATTGAGCGGCAGGTCGGACGAGTCGACCACGCCCTTGACGAAGCGCAGGTAGGTCGGCAGCAGTGCCTCGGCGTCGTCCATGATGAACACCCGTTTGACGTACAGTTTGAGCCCGCCCTTCTTGTCGCGGTTCCACAGGTCGAACGGCGCCTTGGACGGTATGTACAGCAACTGCGTGTATTCGGTGCTGCCCTCGACCCGGTTGTGGGTATGGGCCAGCGGGTCCGCGAAATCGTGGCTGATCTGCTTGTAGAAGTCGTTGTACTGTTCGGGCGTGATGTCCTTCTTGGGCCGCGACCAGATCGCATTGGCCTTGTTGACGGTTTCCCATTCGTCGGTGACGACCATCGCGCCGCCCTTGGTGGCGCCGGACGCGTCGCCCTCGATTTTCTCGCCTTCTTTCCACTCCTCCTTCTGCATCAGGATCGGCAGGCTGATGTGGTCGGAATACTTGCTGATGATGCCCTTGACCTTCCAGTTGCCGGTGTAGTCCTCGGCATCCTCGCGCAGATGCAGCGTGACGCTGGTACCGCGCTGGGTGCGTTCAATGGTCTCGACCTGGAAGTCGCCGGCACCGCCGCTGACCCAGCGCACGCCCTGCTTGACATCCAGGCCGGCACGGCGGGTTTCGACGGTGATCGTGTCGGCCACGATGAAACCAGAATAAAAACCGACACCAAACTGGCCGATCAGCTGTGAATCGGCCTTCTGGTCGCCGGTGAGCTTGGCGACGAAATCCTTGGTGCCGCTCTTGGCAATGGTGCCCAGGTTGTCGATGGCTTCCTGCTCGCTCATGCCGATGCCGTTGTCGGAAACGGTCAGGGTGCGGGCCTTCTTGTCCAGACTGACGCGCACTTCGAGGGTCGGGGCGTCCTCGAACAGGGCCGGCGTGTTGATGGCCTCGAACCGCAGCTTGTCGCAGGCATCCGACGCATTGGAGATCAGCTCGCGCAGGAAGATTTCCTTGTTGGAGTACAGCGAATGGGTGACCAGGTGCAGCAGTTGCGCGACTTCGGCCTGGAAGGAAAGGGTTTGTTTGGTCATGGGAATCGGTCGTCGGTGTCAAAAACAGCCAGGAATAGGCGCCGTCACCCCATCGGGGTTGGCCGACGCGCCAAGGGAAATCCGCAATTATGGGCGATTGTCCAGGGTTCAAGTCCCCGGCGGCGCTGTCTTGGTCAGCCACGCGGTGATGTGTGCGGCCAGGGCCGGATCGCCAAGCAGCTGCAAGTGGTTGGTCCGAAAGGCGACCGCCTGGTTTCGTTTGTCGAACGCCAGGCCTCGCGCCGGGTCATCGTGTTGCCCCAGGGCGCTGCGCAATGGCACCAGTCCGTCGCCCAGCAGTCGCTCGGCCAATGCGCTGCGCCGGCCCGACACCGTTGCCGCGACGGCCAGGCATGCGACACCGGCAGGTAGCGGCACATGCTGGTGCGCCAAGGCTCGGCGCCGCAGACGGTCATGGCCCGCCCAGTCGCCTTCGGTCAGGTAGGCATGGCGCAGATCGGTAATGCCGCTGCTGCGCAGCCCGGTCAACCGGGCAAATGGCGCCGAGTAGGGTGTGGCGCCCAGCAATTGGTCGATCCAGCTGCCAGCCCGTTCCAGCGGGGCGCCATGGTGGGGCGTACCCAAAAACACGATGCGCTTGAGGTGATCGGTCCAGTGTTGTCCCGCGTCCTGGGCCTGGTGGACGGCGCTGCGGGTCACCAGCCCGCCCATGCTGTGTGCCAGCACTGTCAATTCATTTACCGGGACCGGCCACGCAGCGACCAACCGCTGCAGCAAAGCGGACAGTTCCCGCCCGTTCTCCGACACATGCCGCCCGGTGTTGTAGCGCAGGTAAACCGGTGTGGAGCCTTGGGCCTGCGCCAATGCCTGGCCAAGGTCGAGGCCTCGTTCCAGCGAACCGTCGGCAGCGGTGCGCCAGGTCTGCCATTGCAGGTCGTTCATGCACAAGCCGTGCACCAGCAGCAGGATTTTGCCGGTCACCGGCGATACTGCTGCCGGCGCGTCCAAAGCGAGCGGCTGACCGTTATGACGCAGCGTCATCGGCAGCGCCAGCGGGTTGCCGTCGGCCAGCAGCCGGTCGCCCATCACGCCATTGAGCGCCGCCACCACGGCCATGCGCTGGGCTGACTCCGGTGGCGCCGCGTCCATGGCGCCCAGCAGCGGTTCGAGCCGCCTGAGAGCCATGTCGATGCCACCACCAACCGCCCGGGTGACGCCTGCCACGCAACGGTAGACGAGGGCGGTCAGCCCGCGCGTCTGGTCCGGTTGCGGGCCCTTGCGCGCGCCCAACGTGCGCCACACCGCCTGGTGCACGCCCTCGGCGATTCGCGCCGTACCCAGGGTTGCCTGGGTTGCCAGCCGTGCGACGGCGCGCACGTCGGAGGGGCTCCCAAGAAAACGCCGGGCCGCTCCCAAGTTTTCTGGCACCCCCTCGGGGGGCCTGGCGCAGCCAGGGCTGGGGGCGCTCTTGTGACGCAGATTTTTCGTCGGCAGGTTTCGGGGCATGGTGTGGGCGTGTGGGTGGCAAGGCAACAGGCCGTATTGCCGCCCACCAATTGTGCGCCCGCAGGCTGGCTTTCGTGGCGGCTAAAAATCTTCGTGCGGCGCAAGATACCGCCACTGCCCCAGCGGCAGGTTGCCCAGCATGACCTTGCCGATGCGCACGCGCTTGAGGCCGACCACCTTCTGACCGACCAGCTCGCACATGCGCCGGTGAGGACTATTTCGGGCGGGATTCACGGGTTGTTGGGAAGCCTGTACGCCTGCAGTTTGTGGTTGGGCGACCCCGGGTACTGGAATGCCAACTCACCGGACTGAACCATCACCGACAAATGTCTGTTACGCAAGTATTTCAGGTCTTTGGCTAGAAAGGTGGCAAGCTCCTCCCCGCGCATCGCGTGCCACCCGCAGAGATCGCGGATAAGCTGGCGCAACGCTATTTCTCCCATCCTTTGGCCTGGTGCTGGTAATCGCCGTGACAGTTCGGGTGGCAACGGTGACAAGTCCTGCTTGCCACCTTCAGGCGTCTGCTTACCACCTTCCAGGCGGAGTGCGCCCTGCTGCGGCATCGTGCCTCTTACCGATTCCGGATTCACCAGTATGTAGTGTGTCCGGTTGCCTGCCCCCTGCTTCTCCAGCAATCCACGATCCCGCAGGCGGCGTAGCACGTTACTGGCTTGCAAGGTGCCCAGACCCGAGAAATCCCGGCACGCCGTGTTGTCCACCATGCCCGTCTCGCGCGCGTAAATTAGCGCCTTGGCGTCGTTGGTCGACAATGCGTCCCTCGCCAGAGCCCGCAGCCAGGCGTGGTCTTCCTCGGTCAGCAGATGGTGCAGAAACAGCGTGACTTTGAACTCATTCTTCTGCCGGTCCGACGCAAACTCGGGCAATGGCAAGCCCGCATCTTCCGCCAGGCGGCGCATGGTGCGTATGCCGGAGCCTTTGGTTTCCGCCCAGTTGATTTCGTGCAACACGGCCGCAAGGCCGGGAACAAGCGGCGCAAGGCCATGGGCTTGCCAAACAACACCAGCCCCGCCAGGGTTGGCTGCAAAACCAATCCCACGCGCCGCACGGCAGACAATGCCTCCAGCATGTCATCGTTGTTGTAGGCCAACTCTTCGGCTTGCGGGTTCGCCAGGGCGCGCTGGCGCCGCGCAACACCCACAGGTCGTCATCCACACACCGCTGGTCCGTGGAGCCGACGCGGCGAAAGGCCCCTTTCGGCAGACCCGTGGCCGGCAGGTAAACCGGTTTCTGGCTGGCATCCGCCTCAGGCACAAAGACCACCACCACGGTTTTGCCGTCCACGCGCTCCACCGCCATCTCGGGTCGCAGCGCCACATTCAGCATGCTGGCGCATTGCGATGCCAGGTCTTTCTGCGCCTTGTCCGGGTCGGGCACTCCAGTAGCCCAATACAGTGCGTCGCCTTTCGCATCGACCTTCGATTCCACGCCCAGCAGCAGATACCCGCCACCCAGACCCGGCTCATTGGCAAATGCAATAACCGTTTCCATGATGGACTTGCCAATCTCGCGCGCCCGCTTGGCCTCAATCCGAGGAGACTCGTCGGAAGCGTTGAGTTCGGTCAGGAGGTCTTGGGCGGTGCGCATATTCTTCAACGATGGTGTCCGACGGCACCATCAATATGGCTGGCCGCCTGCTCAATCCCGAGCAGTCTGGGCACCAACTCAGCAGTTTGGATTTCTTTGTGCATGACGGTCCACTTTCGGGCCGAACTGGCTAAAATCAAAAGCGCAGGCAAGCGCAAGGTTTGTAGAGGCCATTGGCAACATTGGCAGCCCGAATGGGCGGGACACTCGAACTTGGGGCCTGCATTTTTTTGGGTGCTTGTTTCTCATGCATTAGCTTGCGGCAGAAAGCTGGCCAAATGCGTCATGCTCTCGGTGAGTGCCTCCAGGCTACCCGGCCAAAACTTCAAGCCATAGCCCAGTTCGCCAGTTTTTGGATGGCGATAGATCGTGGGCCGCAGCATCCTGAAAAAACGGTCTTCCACCTCACCGTATTGCGTCAGATTCACCGTGAAAAACAAGCTTGACGCGACTGCATCCGCCATTTGCAGCCCCGCCAATTGATCGTGGTTGACGGCGCGCACCTGCTGGGGCCGTATGGCATTCCAGTCAATGCGCGCATCGGTACCGGGCTTGTCTTTCAGGTGCAGCAGGTAGCTGCGCAGGTCTTCATACGACATCGCGCTACGGTTGGAAAAAATCAGTTCACAACTACCGTCGCCTTCGTTGTCCTTGCGTGTGTCCCGGCACAGCCACGACACACGCTCCACCAGCAAACGGGTCGCGTAGCGGTAAAGCCGAAACGCCTCACTCTGAAATTTCTCCGGCTCGGTAATGGATGGTTTGTGAATCAGCACGCTCACAGTGCGAATCGGAGCTGTCGCCACTGCCCGCACATACGGTATCCGGTGCTCGTGCTTCATTTTTCGAAAGTGCAGCGCCTTCTTGGGGTCTTTACCAAGCAGCGCACGTACCTCGCGCATCACGCGCACGGCTTCCGGGTCTTTGGATTTGCGAAACACCACGGCGGACAGCACCAGCCAGCGGCTACTGCCTTTTTCGCCAGGCAGGAATACAAAGCCCTCGTCGCCGGACTCGTCTATGTAGGCGGTGAAGCTGGTGGTCATGTCTCAGCCGCGAGTTGAGCGGCCCGTGCTTTTAGGGCTGACGCCAAATATTGAAGTAGTTCAATAGGACGTGTTTTCTGAACCTGCACGGCTCTTTGGATGGCGACTGCCAATTCGTCGACCGCGAAGATTGTCGCCATGTTGTCTCGATACTCCAACGGCCATTATGGAGTGTCGGGCAGGCAATTCAGGCGGCGGCTAGAACTTCTCGTGCGGCGCCAGATACCGCCACTGCCCCAGCGGCAGGTTGCCCAGCATGACCTTGCCGATGCGCACGCGCTTGAGGCCGACCACCTTCAAACCCACCAGCTCGCACATGCGCCGGATCTGGCGTTTCTTGCCCTCCGTGAGCACCACGCGCAGTTGTTCGGGGTTCTGCCAGCTGATGCGCGCCGGCTTGAGTGCCTGGCCGTCGAGCGACAAACCGTGGCGCAACCGGGCGAGTTGCTCGGGTGGAAACACCGCCTGCACGTTGGTCGTCACCGGATCGCCTTCGTGGATCTCGGTCAGTTCGTCCTGTTGTCGGCCCGTGGGAACGGCAGCCAGCGTGGTGACCCGTACCAGATATTCCTTTTCCATCACGGAGTCCTCGCCGATCAACTGGCGTGCGACGCGGCCGTCCTGGGTCAGCACCAGAAGCCCGATCGAATCGATGTCGAGCCGGCCTGCCGGCACCAGACTTTGCAGCTGTTTTGGATGGAAAAAGTAGCGGGCGTTGTCGTCTACCCAGCGGTTCTGCGCTTGGATCAGGGTGATGGCCGGCAGGTGGCCGTCTTCCGCCTGCCCGCTGACGATGCCCATGGGTTTGTTGAGCAGGATCGTCACCTGGTTGGCCTGCTGGCCCTGTGCCTGCTTGCTGATCTCGATCCGGTCGGAGGGCGTAACTTGCATGCCCATCGCCGCCGGCGCGCCGTTGACCTTGACCCAGCCGCGCGCGATCCAGTCGTCGGCTTCGCGTCGCGAGGCCATGCCCAGCTCGGCCATGCGCTTGTTGAGCCGGCTGGTGCCGGCACCAGCACCAGGCCGCCCATGCGCGGGGCCGTGGGCCGCCGCTGCCACGGGTTTGGGGGCGCGTTGCAATGGTTTGCGGGATTCAGAATCGTTCATGTCGTCTCGTGTTTGGCAAATACCCGCGATCGCAGCGCGTCCAGACTCAGCACCCGCAGGCCGCCGTACTCGACCCGGATCACGCCTTGTTCCTGCAGCGCCCGCAGCGCTTCGTTGACGCGCTGGCGCGACAGCCCGACCAGGTAGGCAAGTTCCTGTTGGGTGATCCGCAACACCTCGCCGACAGCCGGATACAACACCGGGTTGAACAACGCGGCCAGGCTGCGCGCAACCCGTGCATCCGGGTTGTTCATGCGGTCGATCTCCCGTGCGGCAATGAACTGGCCCAGGCGTTCGTTGATCTGGTTCATGACAAACCGGTTGAACCCGATGGACTGGTCGAGCAGCCAATGAAACGTATCGACCGGTAGGCCTGCGACCGTACTGCGGCGCAGCGCCTGGATGTTGTACTTGTAGGGTTCGCGCTTGAGTGCAGTGCCTTCCCCAAACCAGCCGCCCGGCGCAACGCCGGTGAAGGTCATGGTGTTGCCCTCGATCGAGTCGCTGCTCATTTTGAGCAGGCCGTCCACCACGCCAAACCAGTAGGTGACAGGGCGTCCGATGCGGCAGACATAGTCGCCCGGCAGCGCGTCTCCTACCTTGAGCTCGGACAGCACGCGCTCCCGCTGGACGTCGTTCAGGACCGCCATCCAGGGAACGGCCTGAACCTCGACTGCGGTAGGCGCGCGTCGGCGATGGTGCAAGGACAATTCAGTGGACATGGATCAATAGCGGCCCAGCGTTTGGTCTATATGGGGTCAGACTAAGGGAAATCCCTAGCCTCCATTACCCTTGATTGTCGTCCAACTGACAAGATAGCGTCAAATTAAATCCTATATTCCAGTGCTTGTAAGTAGCTGCCGCAATCACCGGCCCGCGAGGGCGGCGGACGACGGCGCGCCTATGGCCCGTAAGGAGACATCGTGCAGACAACGTTCCCCCGATTGTTGCTAAAACACGCAGCCGAAAGGCCAACGGCGCCAGCAATGCGTGAAAAGGAGTTCGGTATCTGGCAGGCGCTGACCTGGGGTGACCTACTGGTATTGGTCGCAGACATTGCGGGCGGCCTGCATCAGGCCGGACTGCGACGCGATCAGCACATGGTCGTGGTCGGTGCCAACCGGCCGCGACTGTACGCGACGATGCTGGCAGCGCAGTCGCTGGGCGCGATCCCGATTCCGCTGTACCAGGACGCCGCGGCAGCCGAATGCGTGTTCCCGATCAACAACGCCGATGTCTGTTTCGCGTTTGCAGAGGACCAGGAGCAGGTCGACAAGCTGCTGGAGGTCCGCGAGCAGTGCCCGCAACTGGCCCATATCTATTTCGACGACCCGCGTGGCCTGCGCAAATACGACGAGCCGGGCCTGATGGCGATCGAGGAACTGGTGGCCGCGGGCAGGGTCTACGCGAAACAGCATCAGGATTTCCTGAAGGTGCAGATCGAACAGGCCGGTCCGCACGACGTGGCGGCGATGTTCTTCACCTCGGGCACGACTGGCAACCCCAAGGGCGTAGTGCATACGCACAACAGTCTGCTCGACCGCGCCCGCGCGGGCGCCGCCTTCGACAAGCTCACCAGTGCGGAGGAGGTGCTGGCCTACCTGCCGCCAGCCTGGATCGGACAGAACATCTTCAGCTATGCGCAGTGGCTGGCATGCGGCTACGTGGTGAACTGCCCGGAATCGGCCGCGACGGTGACGATCGACCTCAAGGAGGTCGGCCCCACTTACTACTTCGCGCCGCCGCGGGTGTTCGAAGGCCTTTTGACCAGCGTGATGATCCGCATGGAGGACGCCGGCAGCATCAAGCGCACGATGTTCCAGGGCTTCATGGACCTGGCCAAGCGGGTCGGTCCCGACCTGATGGACGGCAAGCCGGTGGGTCTGACGGACAAGCTGTTGTACACGCTGGGTGACTGGATGGTCTACGGTCCACTGCGCAACAACCTTGGAATGAGCCGGGTGCGGGTGGCCTACACGGCGGGCGAGGCGATCGGACCGGATCTGTTCCAGTTCTATCGCTCGATCGGCATCAACATCAAGCAGTTGTATGGCTCCACGGAGACGGCAGTGTTCGTCTGCCTGCAGCCCGACAACGCCGCGCGCGCCGACACGGTGGGACTGCCGATCGCCGGTGTCGAGATCAAGGTGGCCGAGAACGGCGAGATCCTGGTCAAGTCGCCGGGGCTGCTCAAGGAGTATTTCAAGAACCCCGCCGCCACCGCCGAGGTGTTGACGGCCGATGGCTGGTACCACACCAGCGACGCCGGCTTCCTCGATGCGCACGGCCACCTGAAGATCATCGATCGGGTCAAGGACGTCGGCCGCATCAGGGGCGGCGTCAATGACGGCGCGATGTTCGCGCCCAAGTATGTCGAGAACAAGCTCAAGTTCTTCCCCTACATCAAAGAGGTCGTGGCCTACGGCGACGGCCGCGAAAAGGTCTGCGTGATGATCAACATCGACATGGAGGCGGTCGGCAACTGGGCCGAGCGGCGCAACCTGGCCTATGCCGGTTACACCGATCTGGCGCAGAAACCCGAGGTCTACCAGCTGATCAAGGAATGCATCGAGAAGGTCAATGCCGACCTGGCGGCCGACGAACTGCTGGCCGGCAGCCAGGTCAGCCGCTTCCTGGTGCTGCACAAGGAACTCGACGCCGATGACGGCGAGCTGACCCGCACCAACAAGGTCCGGCGGGGTTTTATCGCCGACAAGTACCAGCCGCTGGTCGATGGGTTGTACGGCGGCAAGACCGAGCAATACATCGAGACCGTGGTGAAGTTCGAGGACGGGCGCAGCGGCAGCATCAGCGCGACCTTGAGAATCGAAGACACCCGGACCTTTGCGCCGGTCAAGGCAGCAGCCTGAAAGTACGTTCATGAGCGACCTAGCGCCCCAGAAAAAAATCGGCGACGTCATCCTGGACGTCAAGAACATCAGCCTGTCGTTTGGTGGTGTCAACGCGCTGACCGACATCTCGTTCGACGTGCGCGAACACGAGGTGCGCGCCATCATCGGCCCCAATGGCGCCGGCAAGAGTTCGATGCTCAACTGCATCAACGGCGTCTACACGCCGCAGCAGGGCACCATCAGCTTCAAGGGGCAGACCTTCAGCCACATGGACAGCCACCAGGTGGCGAGCATGGGCATCGCGCGCACGTTCCAGAACCTGGCGCTGTTCAAGGGCATGAGCGTGATCGACAACATCATGACCGGGCGCAACCTGCGCATCAAGAGCAACCTGTTCCTGCAGGCCTTGCGCATCGGCCCGGCGCAGCGCGAGGAATTCAAACACCGCGAGTTCGTGGAACATATCATCGATTTTCTGGAGATCCAGGCGCACCGCAAGACCGCAGTCGGCCAGTTGCCCTACGGTCTGCAAAAGCGCGTGGACCTCGGCCGTGCCCTGGCCATGGAGCCGCAGATGCTGCTGCTCGATGAGCCGATGGCCGGCATGAACCTGGAAGAGAAGCAGGACATGAGCCGCTTTGTGCTCGACATCAATGAGGAATTCGGCACCACCGTGGTGTTGATCGAACACGACATGGGTGTGGTGATGGACATTTCAGACCGGGTCGTGGTGCTGGACTACGGCAGGAAGATCGGCGACGGCACGCCTGAAGAAGTACGCAACAACCCGGACGTGATCAGTGCCTATC
>JAYUQC010000026.1:0-46549 GCA_043759735.1 Rhodoferax sp.
GATCTGCTAGAAAACCAACATCTGACTCAACGCGAGTTGGCGGAATTTCTGACGGAGGTTGAGGTTAAGTTTGTTGATCATTCTCTTTTTCATCTTTCCACATTGAGTAACGATCTCAAAGCGGCCCTTGAAAACTTTCCTGACGAGGACGAGGAGTAAATCAGCGCAGGTTTTCTTCGCCTTGTCCGTCAGGAATCGCGCAGCGCGCAGAGGAGCTGCTTGACCTGATTGCCCGTGTTGCGGCTGATGGCGTCGTTGTTCATGGCCAGAGCCTCGGTCTTCTGTTCGAGGTCATCGAGCCTTCTGGCCAGTTCGCGGTGAGAGCTCACCAGGTCGCGCAGCTTGAGGAAAGCCCGCACCACGTACATCCCTAGTCGGGCCAGCCAGTCGGCCAGGTCGGCCAACTCACGCACGCGAACGACGGCGTGTATTACGTTACGTTCAACAGTTACGCAGCACCGATACGCGGCAGAATCGGGCTTCACAAATGGTTAGACGGCACAAACTCGACCGTTCTTGACTACCCACCTTCTATGCATACAATGTATGTATGCGATTCGAATGGGATTCCTCCAAGGCGGCGTCAAACGCCAAGAAGCACAAGGTCACCTTTGAGGTGGCCAAGACTGTCCTGTACGATGACTTCGCGGTGCAGTTCTTTGATGAAGAACACTCTTTCGACGAGGAACGCTTTCTTTTGTTGGGCATGAGCTCAGTCGCAAGGCTTCTCTTGGTGTGCCATTGCGAGAGAGAGGATGGGGACGTTATCCGCATAATTTCAGCTCGCAAGGCGACGGAAAGTGAAGCCCAGAACTACCGAGGTGAATGACATGAAAGCTGAATACGATCTGTCGACGATGAAGTCGCGTCGAAACCCATACGCGTCCAAACTTAAGAAGTCGGTAACCATGCGCCTTTCCGAGGACGTGGTTCAGTACTTCAAAGGCATGGCCACGGAAGCGGGGGTACCCTACCAAAGCCTCATCAATCTCTACCTTAGAGACTGCCTTGCGCAGAACCGCAAGGTCGAGATCAAGTGGCCGGGTGCCGTCTAATCGGGTATGCGTTATGCAATGGTCATTGAAAAAGCAGAAGGCGATTTTTCGGCTTTTGTGCCTGACCTGCCGGGATGCGTGGCCACCGGTACGACGGTCGAAGAGGTGGAAACTGAAATCCGCGAGGCCATTGCGTTTCATGTTGAAGGTCTACGCGAAGATGGCTTGCCAGTGCCGCCTGGTGCCAGCCAAGTCGAGTATGTCGAAGTGGCGGCATAACTGGTCATCCCATCGGACCGCCTACGGCGTCCGCTGAATTCGGCGTTGAACTAGGCCGCTGACGCGGTGGTTGTCCCGCAAGGGGCGCCACCGCGTTTTGCTTTGCGGGTGGACTTGCGTGGCGGGCCTTTGAAGCCAAGCCTTCGGGCTGGGGAATGTTCCCCGGCTTTGAAGGGGATTCGTCATGACCCCGTTACGCCAACGCATGTTGGATGCAATGTGGTTTCACCGTTCTAGCGTGCTGAACCTGTACGAGTTCTCGGATGCACGGAAATGGCGATGGTCACCCTTTCCGACTCTGTTGTCGTAGAGCATCACGCATACCAAGTTGGCAACGTAGGCCAGTCGGTACTTGAATTCGTGGGCAGACCGGCCGCAGCACAGGTGGTCCATTGGGGGCTTCAGCCCACCGTTCCGATGCTCTTTTGCAACCACTCCGAAAACGCCGAACATTCCCAGCGCTCCATTGTGCCGGCGCGCCAGCATAGGTAATGGGCATGGGGACTGGGCGCGTCATGGTCGTACAGCCGCACCAGCGTGCCGTTCTCGAGCCACGGTGCGCCGAGCTTGAGTCGGATCAGACCCACGCCCATGCCGGCGGCGGCCGCGTCGCACATCAGGCCGATGTCGTTGAACTGCGAACCCTCCAGCGGCTCCGGCCAGTCGAGTTGGTGCGCGCCGAACCAGGTGCGCCAAGGCTCCAGCGGGCTACGCAGCAAGGGCACGCCTTCCAGGTCCAGTGGCGCCTCGAACGGCCCGTGCTCACGCACGAAGGCCGGCGAGGCCATCGGCGTGACCACATCCTTGAGCAGGCACAAATGCTCCACATCGGCGTAACGGCCGGTGCCGAAACGCACCGTCAGATCACCATCTTCGGCCACCACGTCGAGCAGCGGAATCGAGACCTGCAGCGTGACGTCGATCTCCGGGTATGCCTCGGTGAACTGGCGCAGCCGCGGGATCAGGATCGAACGCGCGAAGGTCGGCGTGATCGCCAGGCGCAGCTTGCGCTTTCCGCTGCTGCCGGCGCGACCGGGAAACTTCTGCAGCGTGGCCAGGCCTTCGCGCACATGGGCCAGGTACTCGCTGCCGTCGGTCGTCAGTGAAAAATCGGCGCGGCCGAACAGCTTTGTGCCGATGATCTGTTCGAGCTGCTTGACCCGGTGGCTGACCGCGCTGGGTGTCACGAACATCTCGTCGGCCGTCTGTGTCACGCTGCGCAGGCGTGCCAGCGCCTCGAAGGTCAGCAGGCACTGGATCGGTGGGATGCGGGCCGAAGTCATGGCTGCATTGTGATGCCAAGTGCCCGCGCTGGCAGGGTGCCAGCAGGCCGGTCGATATAATCCTCAACCTTTTGCGTGCTGCGGCTGCCCCCGCGCCTGTCCATCGTGACCGATCGATCCAAAGTCCTGCCCCAATACCTGATGCCCAAGCGCCTGATGACCCAATTCGGCGGGCTGATCGCGTCGATGCGGGCCGGCGGCATCACGACCGCCATCATCCGCTGGTTTGTCGGCAAGTATGGCGTCAACATGGCCGAGGCCGCGGACCCCGATATCCGCAACTACGCCAGTTTCAACGATTTTTTCACCCGCGCCCTGACGGTCGATGCGCGACCGTTGCAACGCGCCGAGCTGATCTGCCCGGTGGATGGCTCGATCAGCCAATTCGGCCCTATTCAGGCCGACCAGATCTTCCAGGCCAAGGGGCACCACTACTCGACAACGGCGCTGCTGGCCGGAGACACGGCATTGGCGGCGCAGTTCCAGGATGGCCTGTTCGCCACGCTGTACCTCAGTCCCAAGGACTACCATCGCATCCACATGCCCTGCGCCGGCCGCCTGGTGCGCATGGTGTATGTGCCGGGCGACCTGTTCTCGGTCAACCCGGTCACGGCACGCGGCGTTCCCGGACTTTTTGCGCGCAACGAGCGGGTAGTGTGCGTGTTCGCGTCGGCGCGCGGTCCCTTCGTGTTGGTGCTGGTGGGTGCCACCATTGTCGGCAGCATGGCCACCACCTGGCATGGGGTCGTCAATCCGCCGCGCTCGGGCAAGCCGCGCAGCTGGGATTACGCCGGCCAGGCAATCGACTTCAGGCAGGGCGACGAGATGGGGCGTTTTCTGCTGGGCTCCACGGTGGTGGCGTTGTTCCCGAAAGGGCGTTGTGCCTTCAACCCCGGGTGGGAGCCGGAGCGGGCGATCCGGCTGGGTGAAATCATGGGGCAGGCAAGCCGCGCAGCTTGAGCAAACCCGGTTTGCCGGGACAACCGGCAGCGCAACGGATGGTTGGCCGATGTGGGCCGCAGCGGGCAACGTGGAATCGCCATGGCGCTGACATCGAATCGATTTTCAGCGCTGCCAGGAGTTTCAACCATGCCGCACAAATCCCGCCAACGTGTGATGGTGATCGACTGCAAGACCGATGACCTGAACGCGGCCGGCCGCGTCTGGGCCGGCGCCCTGGGCGGTGATGCGTCCATTGGCAAGCCCGGGATTCAGTCGCGCCGACTGCGGGTGCGCCGCGGCTTTGCAACCGGTTTGGCCATAAACACGTCTTCCAGCTCGGCCAGCGCGTCGGCGCAATACACCGCCACCTTCTGCATGCTGGGCAGGGACGTGTGGCAGGCGGTAAAGCCGAAATTCATCTGCCCGGCGTAACTCTCGCAGGTGATGTTGAGCGCCTGCCCGTGGGTCACGATGGAGGCCGGATAGATCGACACCATCTCGGCGCCACGAAAATAAAGCGGTTTGTCCGGCCCCGGCACGTTGGAGATCGTGATGTTGAACATCGGCGGCGTGCGCCCGCCGATGCCGGTGAGCAGGGTCAGCATTGTCGGGGCCATCAGCAGCAGGGTGTACTGCGTCATGGCCTGGCGCGGCAGGCTTTGCACATGGGATTTGGCATGCTTGACCGAGTTGCGGATCACTTGCAGCCGTTCGCCGGCGTCGGCGATATCGGTGCCCAGCGTGGCCACGATGAAGCTGATCGCGTTGCCGGTGCCTTCGTCGTCCTTGGGCCGCACCGAGACCGGAATGCCGGCTGTGAGTGACTTGTTGGGCAGTTCGTCGCGTTCGAGCAGGAAGCGCCGCAGCCCCCCGCCGCACAACGCGAGCACCACGTCGTTCAAGGTGCACTGGGCGGCGCTCGCCAGCGCGCGAAGTCGTTCGATACTGAACTGCTGGGTTGCAAACCGGCGTTTTTCGCGCACCCGGCCGTTCAGGATCGAGCGCGGCGCATCGAACGGCACGGCCAGGCCGTCGCTGGGGTCACCGATCCGGCGGATGATCTTGCCAAAGGCCGCGGCCAGTTGTGGCAATGAACGCGCCTGCTCGCTCAGCCCCTCGATCGCTGCTGCCGTGGCATTGGCCATGGACGGAGTCGCACGCCGCGCGGCCGGTTTGGCCGCGCTGGCAGAAACCGCAGACCAGAATGGCGGCAGTTTCAGCGAAGCCTTCGCGCTCGTGGCCATCGCACGCTCCAGCATCTTGATGCCGCTGATGCCGTCGATCAGCGCGTGGTGCATCTTGATGAACAGCGCAAACCGCCCACCGTCGAGCCCCTCGATGATGGTGCATTCCCACGGCGGGCGCGCCAGATCGATCGGCGTGCTGTGCAGCCGCCCGACAAGTTCGCCCAATTCGCGTTCGCCACCGGGCCAGGGCAGCGCCGCGTGGCGGATGTGGTACTCCAGGTCGATGTCGTCGTCGACCACCCAGGACGGCAGCGGGTTCTTCAGGAACGGGATCTTGAGGCGCTGGTTCCAGGGCGCGACGAACTCGCGATGGCCGCGAAATTGCGCCACCATCTTGCGCAGGAAGTCCTGCGGCGCCTTGACCGGCAGGCGGAACTGCAGCAGACCGCCCACATGGTTGGGCGTGGCACGCGATTCAGTGAGAAGCCAGGCAGTATCGAGCGGGTTCAGGCGGGTGGCGGTCATGAATCCGGGTACTCAGGCGTCGTGCCAGACCACATCCTTGCGAGCCCTACTCCATTTGTCGAAATGGGCCTCATAGTGCTTTTCGACCACGTTGCGCTTGATCTTCAGCGTCGGCGTGACGAAGCCCGCCTCGACTGACCATTGCTCGGGCACCACCGCCACAAAGTCCAGACGCTCATGCGGATCGAGCTGCGCATTGACGACCTTGAGGTGGGCCGAAAGTTCGTCCGAGAATTCCTTGCGCGGGCCAGTGGCCTTGAGCCCATCCCATTGCCCCAGTGGCAGCATGGCCAGCGCAAACGGCTGTGGGAAGGAAACCCCGGTCACCATGCAGGCTTCGATCTTGGTGAAGGCCGACAGTTTGCTTTCAATTGGAGCGGGCGCCACATATTTGCCCTTGCTGGACTTGAACTGCTCCTTGGCGCGGCCGACGATCTTGAGCCGACGCTCATTGTCGAACTCGCCCAGGTCCCCGGTGCGCAGCCAGCCGTCGGTGGTCATGGTCTCGCGGGTTTTCTCCGGCTCCTTGAAATAGCATTGCATATGGGCAGGGCCACGGGTCAGCACCTCCCCGGTGTCGGACAGTTTCACCTCGCAGCAGGGCGTGGCGCTGCCGACATAGCCGATGCGCGACTTGCCCGGCATCGAACTCGTCGCATAGGCGAACTGCTCGGTCATGCCGTAGCCCTCGAGCAGTTCCAGCCCCAGGTTGCGGTACCAGGTCATTATTTCGGGCGGCAAGGGTGCGGCACCGGTGCCGGCAAAGCGCACCGAGTCCAGGCCGAGCTGCTTGAGGATCTTCTTCTTGACGATGCCGCCGAGGATTGGAATACGCATCAAGCGGGCGAGTTTTTCCTTGGGCATCTTGGAAAATACGCCTTGCTGGAACTTGACCCATAGCCGCGGGACCGAGAAGAAGAAGGTGGGCCGTGCACGCTGCAGGTCGGCCAGGAAGGTGTCCAGGCTTTCGGCGAAATAGATGCGCGAGCCAACGTACAGGCTTGCACCTTCGACCAGGCAGCGCTCGGCCACGTGCGCCAGCGGCAGGTACGACAGCGCGCGATCGGCGTGCGTCGAGTGCAGCACCTCCTGCAACGCCTTGGCGGTGTGCGAGAACGCGCCGAAGCCGTGCACCGCGCCCTTGGGCATGCCGGTTGTACCCGAGGTATAGATGATGGTGGCCATCGCGTCTTCGGCAAAGGTCGGGCTTTCCGTCATCGGCTGGGTCTTCTTGATGATGTCGTCCCATGCGGTGAATGGCTGGCCCTTTGCTTCGCACAGCGGCGTGCAGATGCAGGGCATGTCTTTCGGAATGCCGGGCTGCATGGATTTCCAGTCGTCCAGCTTGCCGACAATGCACAGCCTGGTTTCAGAGTGCTCCATGATCTGGCGCACGGTTTCGGCCACCAGGTTGGGGTAGATCGGAACGCTCACATAACCCGCCATCCAGATCGCCAGATCCGACATGATCCACCACGCGGTATTCTTGCTCATGATGGCAATGCGGGTGCCCGGCTCCCAGCCCTGCGACTTGAGCCAGGCGGCCACGCGGCGCGCCTCGTCCAAGGTCTGGGCCCAGGTCCAGTCGCGGACCACGCCGGCGCCCATCGGCTGGGTCAGGAAGATCTCGTTGGCGCGCTCCTTCTCCCATTGGTAGGCGCGCTGCAACATGAGTTCGCTGGAATCGAGTTTGGCCAAGGGATTCTCCTGGTTGGTCGGTTGAAAGATGCGCTTGCCGGCCGTCGGCACTTCAGGGTAGACCCTCGGGCCGGGCCGCTAGGGGACGGTATGCCAGACCATAGCCGATAAGGGTCGATTTGCCACTTCACGTTCTCCCTAATAGCAGCCGCCAGGCGATGGAGCAGCCGCCAGGCGATGGCCACCATCCGATCGATGCCGGTCGATTCCCGTCGGCACCAGTCGGGGCCGGTCGGGGCCAACGGGCTTGTGCCTCAGTTCTTGAACTCCGCCGTGCGTTTGCCCATGTTGGCCATCATGGCTTCCTGCAGGTCGTCGCTGAGCAGCAGGGCTGCGTTCCAGGTAGCGTTGTAATTCAGACTGTCGGCCACCGAGTGGTCGCGGGCATAGGTGATCATCTCCTTGGTGCCGCGAATCGCCAGCGGCGATTTGGCTGCGATGGTGGTCGCGATCGCGCGCACGCCGGCTTGCAGGGCCTCGCGCGAATCGAATACCTGGTTGACCAGCCGTATCGCGCGCGCTTCGGTGGCAGTGAAACGCCGGCCGGTGTACGCCAACTCGCGCGCCATGCCTTCGCCGATCAGCCTGGGCAGTCGTTGCAGCGTGCCGACGTCGGCGACCATGCCGATGTCGATCTCCTTGATCGAGAAATACGCGTCGCTGGCGCAATATCGCATGTCGGCGCAGGTTATCAGGTCGATGCCCCCGCCAATGCAGGCGCCATGAACCGCGGCCAGCACCGGCTTGCGACATCGCTCCAGGCTGGTCAAGGTGTCTTGCATGTCCAGGATCACACGGCGCAGGTTCTCGCGCATACGGGCCTCGCAGTCGTTCTGGATCTGGGGCCCCATGGCCATCATCATTTCCAGGTCGATACCCGACGTGAACAAATTGCCTTCACCTTGCAGGATCGCGACCCGCGCGTCGGGTGTGTCATCCACCCAGCGGAAAGCCTGTCGGATCTCCTGCCACATGTCGGCGTTCATGGCGTTGGCCTTTTCGGGTCGGTTCAGCCGCACGGTGGCCACATGGTCGTCCAGCGAGACGGTAAGGGTCTTGTAGTTCATGGTCATGTTTCCAGTGGCTGCATGTACCTGCGCGGGGTTTGCCGTTGCCGGGTTCGGGATGGCCGGGACCGCAGGCGTCTGCAGCGCGACGGCGAGCTCGAAACCCTGCAAGATGGCGCGCTTGGCGTCCAGTTCTGCGGCCTTGTCGGCGCCGCCGATCAGGTGCACCACGATGCCGGCTGCGACCAGCTCGGCCTGCAGTTCGCGCCGCGGCTCCTGCCCGGCGCACACGACGATGGTGTCGGCCGCGATGATCCTGTCCTGCCCATCCACGGTGATGTGCAGCCCGGCGTCATCCACTTTGCGGTAGCGCACGCCGGCGATCATCTCGACCTTGCGGTTCTTCAGCGAGGTGCGGTGGATCCAGCCGGTGGTCTTGCCCAGCCCGTCGCCGACCTTGCTGGCCTTGCGCTGCAACAGAATCACCTTGCGCGGGCTCTTTTCGATGTGTGCAGGCATCAGGCCGCCGCGCTCGGCATAGCCGGTGTCAACGCCCCACTCGGCGAAGAACTTCGCCGGGTCCAGGCTGGGGCTGGTACCGCTGTGCAGCAGGTATTCGGCCACGTCGAAGCCAATGCCGCCAGCGCCGATCAGCGCCACGGTCTTGCCGGCCTCACGCTTGTCGCGCAGCACGTCCAGGTAGCCGCAGACCTTGGCGTGGTCGATGCCGTCGATGGCCGGCAGGCGCGGCGTCACGCCGGTCGCCAGCACCACCTGCTCGAAGCCGTCGGCCGCCAGTTGCGCTGCGCTGATGCGGTTGCCGAGTTTGAGCGTGACGCCGGTGATGCCGATCTGGCGACGGTAAAAGCGCAGCGTTTCGTAAAACTCCTCCTTGCCCGGAATCTGCTTGGCGATGTTGAACTGGCCGCCGATCTCGGCCGCCGCGTCATACAGCGTCACGTCGAAACCGCCTTGCGCGGCGGTGGTGGCGAAACTCAGGCCGGCCGGGCCGGCACCGACTACTGCGATGCGTCCTTTCGATCGGGCAGGTGCGATGTTGCGCAGCGTCTCATGGCAGGCCCGCGGGTTCACCAGGCAAGATGTTATTTTGCCGCCGAAGGTGTGGTCCAGGCAGGCCTGGTTGCAGCCGATGCAAGTGTTGATCTCGTCGGCCCGGCCCTGTTCGGCCTTGCGCACGAACAGCGGGTCGGCCAGGAACGGGCGGGCCATCGACACCATGTCGCAATAGCCGTCGGCCAGCAGCTGTTCGGCCACCTCGGGCGTGTTGATGCGGTTGGTGGCCACCAGCGGGATGCCGACCTTGCCCATCAGTTGCCGCGTCACCCAGGCGAAGGCCGCGCGCGGCACCTTGGTCGCGATGGTCGGTATGCGCGCCTCGTGCCAGCCAATGCCGGTATTGATGATGGTGGCGCCGGCGGCCTCGACCGCCTGCGCCAATTGCACCACTTCTTCCAGTGTGGAGCCACCCTCAACCAGATCCAGCATCGACAGGCGGTAGATGATGATGAAGTCAGTGCCTACCCGCTCGCGCGTGCGGCGCACGATCTCAACCGGGAAACGGATGCGATTGGCATTGTCGCCGCCCCAGGCGTCGTCGCGCCGGTTGGTGCGCGCGGCGATGAATTCGTTGATCAGGTAGCCCTCCGAACCCATGATCTCGACGCCGTCATATCCGGCGTAACGGGCCAGCGCGGCGCAACGGACGAAGTCATCGATCGTCTGCTCCACCTCCTCGGTGCTGAGTGCCTTGGGCCGCATCGGGTTGATCGGCGCCTGCAGGGCGCTGGGGGCTACCAGGTCGCCGTGGTAGGCGTAGCGGCCGAAATGCAGGATCTGCATCGCGATCTTGCCGCCCGCCTGGTGCACCGCCGCGGTGACCGGTTTGTGCTTGTCGGCTTCGGCCTCGGTGGTCAGGCGGGCGCCTCCGGGCATCGGGCGGCCGCGGTCGTTGGGGGCAATGCCGCCGGTGACAATCAGGCCGACGCCGCCCGCTGCGCGCTCGGCGTAGAACGCCGCCATGCGGGCGAAGCCGTCCTTCACTTCCTCCAGTCCGACATGCATGGAGCCCATCAACACCCGGTTGGGCAAGCTGGTGAAGCCCAGATCGAGCGCAGCCAGCAGCTTTGGGTAGAGCGTCATACGGTAATCATCCTCGCCCAGCTGCAATGCGCCAAGACCTGAGCGAGTGAGAGGCAACTCAACATCCGCCAACGTCCGAGGCCGGCTGGCTCAATCTTTGGGCAGTGCCGGCGTGTGCGCCGCGTTACCGCGCAACTTGCCGTAGCTCCACAGCAGCGCGAATGCGGTGACGACCGACGCGATGAAACCGGCACCTTCGCCCGCCTGGTACCAGCCCATGTATTGACCGAGATAACCGGCGAACATGGCGCCGACGATGCCCAGCAGGGACGTCATGATCAGGCCCATGTTTTCCTTGCCCGGATGCAGCCATCGCGCGATCACGCCGACCACCAGGCCGACCACAATAGTCCAGATGACGCCCATGGTGTCCTCCTGATCGTCGGTTTACAGCGCGGGAATGCGCAGCACCTGGCCCGGATAGATCTTGTCCGGGTGTTTGAGCATCGGCTTGTTGGCCTCGAAGATCACCGGGTACTTGTTGGCGTCACCGTAATGCTGCTTGGCGATCTTGGACAGGTTATCGCCGGACACGACCGTGTAGAACGTCGCCTGCGGCTGCGCCACTTCGACCGTCATCCTGTCGTCGACCCTGGCCACGCCGCCGACGTTGCCACAGCACAGCAGGATTTTTTCCTTGCTGGCCTGGTCGGCGGCGATGCCAAAAACAGTCGCCACGCCGCTGGCGCCGTCGAAGGTGACCGTGAGGCCGGTCGCGGCCAGGTTCTGTGCCTTCACATATGCCTCGATCGCATCGCCAGCGCTGCGGTTGAGCGCCTCGACCTTGGCCTTGGCCGCCGCGTCGTCAGGCTTGGCTACCAGATCCGTTGCTGCCGCTTCGGCGTCCTTGGAGGCGAACAGTTTTTCGCCTGCCGCCTTGATGAAATCGAAAAAAGCCATGGGGTGTCCTGTTCGAGAATTGTGGTTGATGTGTCGGCCGGCCGTGTCGGCCAGCGTCGTCATGCCGGACATGCTGGCGGATCGAGATCAGTCTAGCAGCAGACCACGCCATTGCCGTGTCGAGCGGCCGGGCCAATTGCAAAGTATCACACGTGCTGTCGCGGCGCTCCGATCGCGGGTAAGCCAGCGCCGACCAAGGAGCCGACACGCTGGAGCTTTTTCCCCCGCAGACAGAACAGGTTCTTGCGGCGATGCCCGCCTACCGGCTGCTCCGGATCGTTGGCAATGCCTGTTGCGCCAGCGGCGCGCCGGTTGTCCGACTCTCACGTTCAGTGCAAGGGTCGCAACTGCTGCAACAACGTTGGCAATAATTCAGAGACCGTCGGATGGATATGGACGCCACGCGAGATGACCGTATAGGGCCGGTCTGCCGCCATCAGGTCGAGCAGGCCGTGCACCACTTCATCGCCGTTCATGCCCAGGATCGCGGCGCCCAGGATGCGCTCGCTATCGGCATCGACCAGCACCTTCATGAAGCCCTGGGTCTCGCCCGACTCGCGCGCCCGTCCGACCCGCTGCATCGCCATCGTGGCGATCAGGGCCTTGCGTCCGCTGGCGCGCACCTCCTGCTCGGACATGCCGACGCGGCCAAGTGCCGGATCGATGAACAGCGCGTAACAGGGGATGCGATCGGATAGCCGGCGCGGGTCGGCATCGAACAGGTTGGCGACCACGATCTCGTGGTCGTTCCAGGAGGTATGGGTGAACGCACCGCGGCCATTGCAGTCGCCGACCGCCCAGACCCCGTCGGCGCTGGTGCGGCACTGGTCGTCGACGACGATGTAGCCGCGCGGGTCGACGTCGATGCCGGCCTTGTCCAACTGCAGCGTATCGGTGTTGGGTCTGCGGCCGGTGGCCAGCAGCACATGGCTGGCCAGGATGGACTGCGCATCGGCGCCGCACAGTGCGCCGGCGATGATGCCCCGGCCATCGGGGGCGAGCGACATGCATTCGGCGCCGAGCTGAAACGCGATGCCCTCGGCCTGCAGGATGTCGCGGATGCCCTGGGCCACGTCGTCGTCCTCGCGCGGCAGCAGCTTGGCCGCGCGCTCCAGCACGGTGACTCTGGCGCCATAGCGGCGCATCATCTGCGCGAATTCGAGCCCGATATAGCTGCCCCCGATGATGACCAGATGCTCGGGCACCGCGGCAAGCTCCATGATCGAGGTGTTGTCCAGCGTCGGCACCGTGTCGATACCCTGAATTTCGGGCCGCGCGGCGCGCGCGCCCACGTTGAGGAAGATGCGCGGCGCCCTCAATTGCCGATCGCCGACCTGGATCGTGCCAGCCCCGGCAAACACCGCGTCCCCGACGATCACTTCGGTGTGCGCCAGGCCCTGCAGCCATTGTGTGACGCCGCTGCGCGACTGCGCCACAATGGCATCCTTGCGCGCCTTGATGCGAAGCATGTCGACCTGCACTTCGCCGGCGCTGAACCCGAACTCCGCGCCCCGACGCGCGATGTGGATGGCACGCGCGCTGGCGACCATGGTCTTGGTCGGAATGCAGCCCACGTTGACGCAGGTGCCGCCAAAATGGCCGCGCTCGATGACCGCGGTGTGCAGTCCCTGCTTGCTGCAGCGCGCCGCCAGCGCCGGGCCGGCCTGTCCTGCACCGATGACGATGGCGTCAAAGTCTTCCGATGGCATGGTTCCTCCTGTTCCGAGTGAGTGCAGCCCGGGGCGATCGGGCCGCACCATGGTACGACGCATCGCGGGTTTTGCCATGACTGCGTGAAAAGCAGAACGATATCTTGCGCCGGTAACCGCCAGTCGGGCACCCACGCACACGGCCGGTTGGAATCATTGTCGCGTGATCAGGCCGGGCTCGCGTCGAGGGACTCTGCTGATTCGTCCAGATCTTCGGCCAGGAACCCGCCCGACTGGCGCTGCCACAACTTCGCATAGTGCCCGCCGTGTCGCAGCAATTCCTGGTGCGTGCCCTGCTCGACAATGCGCCCCGCATCCATCACCACCAGCCGGTCCATGCGGGCGATGGTGCTCAATCGGTGCGCGATCGCGATCACCGTTTTGCCCTGCATCAGGGTGACCAATTGCTCCTGGATCGCGGCCTCGATCTCGCTGTCCAGCGCCGATGTGGCCTCGTCCAGGATCAGGATTGGCGCGTTTTTCAACAGCACCCGCGCCAGGGCAACACGCTGGCGCTGCCCGCCCGATAGCTTGACGCCGCGCTCGCCGGCATGGGCGTCGTAACCGGTACGGCCGGTCCAGTCGCGCAGTGTGGTGATGAACGCATGTGCGTGGGACTGGGCGGCGGCCCGTTGCACTTCGGTGTCACTCGCCTCGGGTCGCCCGTAGCGGATATTGGCCGCGATCGAGCGGTGCAACAGCGAGGTGTCTTGCGTCACCATGCCGATCGCCCCGCGCAGGCTTTCCTGCGTCACATCGCGCAGGTCCTGGCCGTCGATGGTGATATGGCCGGCTTCCACGTCGTAAAAGCGCAGCAGCAGATTGACCAGCGTGGACTTGCCGGCGCCCGAGCGCCCGACCAGGCCGACGCGCTCGCCCGGCCGTATGTGCAGGCCCAAGCCCTTCAATACAGCGGGCCCGCCCTTGGCCTGTTGGCCGTAGCTGAAATCGACGTTGTCAAACCGGATGTCGCCGTGCGTCACGCGCAGTTCGCGCGCCTGCGGATGGTCGACCATGGAGTGCGGCACGGCGATGGTCTCGATGCCCTCCTGTACCACGCCAATATTCTCGAAGATGCCCGAGACCTCCCAGCTCACCCAGCCCGCCATGTTGGCAATCTGCCAGACCAGCGGCAGGCAGGTGGCCACGATCGCCGGGCTTATGTGCTGGCCATGCCACAACCACAGGCTGACGCCCGCGGTGCCCACCACCAGCAGCGCATTGAGGGCGGTCAGCGTGGCCATGAAGCGGGTTGTCATGCGCATATGCGCCGCAATGCGTTCGCGGTGCGCGTCCATTGACTCGCGCACATAGGCGTCCTCGTCGCGGGCGCGCGAGAACAGTTTCACGGTCATGATGTTGGTATAGCTGTCGACTACGCGGCCCATGACCATCGAGCGCGCCTCGCTGCTGGCGCGTGACAGGTCGCGCATGCGCGGCACGAAGTAGCGCAGGAACAGCGCGAAACCGGCCAGCCAGCACAACATGGGCAGGGCCAGGCGCCAGTCGAACGACAGCATCATCGCCAGCGCGCTGATGCCGTACACCACGATGTACCAGATCGCCCGCACCGCCGCCACCACGCTTTCGCGTAGCGAGTTGGCGGTGTTCATGACCCGGTTGGCCAGCCGCCCGGCGAAATCGTTCTGGAAGAACGGGCCGCTCTGGCGCACCACATGCCAGTGGCTTTGCCAACGGATCAGCGTGGTGACGCCAGGAATCACCGCGTTGTTGCGCACCAGGCTGTCGAGCAGGATCATCAGCGGGCGCCCGAACAGCAGCAACAGGGCGATTCCCAGCAGCACCGGCGTTTGCTGCTGCAGCGCCAGCGCCGGGTCGGCTGAGGCCATCAGGCCGACCAGGCGTCCGATGAAGACCGGCATCAGCGTGTCGATCAGGGCCACGCCCAGACCGGTGGCCAGCATCGTCAGGTACAGGCCGCGGGTCTGGCGCAGAAAGTGCCAGTAGAACGCGAGCAAACCCGACGGCGGCCCGGTGTCGGACGCGCTCGGCGGCGTTGCCTGGTTGCGAACGCGGGTTTCGAAAAAGCGGAACATCGGATGTGGATGGTTTGTGGCGACCCGTGCTCAGACCGGTCGCGCGAACGCCGCTCGCGCCGCTTGCGCCAGCGCACGGGCGTGGCAGCCATCCAGATGGTCGTTGACTACGCCCATGGACTGCATGAACGCGTACACGGTTGTCGGGCCGACAAAACTGAACCCCATTTTTTTAAGGGTCTTGCTCAGCGCCACGGATTGCGGCGATTGGGACAGATTGCCTGCGCTTGCCGGCGACATCGTGATCGGGTGCGAGGCCGGGTCCGGTTCATGGCGCCACACCAGCCTGGCCAGTGCGCCGGGGCCTTGCTGGTCGATCAGATCGCACATGCGCCGGGCATTGTTGATGCACGACGCGATCTTGCCGCGGTGGCGGATGATGCCCGCATCCAGCAGCAGGCGCTCGATGTCCTTTTCGGTGAAACGCGCCACCTTCTCGCAATCGAATCCCCTGAACACGGTTCGGAAACGCTCGCGTTTGCGCAGCACCGTGATCCACGACAAGCCGGACTGAAACCCCTCCAGTATGATTTTCTCGAACAGCTGGGTGTCGTCGGCCACCGGAAGGCCCCATTCATGGTCGTGGTAGTCAATGTAGTCCTGGCTGGATGCGCCTTCGCCGCACCAGGAACAGCGGTGCAGGCCGTCATGGGCGTGGGGGATCAGTGACAGTGGCATGGTCGATAGGAATTGTCTGAGCAGGGCATGTGCCGACCATTGTGCCGCCGGGCCACACAAGTCGCCCGCGACTCGGCGCGGCCTGTGGCCAGTTGACGGGCCTGCGCCTGCGTGATTGCGTCAACGGATGTCGAAGCGCGCCGGCAGTGTCACCTCCAGCAGGTTCAGGTCTGCACTGGCGCCGGCGAACCGGTAGGCCATGGTGTCGGCAATCGTGATGCTGTCGTCGCTGGCGAGCGGAAAACGCTTGCCGTCCACCTCCACCGTGACCTGGCCTTCCAGCACGAAATAAAAGCAGAATTCGGTGCCGTGCTGCTGGATGTCGGTGCCATTGCGGCCGGCAGGGCGCAGCACCCGCACGCCCGCGAGCCCATCGGTTGCATCGCCGATGCCGGTGTCGCACATCTCAAAACCGTCCATGCGCCAGGGCTGCCATTGCGCATCGGCCGCAACATGGCGCGCGAAGCGCTGGCCCGAGAAGTCGCGCTCCGGATAACGCTCAGGCGTTGGCAGCGCCATCGCGTGGTCGGCCATTGTGATGTGTTCCGCCGGCGCGCCGAGTTCGACCACCTCGGCGCCGGCGGAACTCTCCAGCACCCGATGGCGGATTTGCGGTGGCTGCAGCACGCAGTCGCCGGCCTGCATGACGAACGGCTCGCCCTGGCCTTCGTAGACCACGCGCACCCAGCCTTTGCGGCAGAAAATGGTCTGGAAGCGGATCTTGTGAAAATGCACATGGTCGGGTACCGGCCCGCCGTCCAGAATGCGGATGTGCGAGGCGATGAAGGCGCCACCATGGCGCTCGGGCAGCAGGTCGCGGTAGTGCATGCCGGCGCGCCCCACGCCCCACGGGCCAACCGCGGCAGCGCTCGTCAGCACCAGCGCCTGGCGGGTGGGCGGGATCCGCAGCGGCGGATCGGCCGCCTCCAAGTGGATGCGCACGCCGTTGGGCGCGGTCAGCAGGCGCTGGCCACCGGCGCTCGCGGCTGGCTCGTCGCACAGCAGGTACAGCACCTGTACCCCACCGCTGGCGCCACGCACCAGCCGCAGTTGCAGGCCGTGGCCGGACAACATGGCGGTGCCAGGATCGTCGGCCGGGAAGATCGCGTCGATTCGAAAACCCAGCGTCCGGACAAAGTACGACAGGCTGGGTTCGAGCGTATCGCAGCCCATCAGCACCTGGGCATGGCGTACCAGGCGTGTGTCGATGGGTTCGAGTTCGGCGGCCGAGGGCGTAGCGGGCATGGGGTTTTGCAATAGGGCTGGACGGAACTCGCAAGCTTAGTGCGTACGCCGGGCGCAGCGGTGCTGTTGCTCCAGCGCGGCGCAAATAATGTCGCGGGCGCAGCCGGTGGGCCGCCGGTGTCAGGCCAGCCCGACGATATCGGCTCCGGCCGCTGGCCTGTCTTGGGGGTGGCTCTGCACGTACAACAGCGCAGTCCTATTTCCGACTGAACTGGTCGACTATCAGTTGACCTTGGTCATTGGTTTGCTAATAATGAATCATTAGTGAATCGTTGTTTCATTAGTTGAACAATAAAACAACAGTAACGACCCGTTTCCGAGAGCGCCAGCAGCATGGAACAAAATGAGATGAGTCCCGAATGGCACGAAGTCGCTGCGCGCGACATGCTGGACCCAGATTTTCCTCTGGGTGTCGAGGTCAACGGCCAGAACGTGGGGATCTACCTGCAGGACGACCAGGTGCATGCGCTGGAGGACATCTGTCCGCATGCGTTCGCGATGCTGTCGCAGGGATTCCAGGAAAACGGGCAGATCGAATGCCCGCTGCACGCGGCGCGTTTCGAGATCGCCACCGGCAAATGCCTCAATGAGATCGGCCAGCATGACATCCGTTGCCTGCCGGTCAAGGTCGAGAACGGCCGCGTCTCGATACGCATTCCGATCAAGGTCGAGACGGTGTCGTCATGAACCGCATGGCCACTCCCAAGGTTCATGGCGCAGCGCGCTGTGCAAAGGCCCTGTCATGAAGCGGTGGGTGCCGCCCGATGGCGTTCCGGCGATCGAATTCATCGGTGTCGCAAAACGCTTCGCTGCGCGCGGCAAGTCCAGCGAAGTGCTGGCAGCGCACGATGTGAGTTTCTCCATTGCGCCGGGCGAGGTGGTGTCGATCATCGGGCCCTCGGGTTGCGGCAAGAGCACGCTGCTCAATATGGGCTCGGGCCTGGCCAGCACCAGTGCCGGCACGGTCAGGGTCGCCGGACAGGTGGTCGAAGGGCCCAACGAGCATGTGTCGTTCATGCTGCAAAAAGACCTGCTCATGCCCTGGCGCACGATCGCGCAGAACATCGAGTTTGGCCTGGAGCTGCGCGGCGTCAAGGCGTTGGCGCGCAAGCAGGTGTCCGACCGGTTGCTGGAGCAGTGCCACTTGCACGGCTTCGGCCAGCACTACCCCAACCAGTTGTCGGGGGGCATGCGTCAGCGCGCAGCGCTGGCGCGCACCCTGGCGGTCGATCCGCTGGTGCTGTTGATGGACGAGCCGTTCTCGGCGCTCGATGCGCAAACGAAAATGATCCTGCAGCAGGACCTGGCCCAGACCGTCGCCCGGGAGGGCAAGACCGTGCTGTTCATCACCCACGATCTGGCCGAGGCCGTCGCGTTGTCGGACCGCATCCTGGTCATGAGCGAGCGTCCGGGCACCATCATCGAGCAGATCACGGTCGACATTGCCGGGCGCGACAACCCGATGCAGCGGCGCAAGCACGACAAGGTCGGACCGCTGATCGGGCAGCTGATGGACCTGCTCAAGCTCGATGCAAATACCGAAGTCCACTAATGCGACGGCTACCGCGCTGACACCACCCTTCACCCCTGCCATCCACCAAACGGAGACTCCATGCACAACCACAACTCCATTTCTGTCACCCGTCGTGCCTGCCTGGCGATGGCCGCCTGTGCCAGCCTCGGCGCGCCGATGGCGGCCCAGGCGCAGTCGCTGCAGGAGGTCACCTACCTGTTGCCGGCGCCAGGCACCTTGCCGGCCTTCGGTCCCTGGATGCTGGCGCAGGCCAGGGGTTACTACAAGGCCGAAGGGCTGGAGGTCAAATTCGTCACCGGACGCGGCGGTGTCGACGTCGCCAAACAGGTGGGCGCCGGGAACGCCGTCATCGGCGGAGCCATCGGCGATACGCCGATCATTGCGCGGGCCCAGGGCATACCGGTCAAGGCGGTCGCGGTGCTGGGTTCGGGCTCGCTGATGCAGCTGGTCAGCCACAAGGACCAGCATATCGAGAGCCCGCGAGAGTTGCGCGGCAAGACGGTGACGGTGCTGGCCTATACCGACACTACCTATTACGCGCTGCTGGGGATGATGAGCAAGGTCAAGCTGACCAAGAACGACGTGAACATCCAGGCTGCCGGACCGGCCGGCGTGTGGCAGCAGTTTGCCGCCAGGAAGGCGGATGCGATGGCCAGCACCCCCGACTGGACGGTGACGGTGATGGAGCAGGGCGCGCAGGTCGATATCCTGCCGGCCGACGTGTATTTCAAGAGCATGGCCCAGGCCATCCTGGCCTCGGACGAGACGATCCAGAAGAACCCGCAATTGATCCAGAAGCTGGTGCGCGCCACGCTGCGCGGCATGAAGGACATCATGTCCAACCCCAAGGCTGCGGCCAGGGACTACGTGGCCCATGTGCAGACACACAAGGGCAAGGAAGCGTCGATCGAGAAGATGTTCGACATGTATAACAAGTATGTGTACGCGAACCAGAAGGTGCCGGGCACGATGGACGAGGCCCGGCTGGACGAATTGCAGAAGTTCTATGTCTCCAACGGTGTCGTGCCCAACGCGACCCCGCTCAAGGACCTGTATACCAACCAGTTCGTTGCGGGCAAATAGGCGGCCCGGCACGGCTAGCGTTCATGTCGGACACCACATCACCGCTGGTGACGGCGGCCTGGAGTTGCGCGGTCTTGATCGTGTTCCTGCTGCTGTGGCAGTTCGGGCCCGGCTGGATCGGCATGCCGGAGTTCGTGCTGCCGCCCTTGAGCCGGGTCGCCGAGGAGGCGGTGCGCATCTGGCAGACCGAGCGACTGCTCTGGCATGCCGGCATCACGTCGCTGGAGGTGGTGATCGGTTTTGTGCTCGGCTCGGCGATGGGCGCCATGATCGGCTACGCGCTGGGCGTGTCGCCGCGGGTCGAGGCGATCCTGTCGCCCTACCTGCTGGCATTGCAGATCGCGCCCAAAGTCGCGTTTGCACCGCTGTTCGTGATGTGGTTGGGCTACACGGTCTATCCGAAGATCCTGGTGGCGATCCTGATCGTGTTCTTTCCGGTGCTGATAAACGTGTTGTCGGCGATGCGCGCGATGGACAGCGACATGATCAACCTGGCGCGTTCGTTCTCTGCCACCCGCATGCAGGTGTTTCGCATGGTCGAATACCCGACCACGCTGCCGGCCCTGTTCTCGGGCTTGCGCATCGCCAGCACGCTGGCGGTGATCGGCGTGGTGGTGGGCGAACTGGTGGGCGGCAATATGGGGCTGGGCTACATGCTGGTGTTTTTCGAGGGGCAGGGCAACACGGCGGCGGTGTTCGTCGTCATCGCGGCGCTCACCGTGATCGGCATCATCGCCTATTACGCCGTGGTGCTGGCCGAGCGCAAAGTGCTGCATTACCTGCCCAGCGCACAACGGCGCATGGCATGAGGTGGACAACGTGATGGCAATGCAGAACGAAATTCGGCTCGACGGGCGGCGGGTACTGGTCACCGGGTCGGCACGTGGGCTGGGCGAGGCGTTCGCGCGCGCGCTGGTGGGCGCCGGCGCGCAGGTGGTGGTCAGCGACGTGCTGCATGAACGCGGGCGTGCACTGGCCGACGCGCTGGGAACGCATGCGCGTTATGTGCCGATGGACCTGTCCGACGCCAGCGCGATCCAGTTCGGCGTTGCTGCCGCCGCCGCCGCAATGGGAGGCCTGGACGGACTGATCAACAACGCGGCCATCACTGATTCCGGTGGCCGGACCATGGACCAGCTGGAGACCGGCATGTGGGACCAGGTCATGGCGGTCAATGTGCGCGGCACCTGGCTGGTGACCGTTGCGGCGACACCGCACCTGGCGGCATCAGGCAGTGGCCGGGTGGTCAATCTGGCATCCGACACCGCGTTATGGGGCGCGCCGCGCCTGATGGCCTACATCGCCAGCAAGGGCGCGGTGATCGCGATGACGCGCGGCATGGCGCGCGAACTGGGTCCGCAGGGCATCACCGTCAACGCGATCGCGCCCGGGCTGACGCTGGTCGAGGCAACCCAGTACGTGCCGGCCGAGCGCCACGATTACTACCTCAAGGGCCGGGCGTTGCCGCGTGCCCAGGTGCCGCAGGACGTGACCGCCGCGGCGCTGTTCCTGATGACACGGGCCAGTGGTTTCATCACCGGTCAATTGCTGCCGGTGAACGGCGGATTTGTGATGAATTAATTGGAATCTGACCCCGTTTGGAAAATTGACCCCGTTGAGCAAGAACCCGCAAGGAAGGATCTGACCATGAATACCCAAGCCGCCGCCAACCAGCCGAGCTTCAACGACCGTGGCCTGCTCGACGCGACGATCGCGTCGGAGGCCGACATTCAGCAAAGCATGATGCAGGCCGATGGTCAGAGTTTTGCGCAGTGGATGGAGAGCCGGGTCGCGCGCTATCCGACCCGTCGCTACGACTGGAATGCGCTCAAGTTCCAGGCCGACTACGACCCCAAGTACCGGCGCGCCCAGATGCGCTACATGGGTACCGGTGGCACCGGCGTGCCCGGCGACAGCAATACCGTTGCGGCGGCACATTTCACGTTCTCCACCATGGTGATTCCGGCCGGCCATATCGGTCCCTCGCATATCCATTACGACGTCGAGGAAGTGTTTTTCGTGATGCGTGGCAGGATGAAGGTGGTGTGCGAGAAGGACGGCCAGAAATGGGAGTCCGAACTCGGCGAGCGCGATCTGATCTCGATTCCGCCCGGCGTCTACCGCGAGGAGATCAATATTGGCGACGAGGATGCGTTGATGTGCGTGATGCTCGGCGCCGCCAGGCCGATCACACCGGTGTATCCGCCCGACAGCCCGCTGTCCAGGATCAAGCGCGACCAGAACTGAATTGCCGCCCCAAGCCATGTCACTGTTCGACCCGTTGTCGCTGCCGCCACCCGAGACAGCCCGCGTTGCAGGGGGCGCCGCCGTGCAGTTCCGCCGTGCCCGTGGCCCGGGCGCCGGCGATGCGATCACGCATGTGCTGCTGCACGGTATCGGATCGGCATCGGCCAGTTGGCTGGCGCAATTGCACGCGGTGCGCACGGGGACACGACCCGCCACCCATGTGCTGGCCTGGGATGCGCCGGGCTACGGCGCGAGTACCGCATTGGCATTGGACGCGCCAACCGCGGCGGACTATGCCCAACGCATGTGGGCCTGGCTCGACGCGCTGGGCGCGCAGCGCAACCCGCCCATCGCACTGGTGGGTCACTCGCTGGGCGCACTCATCGGCGCTGCGGCCGCTGCCATGGCGCCGCAGCGGATTCAGCGGCTGGTATTGCTGGCGCCGGCGCCCGGTTATGCGCGCGCCCCGGCAGATACGCGCGCCAAGAAACTGGCCGACCGACTGGCTGCCCTGGCGTCGCTGGGCCCGGCTGGGCTGGCGCGTCAGCGCGCCAGCGCCTTGCTGTCTGCGCATGCCGATGCCGATCAGCTGGCATTTGTCGAGCAGGTCATGGCGGCGATCGATCCGGCGGGTTATGCGCAAGCGGCCAGGATGCTGGCCGGCGCTGATCTGCTCGCTGACCTGCAGCGTCTGTCCTGCCCGGTCACGATTGCCAGTGGCGCTGCCGACAGCATCACGCCAGCCCAGGGTTGCGAGGCACTGGCGCAGCAGATTGCCGCGCCCTACCTTTCGCTTGGCGCGGTCGGGCATGCCTGCAATCTGGAAGCCGCGGTCCAGGTCAATCGGCTGCTGGGACTAGCCGGAAATGGAGCATGAAGCCGACGCTCGCCTCACCAGAAGGGATCGCGCGCGTGGCGCGACGGCCCGACGCCCGGCCATCCGCCGCTGCGGGCCTGAACAGCGCCGCGGCCGAAGACCGCTACCAGGTGCCGGCGTTGCAGCGTGGTCTTCAGTTGCTGGCCCAGTTCTCACGCGTCGAGCGCGAGATGACGGGTGCCGAATTGTCGCGCCGCATGGGTCTGCCGCGCGCCTCGGTGTTCCGCATCCTGCAGACGCTGGAGCAGATGGGCTTTGTCGAACGTGTTGGCGACAGCGCGCACTACAAGCTGGGCATGGCGGTGTTGCGCCTGGGTTTTGAATATCTGGCCTCGATGGAGCTGACCGAACTCGGCCGACCGGTCATCAACGACCTGAGCGCCGCCACCGGGCTGTCCGCGCATCTGGTGGTACGTGATGGGCGCGAGGTGGTGTTCGTCGCCAAGGCCGTTGGGCGCTCCGTCATGTTCAACTCGATTCAGATCGGCGCGCGGCTGCCGGCCCATGCGACGGTGCTGGGACGGGTGTTGTTGGCCGATTTATCGGAGGGCGAGTTGATGCAGCTTTACAACGGTGCGGCGCTGCCAGCTTACACCGAGCAGACACCGACCACGATTGCCGCACTGCGGCAGATGATCGATGCCGACGCTCGGCGGGGCTATGGCATCAGCCAGGGGGGCTTCGAGTCGGCGATTTCCACGATCGCCGCACCGGTGTTCGACCACCACCATCGGGTGTCGGCGGCAGTCAGCATCACCGTGCCGGCGCAGCAGATCGAACCGCAGCAACACGATGAACTGGTGGCGCAGGTGCGCGCCGCCGCACAGCGGCTGTCCGAGCGCTTCAGCCTTCTGCCAGCGGCCGGTCACCCGGCCACATTGCACGCAAAGAAATCCAGGGTATGACTACCGGTACGCAACGCATCACGGTGGCTGAACTCGCCGTCCGATTCCTGGAACTGCAGGGCACGCGGGCCGCGTTTGGTGTGATTTCCATCCACAACATGCCGATCCTCGACGCCTTGCACCGGCGCCAGAGAATTCGCTTCGTGTCCGCCCGCGGCGAGGCGGGCGCCTGCAACATGGCCGATGCCTATGCGCGGGTCAGCGGCACGCTGGGTGCGTGCATCACCAGCACCGGTACCGGCGCCGGCAATGCGGCGGGCGCGCTGGTGGAGGCCCTCACCGCAGGCACGCCGATGCTGCACCTGACCGGCCAGATCGAGGCCGAATATCTGGACCGCGACCTGGGCTTCATTCACGAAGCGCCGGCGCAACTGGCGATGCTGCAGGCGGTCAGCAAGGCCGCATTCCGGATCCGCGATGCAGCCACTGCGCTGGCGACCTTGCGCGAGGCAGTGCGTATCGCCCGTACGCCGCCATGCGGACCGGTCAGCGTCGAGATACCGATCGACGTGCAGGCGAGCATGCTCGACCTGCCCGCCGACATGGACCGGGTCGACCCGGTGCCGACGCTGGCGACGAGCGAACAACTCAATGCGCTGGCCGACAGACTGGGCTCGGCAATACGGCCCATGCTCTGGCTGGGCGGCGGCGCGCGCGGCGCCGGCGATGCGGTTGCGCGTCTGCTTGCGCTGGGTTTTGGTGTGGTGACCTCGGTGCAGGGTCGCGGCATCGTGGCCGAGGACGATCGCATGACCTTGGGCTCGTTCAACCTGCAAAAGTCAGTGGAGGATTTTTACCGGACCTGCGACGCGATGCTGGTAGTGGGTTCGCGGCTGCGCAGCAACGAGACCCTGCGCTACCAGCTGCAACTGCCCAAGCCACTATTGAGGATCGACGCCAACGCACTGGCGCACAACCGGGGTTATGCAAGCGATTATTTTGTGCAGGGCGACGCCCGCCATGCCTTGCATGGTCTGGCCGACCGCCTGCAGGGTCGGATGCAGGTGGATGCGGGGTTCAGGGCTGACCTGCGGCAGGCGCGTGTGCAGGCCGGCTTGCAGGTGGACGCGGCGCTGGGCCCCTATGTCGCGCTCAAGGAGGCGCTCGGTGCGCTGGTCGACAAGCGCTGCTGGTGGGTGCGTGACATCACGCTGTCCAACAGCATGTGGGGCAACCGCAGCCCGGTACTGGACCATCCGCGCGCTGGCGTGCATGCGCTCGGCGGTGGCATTGGTCAGGGCCTGGCGATGGGCATCGGCACTGCCATCGCCAATACCACCCACGACCTGGGCCGCAAGACCGTGGTGCTGGCGGGCGACGGTGGCTTCATGCTCAATGTCGGTGAACTGGCCTGCGCGGTGCAGGAAAAAGCGCAGCTCGTGGTGCTGTTGATGAACGACGGTGGTTATGGCGTGATCAGGAACATACAGGACGACATCTATGGTGGCCGCCACTGCTATGTGGACTTGGTGAACCCCGATTTCGCCGCCTTGTGCGGGAGTTTGTCGGTACCGCACCTGCGGCTGTCCGATCCGGCCCAGACCGCGGCGACGCTGGAGCGGGCGCTGCAGATCGGGAATGGCCCGGTGATCGTGGAGATCGACATGCAGGCCTGGGGGCCGTTTGCGGTCAAGTTCGCCGGACCGATCCTGAAGAAGGATTAGCATGCAACGGCCCCTACGCTCACTGCGTTCGCTGCCCCCCAAGGGGGCCGTCAGTCCCTTCGGAACGGCCGGGCGGGACTGGATAGTGCCCCCACGCTCACTGCGTTCGCTGCCCCCCAAGGGGGCCGTCAGTCCCTTCGGAACGGCCGGGCGGGACTGACATGCTGGCCGTGACCCTGATCGGATATGGCGCCGTCGGGCAGGCGCTGCTGGCGCGCCTGCGCGGGCATGGCGCGGTGCGGGTCACGCATATCGTGGTCACCCCGCGCAACCTCGCTGCGGCCAGCGCGATGGCGGGCCCGCAGGTGATGGTGACCGACAGCGTGCCATCGGATGCCCGACTGCTGCTCGAATGCGCCGGGCATGGCGCCTTGGCAGCCCATGTATTGCCGGCGCTGGCGCGGGGCATCGAATGCGCCGTGCTGTCGGTCGGCGCCTTGAGCGCGCCGGGACTGGCGCAGCAACTTGACGACGCTGCCCGTCGTGGTGGCACACGCCTGCACCTGCTGCCCGGCGCCATCGGAGGTGTAGATGCGATCGCGGCGGCACGGCTGGCCGGCCTGGACGCAGTGACCTATACCGGACGCAAGCCGCCCCAGGGCTGGCGCGGCACGCCGGCGCAGGACCTGGTCGACCTGGACACGCTGACAGAACCGACGATCATTCTGCGCGACAGCGCGCGCGAGGCGGCGCGCCTGTATCCAAAGAATGCGAACGTGGCGGCCACGATCGCGCTGGCCGGCCTGGGCCTGGACGCGACCACCGTGCTGCTGATCGCCGACCCCGGCGTGAGCGAGAACGTGCATGAGATCGCGGCGCGTGGCGCGTTCGGGACGATGGCGTTGACGATGCGCGGCAAGCCGCTGTCCGACAACCCCAAGACCTCGGCGCTGACGGTGTTGTCGGCGTTGCGCTTTTTGCACAACCGGGTCGCTTCGACCACGATCTGAGCAGTGATCACAGGCATGGCCCGATGAGCGAAAAAATCCAGACCCTGTTGGCCGGCCGGTGGCGCGATGCCAGCGGCCCGGCCTACACCACCGAATACCCGGCCGACGGCAGCCGGGTTGCCACGCTGCACGCCGCAACCGCGCAGGATGTCGATGAGGCGGTGCAGGCGGCCGAACGCGCGCGCCTGCAACCGGCATGGGCTGGCCAGAAGCGCCATGAACGTGCCGGCATGCTGCAGCGCATCGCCAGCGGCATCCGGGCCCGCGGCGAGGAACTGGCGCAACTGCAGCGGCAAGACAACGGCAAGCCGATCAACGAGACCCGGGCTCTGGTGGCCAGTGCTGCGGCCACCTTCCAGTTCTTTGGCGCGGCGTGCGAGACCTGGGAAGACACGCTGACGCCGGCGCGCGGCGACTATGTCACGATGAGCGTGCATGAGCCACTGGGTGTGGTGGGTGCGATCACACCCTGGAATTCGCCGATCGCCAGCGAGGCGCAGAAACTCGCACCGGCGCTGGCAGCGGGCTGCGCCGTGGTGTTCAAGCCGGCCGAGATCACGCCGCGCATGGCGATCGAGTTGGCGCGTATCGCCGAATCAGCCGGGGTTCCGCCGGGCATCGTCAGCGTGTTGCCGGGCAAAGGCTCGGTGGTGGGTGACGCGCTGGTCAAGCACCCGTTGATCAAACGCATCGCGTTCACCGGTGGCACCGGTGTGGGGATGGGCATTGCGCGACTGGCGGCAGACAAGCTGATGCCGGTCTCGCTCGAACTCGGCGGCAAGTCGCCGACCATCGTGTGCGCCGATGCCGAGCTCGACCATGCGGTGGCCGGCGTGCTGTTCGGCATCTTCAGTTCGTCGGGCGAATCGTGCATCGCCGGTTCGCGCGCCTTCGTGCATGCCAGCGTGTACGACGATTTCAAGGCCCGCCTGTTGGTCGGCGTGCGCGCGCTGCGTGTCGGCGATCCGGCCTGCGAGCGTACGCAGATGGGGCCGCTGGTCAACAGGGCGCACCGTGCATCGGTCGAGCGCTATGTGCAACTGGGCCGCGACGAAGGCGGCACGGTGCTGTTTGGTGGCGCCCGGCCCACCGGCGCCGTGTTCGATCGGGGCAGCTATTACCTGCCCACCGTGATCGAAGGCCTGCCCAACAGCGCGCGCATGTGCCAGGAGGAAATCTTCGGCCCGGTGCTGGCCCTGTTGCCGTGGAGCGACGAGGCCGATCTGCTGGCGCAATGCAACGACAACGTGTACGGCCTGGCGGCCGGCATCTGGACGCGCGACTACAAGACCGTGTGGCGCCTGGGCGGCGCGCTGCAGACCGGCACGGTGTGGGTCAACACGTACAAGCAATTTTCGGTCAGCACGCCGTTTGGCGGCGTCAAGATGAGCGGCACCGGGCGCGAGAAAGGTCGTCTGGGCATCCTGGAGTACACCAGCCAGAAGAGTTACTACTGGGGCATGAACGAGGCCCCGATTGCGTGGAGCAGCACATGACAGCGACCCCCGGCGCAACAGCCCCCGCCATCGAAGGCATCGATGGCATCACCTACACAACCGAGCGCTGGGACGAGGCGCGCCGTTTTTTCGCCGACTGGGGATTGACCGTGGTGTCCGACGACCCGGCGAGCCAGGTATGGGAGACGCTCAATGGCGCCCGGGTGCAGGTGCGACGGCCCGACGACGCCGGGTTGCCGCCGCCGATGGAGGCCGGTCCCACGCTGCGCGCGGTGACCTGGGGTGTGACCGATGCCAGGGCGCTGGATCCGATCGCCAGGGCCTTGCAGTCGGCGCCCGGGTTCGAGGACCGGCGCAACACGGACGGCAGCCTGGTTGCGCTCGACCCGCACGGCGTGGGCCTGGTGTTTCAGGTCAGCGCCAAGCGCCCGGTCGATGCCGTCGGCGTTGCGACCAACGCCTGGGGCGATGTACGCCGCATCGATCAGGCGTCCGCAGTGTATGCGCGTGCCGAACCGGTCGAGATCGGCCATGTGGTGTTCTTCACCGACAAGCTCGACCAGATGGAGGCGTTCTACGCCGCGCTCGGTTTCATCACCTCCGACCGATATCCCGGCCGCGGCGTGTTCATGCGCTGCGCCGCGCACGCCGGTCACCACGATATTTTCCTGCTGGCGTTGCCGGGCAAGGGCCCGGGGTTGAACCATGTGGCGTTCACGGTGCGCGACATCCACGAGGTATTCGGCGGCGGAATGCACATGAGCCGCCGCGGCTGGAAGACTCAGCTCGGGCCGGGCCGCCATCCGATTTCCAGCGCCTATTTCTGGTATTTCGAGAACCCCTGCGGTGGCCTGATCGAGTACAACGCCGACGAGGACCATCTCACCGATGCCTGGCAAGAGCGCAGTTTCGAGCCCGGGCCGACGGTGTTTGCCGAATGGGCGATCGACGGCGGCATCGACGGCAACACCCGGCGCCAGCCCAACGTGCAGGCCAGCGGCAAGTTCCTCACCGACAAGAAATAGAGTGGCACGCGCCATGACGACCGAAACCATGTTGCTCACCGTCGTGAACGCATTCGCGAACGGGTCTGAAACGGTGGCCAGTAGCAAGCATCCGAGCGACCATTGACTATCTCGACTGAAGGAGCCCGCATGATCCCTATCGCCGCCACCGCCACCGCCGCACCCGTTGTTGCCAGCTACCTGGAGCCGCACCAGGCCCGCACCCGCAAACCCACCAGCTATGAAGACCTGCTCGGTGACGCGATCGAGCGCGCCTACGCCGCCGGTCTGCAGGAACTCGATGCGCTGCTGGCCTATCTGAACAAGTCCGGACCGCTCGGCCCGGACGGGCAGCCCTGGACGCCCGAGAGCTTCCAGTCCGAAATGGCGCGCCTGGGCGCCTGAGCACATTACAGGAGGACACCCCTATGACCGCCAACAGCCCTTCTGAAGTCGACGCCGCGCTGGCCCGTGGCCTGCGCGACCTGTGGTACCCGGTGTGCCCGTCGTCATTCGTCCAGGATGCGCCGATCTCGCTGCGCCGGCTCGGCTACAAACTGGCGCTCTGGCGCGATCGCAATGGCGCGGTGCATGCACTGGAAGACCATTGCCCGCACCGCGGCGCGCCGCTGTCGATGGGCGTGAATCTGGGCGACCGGCTGGCCTGCCCCTACCACGGCGTCGAGGTGCGCTGCGATGGGCGCGTCATGCGTGTGCCCGCCAGTCCCGGTTGCACGCTCGAAGGTAGCCTGGCCGCGCGCAGCTTTCATGTGCAAGAAGCCCATGGCGCGGTTTTTGTCTTCAACGCCACCGACCCGCACCTGCCAGCGCCGCCGCCGCTGCGCCTGCCCGAGGAGATGACCAATCCCGAGTGGTCGGGTTTCCTGTGTTACACCGAATGGGGTGCGGATTACCGCTATGTCGAGGATAACGTGATCGACCCGATGCACGGCAGCTTCGTGCACAAGCAATCGCATTCGATGAGCGAGGGCGACATCAGCGCCAAGTTCCAGTTGCGCCGCACCGAACACGGATTCATGTTCGAGAAGGCCGGCCAGCGCGGTGTGAATTTCGACTGGACCGAATGGTGCGATACCGACCTGCACTGGATGCGGCTCGAGATACCGTACCCCAGGACCGGCGGTCCCGGCGGGCCATTCACGATCGTCGGCAGCTACACGCCGATCGTGCAGAACGTGGCCGCGGTGTTCCACTGGCGGCTGCGCAAGCTCAGCGGCTGGCAGCGCAATGTCTGGCGTTTCCTGTACCGGAACCGGCTCGAGGCACGCCATTGGGTGGTGCTGGAGCAGGACCGGGTGATGCTCGAATCGATGGAGCCCGATGCGAACCGGCGCGAGCACCTGTACGAACATGATGTAGGCCTGTCGCGCCTGCGTCGACACAAGCAGAGCCTGGCGCAGAAGCAGTTGACGGTCGGTGCGCAACCGGCGGCCGCCCAAGCGGTCCCGGCAGATGCAGCGCCAGGTGCGGCCGGGACCGCAGCGACCGTCTGAGTCGGCGACGCCAGTCTCCATCAACCGCCATCGGATCGCACACGATGCTCCAGCCCGTCCACCGGATCGCGGCGTTGGCAGCCCCCGACCTGCCGGGCGCCAGTTGGACCAACGGCTGGCGCGTTGGCGACGAAGTGGTGATGTCCGGCATGACCGCGCATCCGGCCACGCGCGATGCCGCGGCCCATGGCAAGCCGCTGGATACCTACGCGCAGACACTGCTGGTGCTGGGCAAGGTGGCCGCAGGCCTGCGCGCCGCAATACCGGTGCAGCAGCATCCCGCGGCGGCTTGAACGAGGACGACCACCCGTATGGACATGGGAATTGGCGGGCGTAAGGCCCTGGTCTGTGGCGCCAGCGCTGGGCTCGGGTTGGCCTGTGCCTCGGCGCTGGCATCCGAAGGCGTCGAACTGGTCATCGCGGCGCGTACCGAGGCGCCGTTGCATGACGCGGCGGCGCAGCTGGCCGCTGTGGCCACTGCGCCGGTGCACTGGATCGCGGCGGACGTCACGACGCAGGCCGGGCGTACGCGCATCCTGGCCGCGCATCCGTCATTCGACATCCTGGTCACCAATGCCGGTGGCCCGCCGCCGGGCGACTTCCGGCAATGGGAGCGCGAGCACTGGCTGGCCGCGCTGGATGCCAACATGCTGGCGCCCATCGCGCTGATCCGTGCCCTGGTCGACGGCATGATGGAGCGCGGCTTCGGGCGCATCGTCAATATCACGTCAAGCGCCGTCAAGGCGCCGGTGGACGGTCTGGGGCTGTCCACCGGTGCGCGCAGCGGGCTGACCGGTTTTGTCGCCGGCCTGGCGCGCAGCACGGTGGCCAAAGGCGTGACCATCAACAACCTGCTGCCCGGCACCTTCGATACCGCGCGGCTGGCCGGCAACTTTGCGGCCCAGGCCCGGCGCGAAGGGCGCGCCGCGGACGAGGTTCGCGCTGCGCGTATCGCCAGGCATCCGGCCGGTCGACTGGGCCGGCCAGCAGAGTTCGGTGCCGCCTGCGCCTTCCTGTGCAGCGCGCACGCCGGCTACATCAATGGGCAGAACCTGCTGCTCGACGGTGGATCGTTCGCGGGCAACTGGTAGGCGAGCGCTGGCAGCGGCCTTGCCCGGCGCCGGAGCGCGGCCTACACTGCGCCGTAGTCCCACCCGTGCGCGCAGCGCAGGGGATATCGACGCCCATGACGCCACACGCAGCAAGGAGGGTAGTCCCATCAGCAGCGCCAAAACCATTCCCGCGAACGTCAGCCCCGAGGCCGCGGCGCTGCTGGAGCGTGCCTATGCGCTCGGTAGCCAGGAGCAGTCGCAGTCGCTGTACCGCGACTGGGCCGAGACCTACGACGAGACCATGCTCAAGGGCCTGAACTACCGCTCGCCGGCCACGGTAGCGGGCTTGCTGGACCAGCACCTGCAGGACCGCGCGGCGCCGGTGCTCGATGTCGGCTGCGGCACCGGTCTGGGCGGCCAGTCGCTGGCGCAGCGGGGCTTCACGACGATCGATGGGCTCGATCTGTCCCCCGACATGATGCGGGTGGCGCAGCGGTGCGGCGTCTACCGGGCGTTGCTCACGGCCGATCTGCACCAGCCGCTGCCGATACCCGATGCCAGTTATGGCGGCGCGATAGGGGCCGGCATCTTCACCCATGGCCATGTCGATGCGCGTTGCCTGGACGAACTGTTCCGGGTGCTCAGGCCCGGCGCGCCGTTTGCGTTTACCGTCAAGCTCGAAGTCTGGGAATCGCTGGGATTCAAGGACAAGCTGCAGGGCTTGATGGAGTGCGGCGGCATCACGGAACGGGCGTTCACGCATGACCGGCACTATGACAACTCGGCGCAACCCGACGGTGTGTTCTGCGTGTATCAGCGCGCCTGACGGCGGCGCGCCGGCCTGCGCTCCGGCGTTTGTTAAGCTTGCCCACTGATTGCATCGCGCTCCAGACGCTGGGGCACACACCATGACCCCTTCGACAGAGCCGGACGCATCCGGCGCGCCGGTGCGGCGTTTCACCCCCCTGGCTGCGGCCATCCAGGGCGCGGCCATCGCGACGCTGGCGCTTGCCAGCGCCAGCGTGTCGGCACAGTCCGACTGGCCGAACAAGCCGATCCGCATCGTGGTGCCGTATGGCGCCGGTTCGTCGCCCGACGTGATCGCGCGCCTGATGGGCGAAAAACTCAGCGCCAAGCTGGGCCAGCCGGTGCTGGTCGAGAACCGCGCCGGCGCGGGTGGCAATACCGGTACCGGCGCGGTCGCCAAGTCCGCCGGCGATGGCTATACCTATGTCATCAGCACCAATGGCCCGCTGGTCTACAACACGGTGCTGTATGCGAATCTCAGCTACGACCCGTTCAAGGAACTGCGTCCGGTGGTGCTGGCCGGCGGCCAGGCCAACGTGTGCGCGGTGCGCGCCGACTCGGGCATCAACTCGCTCAGGGAACTGTTGGCGTCGATGGGGAAGGAGCCCGGCAAGTATGCCCGACATCCCGACCATGAAGGAAGCCGGTTTGCCGGAGATCGAGAACCTGGCGTGGATGGCGCTGATGGCGCCCGGCAGCACGCCGGACGCGATCGTGCAGCGCATGAATCAGGAGATCAACACCATCCTGGCGATGCCCGACGTGAAGGAAAAATTCAACGCCGTGTTCATGGAGCCGATCGGCGGCTCGACACAGGATCTGGCCAACTTCATGCAGACCGAACTGCGCGTGATGACGCCGGTTATCAAGCGCACCGGGGTCAAGGCAGACTGAGGTCGACTGGCTCGGCGCCGCATTGGTCGGCGCCAGTTGACCCGGCGGCGCGCTGGGTTCAGCGGACCCGGGCCAGCGTCAATCCGTCGCTGAATGGCAGCAGCGACAGGTCGACACGTTCGTCGCGATGAAGCTTGCGGTTCAGCGCCTGCAGCGCGGCGGTATCGGCATCCGACGACACGCCTTGCGCCACCTTACCGCTCCACAGCGTGTTGTCGATCGCGATCAGTCCACCCGGGCGCACCAGGCGCAGGCAACGTTCGTAATAGGCGTCGTAGCCGGTTTTGTCGGCATCGATGAATGCAAATTCATAAGCCGCGGATTCGCCCGCCGCCAGACGTGCGTCCAGCGTCGTCAATGCCGGCGCCAGCTGCAGGTTGATTTTGTGCGCCACACCGGCCTGGTTCCAGAAGGGTTTGCCTACCCGCGTGTATTCGTCGCTGATGTCGCATGCAAGCAACCGGCCATCATCGGGCAGGGCCAGCGCCACGGCCAGCGCGCTGTAGCCGGTGAAGACGCCAATCTCGATGGTGTTGCGCGCGCCCAGCAGCTTGACCAGCATCGCCATGAACTGACCCTGTTCGGGTGCGATCTGCATGCCGGCATGCGGATGGTCGCGCGTGGCTGCGCGCAATGCGGTCTGCGCCGGATGCTCGCGCAGTGAATGGTCGAGCACGTATTGATAGAGAGACTCGGTCAGTTGAAGGGTTCGGTAAGCCATGCGGTTGCTCCTAAGGCCAGTGGCCGGGTCAGGTAGACGCCCTCGCGGCCGACGATGGCGGTGCGCGCCGGCATGAAGTTGGTGCAATCGTCGCACGGCGCGCGGAACTTCGGTCGCACATCGCCGTCCGGCAGACATCCCGACCTGCAAGCTGTCGGCGCCGCATGGGCCGGCACAATCGTCATACGATACTATGGTTCACCCTAATATTCAGGGTCGGTAAACGCGGTTAGATTGGTGGGTCCGGGTTGTCTTGACCCGTCCTTACAGGAGGCCTTCCATGTTCAACCGCTCCCGCCGCACCCTTGTTACCCGCGTCGCCGGTATCGCCGCCGGTCTGGCCCTGGTGGCCGCCGCCTGGCCCGCCGCCGCACAGAACTACCCGACCCGTCCGATCACGATGGTTTGCCCCTGGGGCGCCGGTGGTGGTACGGATGCTACCGCCCGTATCATCGCCAGCCTGCTGGAAAAGGAACTTGGCCAGCCGGTCACGGTGGTCAACCGCACCGGCGGCAGCGGCGTGGTGGGGCATTCGGCGATTGCAGCCGCCGCGCCCGACGGCTACACCATCGGCGTTGCCACGGTGGAAATCGGCATGATGCACTGGCAGGGACTGACTGAACTCACGGGCACTTCCTATACCCCGATCGGCCTGGTCAACGCCGACCCGGCCGGTGTGCAGGTGCGTGCCGATTCGCCCTACAAATCGGTCAATGAGCTGATCGCCGCGATCAAGGCCAACCCCGGCAAACTCAAGGCGTCGGGCACCGGGCAGGGCGGCATCTGGCACCTGGCTATCGCCGGCCTGTTGCGTGACCAGAAGATCGACCCGGCAACCTTGCCCTGGGTGCCCAGCAACGGCGCGGCGCCCGGCTTGCAGGACATGATTGCCGGTGGCGTTGACGTGGCCCCGGTGTCGCTGCCGGAGTCGCGTTCACTGATCGATTCGGGCAAGGTGCGCAGCCTGGCCATCATGTCGGATGAACCGTCGACGCTTTACCCCAACGTGCCCACGCTCAAAAAAGCCATCGGCAGCGACTGGTCGATGGCGGCCTGGCGCGGTATCGTCGCGCCCAAGGGAATCCCTGCCGATGTGCGCGACAAACTGGCCGCCGCGATCAAGAAGATCGTCGCAGGCAAGGAGTTCAATGAATTCATGTCCAAGCAGGGCTATGGCGTGATCTACAAGGCGCCCGACGATTTCGCCAAGTTCATGGCCAAGTCCGATACCGAACTGGGTGCCACGATGAAGGCCGTTGGCCTGGTCAAATAAGGCCACCTTGCCTGTCCTGATGCCACATACCAGCGAATGAAGCTCAACGACGCGGTATTCGGCCTGCTGCTCCTGATCCTGGGCTTGACCGTACTGGCCATCGTGCAGGACTATCCCAAGATCCCCGGGCAACAGGTCGGACCGGCCCTGTTCCCCGGTCTGATTGCGGTGGGCCTGTGTGTGGGCGGGCTGATCCTGCTGGCGCGCGGCTGGCGCGCACGTGCGACGGCGCAGTGGCTGGTCTGGGACGACTGGATGCGCTCGCCACGCCATGTGCTGGCACTGGCGGTGCTGATCGGTTCGGTGCTGTTCTACATCCTGGTGTCGCAGTGGCTGGGTTTCCTGATCAGCGCGGTGCTGATTCTCACAGTCCTGTTCCGGGTGCTGCTACTGCCAATGGGGCGCTCGGTGCTGATCGCCGTGGTGGCCACGCTGGTGATCCATTTCGCCTTCTACAAGTTGCTCCGCGTCCCGCTGCCCTGGGGTGTGCTGACGCCGTATGCATGGTGATGCCACGGCCCGTGTCGCCGATTTAACAGCGGATTGACAAGCGATGCTCGACGCTGTCTACCTGGCCTTTGGCATGGTGTTCGATCCCTACACCCTGATGGTGATGTTGATCGCCGCCGGTTACGGCCTGTTCGTTGGCGCGGTGCCCGGCCTGACGGCCACCATGGCCACCGCTCTGCTGGTGCCGGTGACATTCTTCATGGCGCCGATACCCGCGGTGGCGGCGATCGTCACCGCCACCGCGATGGCTATTTTTTCCGGTGACATACCGGGTTGCCTGCTACGCATTCCCGGCACCCCCGCGTCGGCCGCCTACACCGACGAGGCCTACGCCATGACGCGCAAGGGCCGAGCTGAAGAGGCGCTGGGTGCCAGCCTCGTGTTTTCGGCCATCGGTGGCCTGTTCGGCACGGCGGTGCTGATCGTCGCGGCGCCGGCCCTGGCCGAGTTCGCATCGCGCTTCAGTTCATTCGAATATTTCTGGCTGGTGCTGCTGGGACTGACCTGCGCGGTGTTCATCACCTCGTCGCAGCCGATCAAGGGCCTGATCACGCTGTTCCTGGGGTTGCTGGTGGCCTGTGTCGGACTCGGCAATCCGGCCGGCTTTCCGCGTTTTACCTTCGGCAACGTCGAGACCATGGCCGGCATCGGCATGATTCCGATGATGATCGGCATGTTCGCGTTCTCCGAGATCGTCCGGTATGTGGTAGATACCAAACCGCCGGGCGAGGTCGTGGTGGAAAAAGTCGGCAACGTACTCAGGGGCCAGTGGCAACTGGCCAAGCGGTATCCGGTTCAGATCCTGCGCGGCAGTGCCCTGGGCACGGCCGTTGGCGCGCTGCCGGGGGCGGGTGCCGACATCGCGGCCTGGATGTCCTATGCGATGAGCAAGAAGTTCTCGCGCGAGCCGGAAAAATTCGGTACCGGCTATGTCGAGGGCATCGTCGAATCCGGCGCGGCCAACAACAGCGCGCTGGCCGGCGCCTGGATTCCGGCACTGGTGTTCGGCATACCGGGCGACTCGATCACCGCCATCATCATCGGCGTGCTCTACATGAAGAACATGAATCCGGGCCCGTCACTGTTCACTACCAACCCGCAGAACATCTATGCGGTGTTCCTGATCTTCATCCTGGCCAACCTGATCATGATCCCGCTCGGCATTCTATGCATCAAGGCAGCGCGGCGCATCCTCAAGGTGCCGCGCAATATCCTGATGCCGGTGATCCTGCTGTTCTGCATGGTCGGCACGTTTGCCATCAACAACACGCTGTTCGGCGTCGGCGTGATGCTGGTGGCCGGCGTCGTTGCCTATGTGCTGGAGGCCAATGAATTCCCGATTGCACCGGCGATCCTGGGTGTGGTGCTCGGCGGCATGCTGGAGGAGAACTTCATCACCTCGATGATCAAGGCCGACGGCAACATGCTGGCCTTTTTCTCGCGGCCCATCGCCGCGACACTGGCCGTGGTGACGATACTGGTGTGGACCACGCCGATGCTGCTCGGCCTGCTGCGCCGGCGTCGCACGCTGGCAACCTGAAACCCCCGACTCAACGCTTGAGCTGTTGCGCCAGTTCTGCGCAATGGTCGCGCGGCGGCACGGCGGGGGTACGCCACACCAGGTCGGCTTTCGCCCTTGTCGCGGTGTCGGCGTCGCCCGCGATTGCCAGCACGGTCCGCACGCGCAGATGGGGCGGCAAATGGGTCGACACCCCGAGCTCCGGCGTGACATGGCCGCCACCGGCCACCAGCAATACGACCTTGCCCGGAACCACGGCCCCGGCCACCGTTGCCGCCATGCTGGCATCGCGCGCCAACTGGATCCGCACCATCGGCATCAGCCGCTCAGCCGGCAGCATGTCACAGTGACCGATGCGGATCGCCTCGCGTTGCCGCTCCAGCGCCGCGGCTACAAGATGGTTGTCAAAATGCGTGTCGACCATGGCGGGTCGCATCGCCGCGCGCGCCAGGTTGGCGCCCAGCACGGGTATGCCCTGGCGCACGGCCGCCATCACGACCGGGGCATAACGCTCCCAAGGCCAGCCGGCATCGTTCCAGCGTAACGCGTCCTGCACCTGGCGCGGCGTTGCATCGGACGCCAGGTTTGCCGTGCCGTTGCCACGCTCGGCCATCTCCAGTACCAGCGCGGCGAGTTGGCCGCGCCGTGCGAGCGCATCGACGAATCCCCGTTGCAGGCCCTGGTGGGCAGACGCATCATGTTGCTCACCCAACAAAATGGCGTCGGCCGGCAGCAGTTCGCCGAGCCGGTCGTCGACCTGCGACGCGGTGCTGGCACAGGCGGCCAGGATGACGGCCAGCAATACAAGCCCCGCGACCCGGCCTGCGGTGCCGGCGTGCGACATGCGCGTGCGCAGGTTCAAGACGGACCTGTTTCGCAGTTCAGTGCATCACGACCGGGTTTTGCGCCAGGCTGGCATAACCCTCGAGCGTGTCTTCCACCTCTTCCTGGGTCGGCGTGCTGGTCTGCCAGGCAATGATCTGCTGCTGGAACAACTCGGCCCAGGAGCCGTCGAGATAGATTTCCTTGCCGGCGCGCTTGTCGATGATGTCGAAGCCGTGGCGCGGCAAGATGTGCACGACGGGCTGCGCCACATCTGCCGCTGCCTGGCCCAGGCCACCATCGTGTGCTGCCGGCTCGGTTGCGTTGGCCAGCACATGGGTCACGTTGAAGGTGTCGGAGTCGTACAAGGTATGCATGGTGTCATTGTCCGGTAACGGGAATTACCTGCTAGTTTGCGGTGGCGTTGCGTTTTTCAAGGCCGGGGGGGATCGGACACCCGGCAACGCGGCGCCGGGCAGAGGCAGTGTCGCGCGCCATTTCTGGTCCATGAAACTGCCGTTTGTATCGGTAATCCGGATCCTGGCTGGCAGGTAGGACAACTCGGGCGCCAGCCAGAGCTCGACCGTCTGGTCGTATTGGCGCCTCGGCTTGCGGATCCATTTCAGGGTTGGTACCTGCCCGCCAGGCAGATTCAGCATCTCCTCACGTTCGACTTCGAAAGTCCAGGTTTGCATTTCACGGTGGTCCACCGTCTCGAAGTCGGCCTTGGTCCCGATCGGGAAGTCCAGCGGTGCGCCAGCCACCATGCCCGACAGCTGGACAAATACGCTGGCCCGGTCCTGCGCGCCCTCCATGAGGGTCGCCGACGGCGCGTTCGCACTGAAGATGATCTGGTTGCGTACGCGATCGAAATGGGCCGCGCGCTCGCCGCGCAAATTATCCGAATAGCGTCTGGGGGCGAGCCCGTTGGCGGTCAGCCGGCCGCGACTTGCAAACACACGCGGCCTGACGACCAGGGCCCCGAGACCCGAGGCACCGGCTTTGATCTGCAGTTCGTAGGCATCACCGTCGTGCAACCAGATCAGCTCACCGACGGCGTAGTAGTTCAGTCCCCGGTTTGTGCCGACGGCGTCGTATTCGAGATGGGTCGAACCGGGCAGCGCAATGGCTATCGCCGTAGTTGCAGCCGCGCTGCTGGTTGCGCCGAACGCCGGCGCGGCAGCTGGAGCGGCCGCGACCTCGGTCATCGTTGCAGGCGCGGCTGGTTGTGGGTCGATCGGGTTTGGTTCAGCAATCGTCGGCGTTGCCGGTTCTGCCCGCGGCGCCGAAGCGGCAGTCTCGATTGCCGGAGCGACGGGCATGACGGGCGCCTCAACCTGCGCCGCGTCCCCAGGCAGACGCGATGCGCTTGCAAATACACCCTCGGTGCCGGGAGCGTCGGGCGCCGGGGATTTCGGTCGTGGTTCTGGTGTTCTGGTCGCCGGGCGTCTGGGTTGCGCCACAACGGCCGCCGGTGCCGCCGTGGTCACCAGGCTGCGCGTTGTGAAGAACCGATTTGCCAGCGGTTCCGACCCGGGCAGGCCGAGCGAGAAATTTTGCAGGAAGACGGCATGCGCCAGCAGCACAGCCATGCCCAGACCCAGCAGTGTCCGCACCGGCACGGGCCCTGAGAGCGCCCCCAGCCCTGGCTTCGCCAGGCCCCCCGAGGGGGTGCCAGAAAACTTGGGAGCGGCCCGGCGTTTTCTTGAGAGCCGTTGCGGCGACCCGTTTGGCGCCATGCCATCAACCCTTGTAGCCGAGGTCGGCCGACAAGCGCCGCGCCGCCACGCGCAGTGCCTGTGCCACGCCGCCGTCCCAGTCCGTGTCGAAGCGGGCGATCGAGCCCAGCGCTACGATGCCCACGACCATATGCCCGTCGCAGTCGAACACCGGCGCGCAGAAGCCAGCCATCGCCGGCAGCAGACTGTCGACGGCGCGCGCAATGCCGCGCGCGCGCACTTCGGCCAGCATGGCGTCGATACCCGCGTGGGTCTGCGGTACGTCGGTGCGCGCAACCGCGCTTGCCTGGTCGAGCTCGTCCTGCAGCATCGGCGCGATGGCCGTGGCGGACACATAGGCGGCAAAACATCTGCCGGTGGCGGAACTCAGCAGCGGCATCACATCGCCCAGGCGCAGGCTGACCTTGACCGTTTGTGGTGACTCCTCCCAATGCACGATAGTCGGGCCCCGATTGCCCCACACGGCCAGCGCGGTCGTGTGGCCGACCTCGAGCATCAGTGGTCCGACCCTTTCGCGCGCCAGCCTGACCGCGTCGATGCGCGACAGCGATGCCAGCCCCAGATTGAGCGCCGCCGGGCCGAGGTCGTAGCGGGTCGTGCGCGTGTCCTGTACAACCAGGCCCAGGCGCTGGAAACTGACCAGGTAGCGGTGCGCCTTGGCCGCACTCATGCCAGCTGCGGCAGCCAGATCGCGCAGCATCAGCGGTCCGATGGCGCGCGCCAGCGCGTCGAGCAGCGCAAAGCCGACTTCAACCGATTGAATGCCGGCGCGGGCCTTGTGCATAATCTCGAACAGTTGTGGTTTCGATTGGTTAAACCAGTTTAGCAATGCGAAATTGCCCCGGGGTCGCCGCCGGATAAGCCTGCGCCCACTGCGACCGGATCACTCCCACCGCATCCATGAAATTTGCCACCTACAAAGACGGTTCGCGCGACGGCCAGTTGGTCGTCGTCTCGCGCGACCTCGGCACCGCGCATTATGCGACCGGCATTGCCGACCGCCTGCAATCGGTGCTGGACGACTGGAACTTCTTGTCGCCGCAGCTGCAGGACCTGTACGACACGCTGAACCAGGGCAAGGCCCGGCATGCGTTTGGGTTCGACCCGCGCCAGTGCATGGCGCCGTTGCCGCGGGCCTACCAGTGGGCCGATGGCTCGGCCTATCTGAACCATGTGGAACTGGTGCGGGCGGCACGCGATAGCGCGGTGCCAGAGTCCTTCTACACCGACCCGCTGATGTACCAGGGCGGCAGCGATGATTTCATCGGACCGTGTGACGACGTGGTGTGCGCCTCGGAATCGTTCGGCATTGATTTCGAGGCAGAAATTGCCGTTATCACCGGTGACGTGCCGATGGGCGCCACGCCCGAGCGCGCACTGGACGGCATCCGCCTGGCCATGCTGGTCAACGATGTCAGTCTGCGCAACCTGGTACCTGGCGAGCTGGCCAAGGGCTTTGGATTTCTGCAAAGCAAGCCGGCCACCGCGTTCAGCCCGGTGGCGGTGACGTTGGACGAGTTCGGCGATGCCTGGAGCAAGGGCCGACTCAACCTGGTGCTGCAATCGATCTGGAACGGCCGCAAGGTGGGAATGTGCGACACCGGCCCGGAGATGACTTTCCATTTCGGACAGCTGATCGCCCACCTGTGCAAGACCCGCAATGTGCGCGCCGGCTCGATCATCGGCAGCGGGACCGTCAGCAATAAGGGCGTCGAGGCCAAGGGCCGCACGGATTGGCCCCGGGGCTACAGCTGCATCGCCGAAAAACGCGCGATCGAAACCATCCAGGACGGCAGGCCGTCGACCGAATTCATGCGTTATGGCGACACGATACGGATCGAAATGAAGGGGCGCGACGGGCACTCGGTGTTTGGGGCGATCGACCAGACGGTGGTCGCGCCACGTTGACCAGCCTCGCTGATGCAAGACCCGGCAAGGCCCAGCACGGTTTGCCTGCGCGTGTGGCTTGCGGCAGGCGCTGGGCCAGGATGACGGGTTGGTTTGCGTGCGCGGATGTGCGTTGCAGGGGAGGCCTTGCGGCCTGTGCCCGCTACGGTAGCTGAACGATGAATTGCTTGATCCCGCGGAGCAGCATCTCAACTGCCACCGCCACCAGGATCAACCCCATCAACCGCTCGACCGCGATCACGAAGCGTTCGCCCAGCACTTTCTGGATGCGTTCGGCCAGCACCAGCACGATGGCGCACACCAGCATCGTGACGCTGAGCGCGGCGATCCATTCCAGCCGGCGCTCGGGCGCCTCCGACACCAGCAGCATGACCGTGGCCAGGGCCGATGGCCCGGCCAGCGCCGGAACTGCCAGCGGAACGATCAGAGGCTCACCGGCGATGGCCGATTCGGGCTCCTGCGGATTGGGGAAAACCATGCGCAGGGCGATCAGGAACAGGATCACGCCGCCGGCGATCTGCAGCGACAGGCCTCTGAGGTTCATCACCCGCAGAAAAGCGTCGCCGATGAACATATAGGACATGGCGCAGGCACCGCGATGGTATCCGTTTGCGGACCGATCCCGGCGTTTTTCGGCCGGACAACTGGCGCCGTTCAGGCGCGCCGGCGCAAGGCTCAAGCCGTTGGCTTGACGTGCTCCAGTTTCTCCTGGCAGGAGATGCAGCGCAGCGCCTGCGGTGATGCCTGCAGGCGCTGGATCGGGATTTCGACGCCGCAATCCATGCAGTCGCCATACACGCCGGCGTCCATGCGCTTGAGTGCCAGGTCGATGGTGCGAATCGCGGCCGTTTCATGCTCATCCATTGCGAACTCCATCTCGCGGTCGGTCGCAACCTGCGCCCGCGAATCCTCGATAAGCCCGAAGTGTTCGGCCGACGCGGTGCTACGGTCGACGTCGCCGCCCCGCAAGCGAGCCAATTGTTCGAGCAGTGCCTGGCGTTGTTGCTGCAACTGCTGCTTGAATGCCTGCATCTGGTTCTTGTCCATGGAATACCTCGCCAAATAGGATGTCTGCATCATGCGGCGCTACATGCGCCAAACCCTTGACGCCGGTCAACTGGTCCCGCTCCCGACAGGCAGACGCCACCGGCCGCGCGGCCGGATGGCGACCGTCACGCAACGGATCGGGGACGATGCAATCACTATACGCGGACTGCAGCTGCCGCAATCGGAGCGACGCGGATTGTTGTTTCGCGTGGACTGCGCAGGCGCTGGCCCGCGCGGCGCCTTGCGGGCCAGCGCCGAATTGTCGCCAGCGCCGGTGCATTGCGGTAAGCTGTCGGCGGGCCAATCGCGGCCAGGCATCCAGGAGACACCATGGGCGACACAAACGGCAATGGCTTTGGCAAATTCGTGCCAGGCTTTGATTTTCTGCAAAACCTGGCCAAGGGCGCGACCCAGTCGATACCGCAGATTCCCAATCTGGCGAACTGGGTATCACCGTCGCTGAACGTCGAGGAACTCGAAAAGCGGATCGAGGAACTGCGCGCCGTCCATTTCTGGCTGGAACAAAATTCGCGCGCGCTGGGCGCGACGATCCAGGCGCTGGAAGTGCAGAAAATGACGCTGGCAACGCTCAAGGGCATGAACTTTAATATCGGCGATGTAGCCAACGCGTTCAAACTCAAGGCGGCCGACTCGGTGGCCAGCGGCGTGCAAATGGCGACGGAGCGGGCCGCGAGCACGGCCAGGACGATTTCGAGTGCGGCCTCTGCGGTGAGCGGCGTCGCGAAAGCGGGCGCCAAGAAGAACATGGCGTCGGGCGGGATCGCCAGCCTGGTCGATCCGCTGCAATTGTGGAATTCGCTGACACAGCAGTTCCAGCAGATCGCCGCCAGCGCGATGCAGGACGCAACGCGCAAGACTGCCGTCGATGCGACCCGCAACATGGGGGCGGGACTGGCCAAGGAGGTGATGAAGGCGGGCAAGAAAGCCGTCGGCGCGCGCAAGACAGCGCGCAAGACGGTGCGCCGGAGCAAGCCCTGATGCCCCTGTTCCCGCACGGGCACGCCACGCATCCACAGTGGGGCATGGCTGCCGGTCTGGTGTTGGCGCAACTGCGCGCGCAGATGGCGCTGCCGGGTTATGCAAAGGCGCCCACGCTGGCCTTGCTATACATCACGGACCACTACTCCGGAGCGGCCCAGGACATTCTTGACCACCTCAGCGCCGAATTGCCGGGCGTGACCGACTGGTCGGGTACGGTCGGGGTCGGCGTGTCGGCGAGCAATGTCGAATATTTCGACGAGCCGGCGATGGCCGTCATGTTGTGCGAATTGCCAAGCGACCAGTACCGGGTTTTTTCCGGCGTTGCGCCGTTGGGTCTGGGATTCGAGGCGCATACCGCGCTGGTGCATGTCGACCCCGCCACCCATGACCTGGCCGAATTGGTGCAGGAAATGGCGACCCGCACCGCGTCAGGCTATCTGTTTGGTGGTTTGTCGGCCAGCCGGGGCCAGACCGTCCAGTTTGCGAGCGCCGGTGACGGCAATATACGGGGCCAGGGTCTGGCACGCGGGGTTTTCAGCGGCGGGCTTAGCGGGGTTGGGTTTGGCCCCGATGTGCATCTGGTGTCGCGGGTCACCCAGGGTTGCCAGCCGATCTCGGGTTTTCGCACCGTTACCGAGGCGGACCAGAACCTGGTCGTGGCGATCGACGGTGAGCCGGCGCTCGATGTGCTGATGCGCGAACTCGATGTAACACTGGGCCGCCCGGAGGCCGCGTTGGCCGCGATCCGCGCCACCTTGGTGGGCCTGGTGCGCGGCGCGGCCGCCGATGGTGCGCAGGCCCTTGGGCGCGGTGGCAATTTTGGCAGCGACGTGATCGTGCGCCACATCATCGGACTGGACCCGGCCCGGCGCGGCATCGCCATTTCCGACCAGGTGGCCAACGGCGTGCAACTGGCTTTTTGCCAGCGCAACATGCAGGCGGCGCGCTCCGACCTGATCCGTATCTGCGCCGAAATACGCGAAGAACTCGAACCGTTGGAGTTGACCGTGGAGACGGCCACCGCGCTGGCCGCTTCCGGCGCCGAGGCCGCGCCCCACCCGGCCCGTGGTATCGCCGGCGCGGTGTACGTCAGTTGCTCCGGTCGCGGCGGGCCGCATTTTGGCGGGCCCAGCGCCGAATTGCAGATCGTGCGCCGCGCGCTGGGTGACGTCCCACTGGTTGGATTTTTTGCCGGCGGCGAGATTGCCCGCCACCATTTGTACGGCTACACCGGTGTCCTGACCGTGTTTGCGCAGCGCGATTAGCGCCGGCGCGCAGCTTTTGGCAAACACCGTATGACCGGGCGCCGACGTCGCGCACCGACCTTGGCACAGGAGCCGCCATGACAGACAAGGTAGTGGTGAAGAACCTGCACAAGGTATTCGGACCGCGGCCGCAGCAGGCCATGGACATGCTGCGCCAGGGCCTGGACAAGGACGCCATTTTTCGCCAGACCGGACAGGTGGTCGGTGTGCAGGACGCCAACTTCTCGGTCCGTGAAGGTGAGGTTTTTGTATTGATGGGGCTGTCCGGTTCGGGCAAGTCGACCCTGATTCGCCTGCTCAACCGCCTGGTCGAGCCGACCCATGGCCAGGTGCTGGTCGGGGGGCGCGACGTGGCGGCCATGGGCAAACGCGAACTGGTGGAATTGCGGCGCAAGGATCTGGCGATGGTGTTCCAGTCATTCGCCTTGCTGCCCCACCTGACGGTGCTGCGCAACACCGCGTTCGGACTCGAAGTGGCCGGCGTGGACCGCCGCACCCGCGAGCGGCGGTCGATGGAGGTGCTCGAACAGGTCGGGCTGACGGCCTTTGCCCACAAACGGCCGGACGAACTCTCGGGTGGCATGCAGCAACGCGTGGGCCTGGCCCGGGCGCTGGCGGTGGACCCGACGCTGATGCTGATGGACGAGGCGTTTTCCGCGCTCGACCCGCTCAAGCGCACCGAGATGCAGGAGTTGCTGCTGCAATTGCAGCGCGAACAGCAGCGCACCATCATCTTCGTGTCGCATGACCTGGACGAGGCGTTTCGCATCGGTGACCGGATCGCGATCATGAAAGGCGGCGCCATCGTGCAGATCGGCGCGCCCGACGAAATCCTGCGCCATCCGGGCGATGCCTATGTCGAGGCCTTCTTCAAGGGCGTGGACGTGAAGAAATATCTGTTGGCGCGTGACATCGCGCGGGCCGACGGATTGCCGTCACTGCACAGCGGCCCCGACGGCGCCGCCGATCTGGTGCAGGGCTTGCAGCGCCTGCGCCAAGCGGGCAGCCAGTATGGACTGGTGCTCGATGGCCAGGGCCGGTTGCAGGGCATGGTGTCGCGCGATTCACTGCAAATGGCGCGCGACGACGCAGCCACGGGCCTGGCCGCCGCGTTGCTGCCCGACGCGGCGCCGGTTGCCCATTCGCTGGAACTCAACCGCCTGATCGGCCGCGTCGTTGCATCCGACGCGCCGGTGCCGGTGGTGGACGACACCGGCATCTGCCTGGGCGTGGTGACGCAAACCATGTTGCTGGAAAGATTTGCACAGGAGGAGGCTTCGCATGGATGAATTCCTGCCGCTCGGTGAATGGGTCGATGCTACGCTCAGCCTGCTGATCGAGAATGATGCCGGCACACTCGCGCGCCTGGGCGCCAGCGTCGAGGCGCTGACCGAGTCGGTTGAATCGTTGCTGCTGGCCGCGCCGCGATGGCTGATTGCGGCCCTCTTCATCGGGACCGGCTTCTGGCGCGTGGGCTGGAAATTTGCGTTGTTCTGTGCGGCATGCTTTGTCGTCATCATCGGCACTGGCTTCTGGCCGCAGACGATGGTCACGCTGGCCCTGATCACCGCCGCCACGCTGATCAGCCTGCTGATCGGGCTGCCGCTGGGCGTGTGGATGGCCAAGAGCGACCGGGTCGCCGCCGTGGTGCGCCCGACGCTCGATTTCATGCAGACCATGCCGGCATTTGTGTACCTGATACCGGCCGCGATGCTGTTCGGGCTGGGCCGCGTGCCCGGCGTGCTGGCCACCGTCATCTTCGCGATGCCGCCGGTGGTTCGCCTGACCAACCTGGGCATTCGCCAGGTCAACAAGGAGCAGGTCGAGGCCGGCATCACCTTTGGCTGCACCCCGATGCAGGTGCTGCTCAAGGTGCAGATTCCGGGCGCGATGCCGTCCATCATGGCCGGCGTGAACCAGACCATCATGATGGCCCTGTCGATGGTCATCATCGCCTCGATGGTGGGTGCCGGCGGACTGGGCAACGACGTGCTGGCCAGCATTCAGCGGCTCGATATCGGGCTGGGATTCGAGTCCGGCCTGGCAGTGGTGCTGCTGGCCATCATGCTGGACCGGATCACCGAGACCTT
>JAYUQC010000027.1:0-16794 GCA_043759735.1 Rhodoferax sp.
CGCCGGCCACTACACCATGTCGATCGGCAAACTCCACTTTCGCAGCGACAAGGACGACAACGGCTTCGTCGACGAGGTGATACCCCTGCATGTGGTCGATGGCCAGGGCGACCTGTTGGGCCTGATACGCGCGCCGGAACCGGCGGCGCGCGGCGGCACGGCAGACCTGGCCGCAACGGCCGGCCCCGGCGAATCGACCTATGCCAGGTACGACCGCAACATCCGCGACGGCGCCATCCACTGGTTGACGCACCGGGCGAAAAAGCAGGACAAGCCGTGGTGCCTGTTCGTGTCGTTCGTCAAGCCTCACTTTCCACTGGTAGCGCCTCAGCAGTTCTACGACATGTACCCGCTCGACTCCGTACCCATGCCGCGCCTGTACGGCGCCGAACATGCACCAACCCATCCAGTGCTTGCAGCGCTCAAGCGCTGCATGAACTACGACGACAGCTTCTCACCGGAAAAGGTCAGGATCGCGCTGGCTGCGTATTACGGCATGGTCAGCTTCCTGGATGACAACATCGGACAGGTACTGGCCGCGCTGGAAAGCAACGGGTTGGAGGGCAACACCCGCGTGATCTATACCTCCGACCATGGCGACAATCTGGGCAACCGCAGGTTGTGGGGCAAGTCGGTGCATTACGAAGAGGCAGCTGCCGTTCCCCTGATCATTGCAGGACCCGGCATTCCGAGGGGCCGGGGCTCACCGACACCGGTCACGCTGGTGGACGTCTATCCCACCATCGTGCAAGGCGTGGGCCTGGCGCTGGATGCCGCCGAGCAGGCCCTGCCCGGCCGCTCGCTGGTGGACCTCGCGCAACAGGACCAGCCCGAACGCGTGGCTTTTGGTGAGTACCATGCCGCGGGTTCGATCACCGCGATGTACATGGTGCGCAAAGGCCGCTGGAAATACATCCACCATGTGGGTTATGCGCCCGAGCTGTTCGACCTGCAGGTCGATCCCGGCGAAACCCACGATCTCGCCGGTGATGCAGCGCATTCCCCTACGCTGGCCTTGATGGAGGCCGAGTTGCGCAGGATTGTCGACCCCGAGGCGGTGAACGCCCGCGCATTTGCCGACCAGAAGGCCAAGATCGAACGCCATGGCGGCGTGCAGGCGCTGATCGCGCGTGGCGATTTCGGGTATTCGCCCGCCCCGGGTCAGAAGCCCGATTTCGCAACCACTCTCGAAGCGTGAAAGCGCGCGCCAGAAAGGGATCTGCATGGCACATGTCACGATTGACAAGGTACACAAGTATTTTGGCCAGAACCACGTCATCAAGGGCGTTTCGATCGCGATCGCCGATGGCGAGTTCTGTGTGCTGGTGGGTCCTTCGGGTTGCGGAAAATCCACTTTGCTGCGCATGGTGGCAGGCCTGGAGAAGATTCCGGACGGCACCATCTCCATCGGCGAGCGGGTAGTCAACGACATCGCGCCCAAGGAGCGCGACATTGCCATGGTGTTCCAGAACTATGCGTTGTACCCACACATGACGGTGCGTGACAACATGGCTTTCTCGCTCATGTTGACCAAGATGGACAAGGCAGGCATTGCGCAGCGCGTGGCCAAGGCCTCCGGCATATTGGGCCTTGATGGCCTGCTGGACCGCCTGCCGCGGCAGCTCTCGGGCGGGCAACGACAACGCGTGGCCATGGGTCGGGCCATTGTGCGCGACCCGCAGGTGTTTCTTTTTGACGAACCCCTGTCCAATCTGGACGCCAAATTGCGCGTGTCCATGCGCACCGAAATCAAGGAATTGCACCAGCGCCTGAAGACCACTTCCATCTATGTCACGCATGACCAGATCGAGGCCATGACCATGGCCGACAAGATCGTCGTGTTGCGCGATGGCAAGGTGGAGCAGATCGGCACGCCGCTGCAACTGTATGACCAGCCCGCCAACCAATTCGTCGCGGGTTTCATCGGCTCTCCGTCCATGAACTTTCTGCCCGGCGTCGTACGCGGCGCACAAGTGGTCCTTGCCGGTGGTGCGGCGCTGCCCATGCCCGTGCATGCGCGCGCCAGCGAGGGCCAGGGCGTGGTGTACGGCACGCGGCCCGAGCACATCGATCTGGTCCAGGACCAGGACGGACTGGCCACCGAAGTGATCGTGGTGGAACCCACTGGAGCCGACACCCAGATATTCACCAAGATCGGCGGCGTTGAACTCACCGGCGTGTTCCGTGAACGCCACGATTTTCAGCCCGGCGCCGCGATCCGGTTGCGGCCGGACGCCAAACGGGCCCACCTGTTCGACGCCGGCAGCGGGCAACGACTGGTCTGACGCTCTCTCGCAGTGAAACCTGACAGAGAGATTCCATGTCGTGGGGGCATCCTGACCAGATACCACCGCGATGGGCGAGGGCCGTCGACGTGAACCGGAGGCAGGCCTGCACAGTGGGCGGCTGTACGGTGTCTGCCCTTACGGCGGCCTGATGAAGAGCACACCGCTTCGTCCGGCGCAGCAGGCGATCTTGCTGATGCTCGCTGCGACCGCGATGACCGCGGTGCAGAACACCTTGATCAGGCTGCTTGCGGACAGCGGCATCCACCCGTTCGAGATCGCCTTCTTCCGCTGCTTCTTTGGTTTTGTCAGCGTGGCGGCGCTGGTGTTGTGGAGCACGCGAACCCTGCCGCGCACAGGCGCCATTGCGCCTCTGGCTTGCTCGGGCGTCTTGCATCTGCTGTCGATGCTGGCATTTTTCTACGGGCTGTCGGTGATGCCGCTCAACGACGCCTCGGCGCTAACCTTTGCCACACCGTTGTTCGGCACTATCGCCGCCGCATTGTTTCTGCGCGAAAAGGTGCCGGTACGGCGATGGTTCGCCATCGCCGTAGGGTTTGCCGGAGTGCTGATCGTGCTCAGACCCGGCTCGGTGCCGTTCAGCCTGGGCGCCGCTCTGGTGCTGTCATCGACCATTACCTTCGCCGGTGTGACGGTGCTGATCAAGCACCTGTCGGCAACCGTGCCCACCACCACCATCGTTTTCTATCAAAGCCTGTTCATCTCGATCCTGACCGCGCTGCCGGCGGCGCTGGTCTGGACGACGCCTTCGTCGGGTAACCTGATGCTGCTGGTCTGCCTGGGGCTGCTCGGAACAGCGGGATGGTTGTGTTTCACGCGCGCCTTCGCGCTGGCCGATGCGTCCGCGATTCTGCCGCTGGAGTTTGCCCGACTGCCATTCGTCGCTGTGTTGGCCTATGCCCTGTTCGGTGAAGTCCCCGACCGCTGGGTCTGGATCGGGGCGGCCGTCATTTTCGGCTCCACGCTCACCATTGCGCACCGGGAACATGCTGTCCACCGTGCCAGGTGACACGGTGTTGACGCTCCATTCGGACACGGCGCTTCAGCCGGCAAATTCCGGCGAACGGTACAGGGTTCGCCCTGCCACCCGGATCTCGGTATCCACCTGGTAGCGGCGCACCGCCGAGGCATTGATCATGATGCCCAGACCCGGTGCGTCGGGCGCGCGGATGCTTCCGGACGCGTCCCGTTCCAGGTGGTTGTATGTCAGTTCCACTGCCAACGCCTTGGGTGCGGCAGGAAACTCGCAGAGGCGGTGCTCTTGCAGTCCGGCAAAAGGCTGTAGCGAGGCGCTCAGCGCCAGGTGCGAGGTGAAAGTGTGGTTGACATAGGTGACGCCCCGCGCCGCCGCGTAGTCGGCGACCTGCTTGGTCGGAGCAATGCCGCCGATGCGGCCGCAATCGATCTGCACGTAGCCGATGCCGCCGTAGTCGATCAGATGCCGTGCCATCGAAAAATTATGCGCACCCTCGCCGCCGGCGAGCCGCACGGTACCGCAGCGGCGCGCCAGCGCAGCGTATTCCTGCAGCGCGCTGGAATGGAACGGCTCCTCGAGCCAGGTGGCGCGCGCAGCCTCCAGTGCGTCCAGACGCTCGGCCGCGCGTTCGACGTCGTCGACAAAGATCTGACCGACATCGACCAGCAGGATACCGTCCCGGCCGATCGCTTCGCGCGCCGCCATGAAATGCGCCGCATCCTGTGCAGCCGTGCCGCGCCCGATCGGGCCCCAGCCGAACTTGACCGCCGAGAAGCCGCGCGCCATCGCGTCGCGCGCGCGCTGCAGCGTCTGCTGCGCGTCATCGCCGAACAGCAGTGACGCATACGGTGTCTTGGCATGGCTGCGCGTGTAGCCGAGCAACTTCCAGACCGGCTCACCGCGGGCCTTGCCCAGGATGTCCCACAGCGCCATCTCGATACCCGAGAACGTATGCGCGGCCTGCAGCACGCCCATGCTGTTGTAGGCCACATCGGCCGCGATCGCGGGAATGTCGCGCGGGTCGTTCACAATCTTCAGATGACCAAGGACCGCATAAATGCACTGCATCTGGTTGACCCGGCGCTGCCCGCACCGGCCCAGACCTTCATCAAACTGCAGCCTCGCACGCTGGTGCACCAGGTCATTGATGCGCTGGTTGCCGGCGCCTCCGAAGGGCTGATCCTGCCGGGCGACCGCATCATCGAATCCGATCTGGCCGAGCAACTCGGCGTCAGCCGGGTACCGGTACGCGAGGCGCTGCGGGTGCTCGAGAGCCAGGGCATCGTCGTCAACGAGCCGTATAAGGGGATCCGGCTGACACCGGTCACCCATGACCGCATCGACCAGCTGATCGAGGTGCGGGTGGCACTCGAAACCACCGCCACGACCCGCGCCATCCGGCTCAAGCTCAACGACGGCGCGCACCTGTTCGAACTCGAGGCCATCGTGCACGATATGGAGATCATGGCCGAACGCAACGAGGTGTTCGGCTTTGCGACCGCCGACACCCGCTTCCACCGCACGCTGTGCAGCTACGCCGGCAATGCGGTACTCAGCGACATGTGGGAGATGCTGGCGCGTCAGATGACCATCATCTTCGGCCTGTCCGCGCTGGGCAAGCCGATGGCGTCCATCGTCGAGGAGCACTGGGAACTGATCCGGGTGTTCCGTTCGGGCAAGGTGGCCGACATGGCGCGCGCAATCAGCGACCACATCGACGTCGAGATCCACAAGGTCGACCTGGAAAAAATCATCGCCGAGCGCCGCGCCGACAAGCAGCGGGCCGCCGTCCTACCCTGAAGTCCAGCCATGCCCTCACCCCACGCGCACACTACCAGCCTGCCCCCCATCAGGATCCGCTCCATCACCAGCGTCGCGCTGACCGGCGAAAGTCCCAAGGGTGGCTGGTCGGCCGAGATCAAGCCGCAGGATTCGATCCATGCGTAGGTGGCAGTGCATACCGATGCCGGCATCAACGGTTGCGGCAGTGTGTTCACCGACGGGCGACTGGTACAGGCCGCACTCAAGGTGCTCGAGCCGCTGTTCCTGGGCGAGAACGCGCTCGAACCCGAACGCGTCACCGAAAAGCTGCACCAGAACAGCTTCTGGATGGGCCGCGGCGGTAGCCTGACGCACACCATCAGCGGCATCGACATTGCGTTGTGGGACATCCCGGGCAAGGCCACCGGCATGCCGGTGGCGCGGCTGCTCGGAGGCTGTTACCGCCAGCGGGTGCAACCGTATTGCTCGCTGCTGATGGAACAGCCCAAGGAGATGTTCGACGTCATCACCGGCTACCGCAAGCAAGGATTCAAGGTTTTCAAGATCGGTTGGGGGCCGTTCGGCCGGGCCATGGACCACCAGCTCGACGCTGCCATCGTGCGCGCGGCGCGCGACGCCGCCGGACCGGACGCCAAGTTGCTGGTTGACGCCGGCGCCAGCGACGCACACTGGCCGCATGGCCTCAAATGGGCCATGCGCACCGCCGACATGCTGGCCGAACACGAGGTCGGCTGGTTCGAGGAAGCACTCAAACCCGACGCGATCGACGACTACTGCCACCTGCGCCGCGCCAGCCCGGTGCCGATTGCCGGCGGCGAGGTGCTGACCCGGCGCCAGAGTTTTCTGCCCTGGCTGGTGCGCGGCGCGTTCGATATTGTGCAACCCGACGTGACCAAGGTCGGCGGTATCAGCGAGCAGCGCCGTATCGCCTGGATGGCGCATGATTTCGGCGTCAAATACATCGGCCACGGCTGGAACACCGCGCTCGGCGTCGCGGCCGACCTGCAACTGGCCAGTGCCTTTCCGGATACCGACCTGGTCGAGTTCATCGGCGGCAGCCCGTATGTGGACGGCATCCTGTGCGAGCCTTTTGCGCTCGACGGCGAAGGCTACCTCCATATCCCCGAATTGCCCGGGCTCGGTGTCGAACTCGACCCGGACAAGGTGGCCCGGTACACAGACAACGCCGCGCTGCTGTTCGAGAACTGACGCAAGCAGCCGGCGCACCGCGTAGTCCTTCCGGCGCATGTCAGTAGTCCGACCGGCGCATTGACTTTGACCGGATTTCGACCAAAAATCTGCCTCACAGGCATGTGCCTGCCAACCAGAAACAGGGAGAAAAGCATGCCGCTCCGATCCAACCACGCCGCCATTTCCGTCACCACGCCGTGGCACTCCTTGTCACGCTGGCGTGCAATCGCAATACCGGTGATGGTGTTCGCCTGCGGCAACGCGCTGGCCGGTTTCACGGTATTTGAAGGCGCCGGGTCGACCCCGGCATCGATCACATCGGTGCGCGATGACTTTCGCTCCGCGATCGGTGGCGGCGCCCTCGCCGGCCCCAACGGCAATTTCGGTAACCTGCGCCGCGAGATCAACTGGGATGGCGTGCCCGATGCATTTTCCGCCCCCAACCTGATGCCGGCCAACTTCTTCAACACCAATTCACCGCGTGGCGCGGTGTTCAGCAGCACCGACGGGACCGGCTTCATGCTCAGTGCCAACGCCGGCCTTGTGCCGCCGACATCGACACTGTTCGGCTTTCCGGGCGACTTCCAGGCCTTCAGCACGCAGCGCCTGTTCGCCTTGGTCGGCGGGCGCACGACGGACATCCATTTCTTCGTGCCGGGTACCAGCACCGTTGCCACGACCAGTGCGTTCGGCGCGATCTTTGTCGACCTGGAGGACAACACCGACCAGGTATTCACCAAGATGGAGTTCTTCGACCTGGGCAACAACCTGATCTTCAGCCGCAACGGGCTGGTCGCCGGCAACCAGGGCCTGACCTTTCTGGGCGGCCTGGCCAACGCCGGTGAGCGCATTGCCAGTGTGCGCATCACGACATCCGACAATTTCATCCTGGCCAATGGCGTGCGTGCCAACGAGACGACCGACATCGTCGTGATGGACGACTTCATCTATGCCAGCCCCGCCGCCGTGCCCGAGCCCGAGATCTGGGCGATGGTATTGCTCGGTCTGGGCGTGGTCGGGTGGAGCAGCCGCCAGCGTAGTTGAACGCGGCATCCGGGCGCGCGACGCACACCGACGCTACCTGTCAGCGCGCCCGCTTCGGGCCTACCGGGTCAGAAACCGCATGCCGGCGCACGCCAGGCAATTCCATTACAGTCTGTCGCTGCTTGGGCGTCGCCGGTTCTGCGTGCGCCCACGTGACTACGGAAGCCCCCACATGCCGGATTCATCCATCTACTCACCACCTGCCATCTGGACCTGGGACAAGGAAAGCGGCGGCAAGTTCGCCGCCATCAATCGGCCGATCGCAGGACCCACCCACGACAAGGAACTGCCGGTTGGGCGCCATCCGCTACAGTTGTATTCGTTGGGCACGCCCAATGGCGTGAAGGTCACGGTGATGCTGGAAGAACTGCTGGCACTGGGCCATGCCGGCGCCGAATACGATGCCTGGCTGATCAAGATCAACGACGGCGAGCAGTTCGGCAGCGGCTTCGTGCAGGTCAATCCGAACTCCAAGATCCCGGCGCTGCTCGACCGCAGCGAACCCGCACCGGTCCGGGTGTTCGAGTCCGGCGCCATTTTGCAGTACTTGGCCGAAAAATTCGGCGCCCTGCTGCCGACCGGCCGGGCCACCCGGGCCGAATGCCTGTCCTGGCTCCATTGGCTGATGGGCGCCGCGCCCTTCCTCGGCGGCGGATTCGGCCACTTTTATGCCTATGCACCGAGCAAGATGGAATACCCGATCAACCGCTACGCGATGGAGGTCAAGCGCCAGCTTGACGTGCTCGACCGCCACCTCGCCGGCAACGTCTATCTGGCGGGCGATGACTACACCATCGCCGATATCGCCGTCTGGCCATGGTATGGTGCACTGGCCAAAGGTTTGCTGTACAGCGCCGGCGAGTTCCTGCAAGTACAGGAATACAAGCATGTGCAGCGCTGGACCAACCAGATCGCAACAAGGCCAGCCGTCAAGCGCGGCCGCATGGTCAACCGGACCTGGGGCGAGCCGTCTAGCCAGCTCGCCGAGCGCCACGATGCAAGCGACTTCGATATCCGGACTGCGGACAAACCAGTTTCGGTTGCCTGAGGAAAGACGGGCAAGGCCGCTGGTACATTGCTGTGCGGGATGAGCGCCGCCGGGCCGTTCCCAAGGGCGAATTCCGCAATGCGCAGCATGGAGGATGCCTGATGAGTGCAACCCCGATCGTCGGGTTCGGGCACATGCCATGATGGCGCCTACTCAGGGCGGCGCGCAACGGGGGGCCCAGGCAGCGTGTCGCCAACGGCCCGGCCATTCCCATCGCCCTGCATTGGGTTTGCATTGCACGATGAAGCGCCATTGCCACTCCATGGTCGCCACCGGCGGCCCGCAACCCTGGCCTGCCCATGACCCGATTCTGGCTGATGAAATCCGAACCCGATGAATGCTCGATCGATGACGCGATGGCGGCGCCGAAGCAGACTGTCCCCTGGACCGGCGTGCGCAACTACCAGGCCCGCAATTTCATGCGCGACCAGATGCGGATCGGCGACGGGGTGCTGTTCTACCACTCGAGTTGCCCAGAACCCGGCATCGCAGGTATCGCGCAGGTCGCCTCCGGCGCGCGACCCGACCCAACCCAGTTTGACCCACGGTTGGACTATGTCGATCCGAAATCCGATCCAGACGTGCCGCGCTGGCTGTTGGTGAACGTGCAGGCGATGCGCAAGACCCGCTTGCTGGGCCTGCCGGAGCTGCGCGATACGCCGGCGCTGGCAGGCATGATCCTGCTGCGCCGGGGCAACCGACTATCGATCACGCCTGTGGAGAAGGCGCACTGGGAGCTGATCACTGGCGAGATGCTCAAGGGCAGGCACTGACCACGCCACGTCGACCGGTCCCGGTCCCCGGCCAGTGACAGCAGAACGCAACCGGCCACGAACGGCCATGCTTGGCCTCGCGCGGGCCGGAGTTCTGCCAGAATGCCGGATTTCAGCGCTGCCTGGCGCCCGGACCCATGCCGCCACCCTCCATCACCCCAGCCCAGACCTCGGCCATCGATACCTGCGCGCACGCCAGCCTGGCCCTGCTCAAGCGCAATCTGAGTGCCCACGGCATCCTCGCGGCGTCCCGCACCGAGGCCGCCCAGGCGCGTCGCTACACCCGCATCTTCGGCCGCGACGCCGCCGTCTGCGTGCTGGCAATGTGCGGCAGCAAAGACCCGGAACTGGAACAAGGCGCGATCGACAGCCTGGATGCGCTGGCGCGGGATCAGGCCGGCAATGGCCAGATCCCCAAATACGTCGACCCCGATGGCCGTGGCGCCGACTTCTGGTACTTGGGCTGTATCGACGCGACGCTGTGGTGGCTGATCGGCGTTGACCATGCGCGTCGGTACGGCACGGCGGGCGCCACACGCTGGCAACCGCAGGTGGCCCTGGCGATCCAGTGGCTGCTGGCGCAGGAACACCAGCACTTCCGGTTGCTGCAGCAAAACGAGGCCAGCGACTGGGCCGACATCATGCCGCGCTCGGGTTATGTGCTGTACACCAATGCGCTGTGGGTCGAGGTCAAGCGGCGCTTTGCGCTGGCTGATCCGGACGCCACCGCCTACCACTTCAACCACCTGTTCAACCCGTTCCAGCGCGACCTGCCCGAATACCATCGCGCCCGGCTGCTGAGGCACTACGCGCGCCGCGGCCGCCGCGATCCGGGCTTGTACCTGAGCTTCGTCAACCTGTCCTTCGTTGGCGACGAGGGTGACGTATTCGGCAATGTGCTGGCCGTATTGAGCGGCGTGGCCACCGAATCGCTCAGCCGGCGTATCGTGCAGACCATCACCGCGGCGCATGCGCACGATCCCTATCCGGTGCGGGTGACGCTGCATCCGATGACGCGCCAGAACCCGCTGTGGCGGCCCTACATGGCGCGCCACCAGCAAAACCTGATGCATCAGTACCACAACGGTGGCATCTGGCCTTTCGTGGGCGGATTCTGGGTCATGGCGCTGGCGCAGCAAGGCCAGACCGAACGGGCCTGGCACCAGCTGGCCGAACTGGCGCTGGTCAACGCGCTGGATAACTGGCGCTTCACCGAATGGTTCCATGGGCGCACGCTCGCGCCCATGGGCATGGCCGGGCAAAGCTGGAATGCGGCTGCATTTGTGCTCGCGCACCGGACCTTGCAGCGCGGCGAACGCGCCTGGTAGGGGCGCGTGGCGGCCCTTGAGCGCCCCCAGCCCTGGCTGCGCCAGGCCCCCCGAGAGGGTGCCAGAAAACTTGGGAGCGGCCCGGCGTTTTCTTAGAAGCGCCCCCAGCCCTGGCTGCGCCAGGCCCCCCGAGGGGGTGCCAGAAAACTTGGGAGCGGCCCGGCGTTTTCTCTTGAATCGCAGGCCACGGATGCGGCACCGTTACAAGGCTGCGTAGACCGCGTCCAGCAACCGATGGCGCCTGGGATCGACCCCATCGTCAAAGCCGAGCATGCGGTTGGTGACATAGGCAAATCCCAGGCTGCGGGACGGGTCGGCAAAAGCCACGGAGCCGCCCCAACCGGTATGGCCGAAATGTCCAGGCCCGACATGCGGGCCGAATCCAACCGCGCCGATGCGAAACCCGGCGCCAAATACAGTGGGCGCACCCGAGCCGGCATCGACCCCGTTGAAACGCTCGGCGACGGCCCGTGCCAAGGTGCGTGACGACAGCAGCTGATGTCCGTCGACCATGCCGCCGGCGGCGAGCGCACCATAAACCTTGGCTAGCGAGCGTGCATCACCCTGGCCATTGCCCGCCGGCATTTCCGCCCCCCGCCAGGCGCGGTCATTGGGCGCCGTCGCAGAAAACGTCTGGTTGCGGTAGGCATGGGGATACGCACTGGTCGCGCCCTGTCTGACCCAGTCGTAGGCCTTGTCGCTGGCCGATATCTCGGACACCCGGTGATCCTGCGCCGCGGGCAGGCCGAAATAGAACGACAGCGTCAGCGGCTCGGCGATCTCTTGCGCCACGAACGTGCCGATGCTGCGTCCGTCGACCCGGCGCACCAGTTCTCCGGCCAGGTAGCCGAAGGTTTCCGCGTGGTAGACACAGGCGCTGCCCGGCTCCCAGTTGGGCTTCATCGCCGCCAGCACCTCGACCACCGGATGCCAGGCAAATCGCTGGGCGTCCGAAAGCGGCACCGGCAATCCGTCCAGGCCAGCCTGGTGCGACATCACCTGGTCCAGTGTGATGTGCTGCTTGCCATTGGCGGCAAACTCCGGCCAATAGCGCGCCACCGGCGCTGCATAGTCGAGCGTGCCGCGCTCCACCAGCATGGCGACCGCAAGCGCGACAACGCCCTTGCCGACGGACCAGACATTGACCAGCGTGTCGCGCTGCCAGGGCAGACGCCCGGCCAGGTCGCGCGTGCCGCCCCACAGGTCGACCACCGGCTTGCCGCGGCGCCACACCGCGACCGCGCCTCCATGCTCAAGCCCGTCGCCGAGATTGCGTTCGAACGCCGCTCGAACCGCCTCGAATCCGGGTGCCGTGAATCCGTCTGTCATGGGCATGCTCCTTTACGATCAAGTCGATGCTGCAGCAGCGACAGGCACCAGGCCGTGCAACCAGCGCAACGATAGCCGATTGAGCAGCCAGACCAGTCCGATCGCCGCAATGCTCAACCCCACCACCAGCGCGATCCAGAACCCCTGAGCCGCCATCGCCTCGACCGGTCGCCAGGGCAACCATGCAGGAGCCAACCCGAGCACACAACCCAGCGGCAGGCAGATACCCCAGAACGCCGTCATGTGAATCAGCATCGGCGAGCGCGTCACCTTGTAGGCGCGGATCGCACAACTGGTCGAGACCTGGACCGCATCGGGCAACTGAAAAAGAGCGGCAAACACCAGCAGATGCGCGGCCAGCGCGGCCACTGCCGCATCGTTGGTATAGGCATTGGCGATCTGATCGTTGAACAGCGCAATCGACACTGCCGACACCAGCGCCACGGCAAACGCCAGCCCAACGCCATGCCAGGCGCGAAAACGCGCCGCCTGCGGGTCCTGCGCACCCAGCGCCTGGCCGACCCGCGTCAGCAGAGCGATGCCCAGGCTCATCGGCACCATGAACACCAGCGCCGAAAAATTGAGCGCGATCTGATGCGCGGCCACCTGCTCGGTGCCAAAGCCCGCCACCAGCAAAGCGATCAGGCTGAACGCGCTCGATTCGGCAAAATAGGTCACGCCGATCGGTAGACCGATGCGCAGCAGGCCACGAATCTGCGGCCAGTGCGCCGGCTCGTATTGCGTCAGCGGTTGGGCCTTGCGATAGGCCGGCGAGCGCCGGATCCACCAGACGATGGCCACCAGGTCGAACCAGACGCACAATAGCGTGGCCCAGGCGCAGCCCACGCCGCCAAGCTTTGGGAAACCCCAGTTTCCGAACACCAGCGCATAGTTGATGACGATGTTGAGCAGCAAGGCCGTCAACGCGATCAGCATCATCGGCTTGGTCTCGCCCATGCTGGCGCTGTAACCATACAGCACCCGGTAGCAACAAAAAGCCGGCATCGCGAAGCTGATCACCAGCACGAATCCGATCGCGACATCGCGTACCTGTGGCTCGATCGGCATGTGATTGAACAGCTGCGCCGCGCCGTTAGCCACCAGCATTGAAATCAGACCCAGGCCCAACGCCTTCCACAAGGCCTGGCGCACAACGCCGGGAATCTGCGCAAACGCGCGCGCACCGACATGCTGCGCGACGATCGGACTGACCGCCATCAGGATGCCCATCAGCGCAATGATGACCATGTGCCAGATCGCAACCCCCAGCGAGACTCCGGCCAGGTCCTGCGCCGACGCATGCCCCGCCATCGCCACATCGGCCACGCCCATACCCATGGTGGCAAGCTGGCCGATCAGGATCGGCCAGGCCAGTTGCCACAACGCGGCGGTTTCGGTTCGAACGGCGGGGGAAGTGAGGCGGCGCACAGGAAAGTTCAGGCACGCAGGCGCAAGGCGCGATCAGCCCACCGGCTTGAACGCCGTTACATGGAAGGCCGGCATCGGATGCACAAATCCCTTGAGCGTCAACGGCCCCACCGGCTCGGCCAGCACAAGTTCCTCGACGCGGGCCATGGTCTTGCGGTCTACCAGCACCTGGGCGCCAGCGGCCTCCGAACACAGGCGCGCGGCCAGGTTGGTCACGCTGCCGATCGCCGCGTAGTCCCAGCGGCCTTCAAAGCCAATCTGCCCCAGCGTCGCATAACCCTGTGCAATGCCGCAGCCCAGTGCCAGGTCATACCCCCGCTTGCGCCACTGCTCGCCCAGGGCCGGGAACACGGCCTGCATCGCCAGCGCCATGCGCACCGCGGCTTCGGCCGGGCGCGCGATCTCGACCGGGTCGTTGAAGAACACCATCACGGAATCGCCGGCGAAACGCTCCAGCGTGCCGCCATGTTGCAGGACCAGGTGGCCCATGCTGGCGTGAAACGCGTGCAACATCTCCATCACCTCCTCCGGCTCGGCCTGGTCAGTGAAGGCGGTAAAACCGCGCAGGTCGATGAATACGACGCAGATCTCGCGCCGGTGCGTCTTGAGCATGTCCTCGCCACCCGCGACGATGGCCTGCGCCAGCTGCGGCGAGAAAAACCGTTTGAGACGCGCCAGCCCATCGATCTGCCCGACCTGCTCTTGCACCCGCTGCTCCAGTGTGGCGTTCCACTGCGCAATCTGCGCCGCCTGAGCCTTGACCTCGTCCTGCAGACTCTTGATGCGCAGCAGCGACTTGACACGGGCAAACAGTTCGGGCCGGTTGATGGGCTTGGTCAGGAAATCGTCGGCACCTGCCTCAATGCCATTGACGCGCTCCTGCGTCGCGTCCAGTGACGTGCACAGGACGACCGGCAACAGCGCCGTGGCTGGATCGGCACGCAGGCGCTTGCACACTTCATAGCCGGACAGTCCTGGCATCATGATGTCGAGCAGTACCAGGTCAGGCGCCTTCGCGGCGATCATCTCCAGCGCCTGCTCGCCATTGACGGCGCTGGACGCAACGTAGCCCTTGGCTGTCAGCAGGTCGACCAGCAGCTTGACATTGGCCGGTGTGTCATCGACCACCAGAATGCGAGCACCACAACTCATAGCGGGCCCCCACGGTCGCCCACTTCGTGTGACTCCCTGCCCCCCAAGGGGGCGTTCGCGTCTTGGGGCGGCCCGGCGGCGTTCATTCAACCCGCCCTTCGACCGCCCGCTTGACCGTGGCCAGGAACTCCTTGAGGTTGATCGGCTTGCCGATGAAATCGTCGAATCCGGCACCGGTGATGCGGTTGCGGTCCAGCGGCGTCACCGATGCGGTAAACGCCACCACTGGAATCGCCTTGGTGTCCGCGTTGGCGCGAATGCGCGTGAACGCTTCGATGCCGTTGATGTCCGGCAACTGGATGTCCATCAGCACCAGGTCGGGCAGGTGCGCCAGCGCCAGGCGCACGCCGTCCTCGCCATTGACCGCTTCGAGCGTCGCATACCCCTTGGCCTGCAGGATGTCGCGTGCCAGCTTCATGTTCTTCTCATTGTCCTCGACGATCAGAATGGTTTTCATGGGGTCTCCGTCGCGCTGCGCCCGGCCGCCGCGGGTCGCGCTGGTATCGTGAAGGTGAATGTCGATCCGACGCCGGGTGCGCTTTCCAGCGTCAGCGTGCCGCCGTGCAACTCGACAAATCGCTTGGTCAGCGACAGCCCGAGGCCGGTGCCCTCGTGCTTGTTGGTGTAATGGCGCCCGACCTGCTTGAACTCGTCGAACACCACCAGCTGATCCTCGGCTGAAATGCCCACACCAGTGTCGAGCACCGCGACCTGGATATCATCGCCTTCCATGGCCGCGCGAACGGTCACGGTACCGCCGTCGGGCGTGAATTTGACTGCGTTGCTGAGCAGATTGAGCAATATCTGCTTGAACTTGCGCTCGTCGGCCTGGATTTCGCCAACGGCGGCATCCACCTCCAGGCACAGGCCAATACCATGCGTCTGCGCCCGTTCGCGCACCAGCGTCATCGCGTTACCGATCGTCTGCGCGGCGTCGAAGTCGCCCAGGTCGAGGTCCATTCGGCCGGCCTCGATCTTGGACAGGTCCAGGATATCGTTGATCAGCGACAGCAGGTGCTTGCCGGAGGTGAAGATATCCTTCAGGTAGTCATCCTGCTTCTCATTGAGCTCGCCGAACATGCGCTCGATCAGCACCTCGGAAAAACCGATGATGGCGTTGAGCGGGGTGCGCAGCTCGTGCGACATGTTGGCCAGGAACTCGCTCTTGTGCTGGTTGGCGACTTCCAGTTGGCGGCTCTTGTCCTGGATTTCGTTGAACAGGCGCACGTTCTCGATCGCAATCACCGCCTGGTCGGCAAAGGTCTGCAGCAATCGGACTTTCTTCGCCGGGAACTCGCCGACCTCGGCCCGGCACACCACGATGGAGCCAACGACCTGACCGTCGCGCAGCATCGGCACGGCGAGGTTGCTGCGAAAGCCAGCACGCTGGGCTGCCTCCTTCTGACCATACTCCGGATCGGCCATCACATCGGCGATCTGCACCGGTACGCCGCTTGCGACCGCACGCGCCGAGATCGAGTCCAGCCCGGGTTTCATCGGAAACGAGGCCCGCATCGCCTGCCCCGCATCATCCGATACCCCGTGGTAGGCCACCAGGTGCACCAGGCCGTCCTGAAACCGCGTGACGCCGCCGATGCGCGCCTCGCACAAGGTCATCGCGCGTTCGGCGATCGCGTCGAACACCGGTTGAACATCGGTGGGAGATCCGGAAATCACCTGCAGGATCTCCGCCGTTGCCGTCTGCTGCTCCAGCGCCTCATTGGTTTCGTTGAACAGGCGCACGTTCTCCATCGCGATCACCGCCTGGTCGGCGAAGGTGCGGATCATCTCGACCTCGCGCTCGCTGAAGCCGCCGGGCGCACGGCGAGCAATGGTCAGCGCTCCGGTCGGCGTCCCCATGCTGTGCATCGGCGCGACGAGCACCGAGCGCGCGCCGGTCTTGCGCGTGATGGCGCGCGAGTGCTCGGAGAGCCCTTCCTCGGTCTCCACGTCCCGGATGTGGACCACGTCCCCGCGCAGGATCGCGCGCCCGCTGAGGCTGCCCTCGTCGAGCGGGATCGGGTACAGGGCCTGCGTGTCGTCGTCGGCGCTCGAATCGGAAACCGCGTAGCCGACGCGGTCGATGGTCTCGCCGGCGCGCACCACGAGCGCGACGTTGCGTGCCCCGTACAGCTTCAGCACGCTGCGCGCGATCGCGTCGAACACCGGCCGCGCGTCGGTGATCGAGCTGCTGATGACGTTCAGCACTTCCGTCGTCGCGGTCTGCTGCTCGAGCGCCTCCTGCGTCGCGTTGAACAGCCTTACGTTCTCGATCGCGATCGCCGCCTGGTCGGCGAAGGTCTTGAGCAACGCGATCTGCTTGTCGCTGAAAAGCCGCACGTCCTTACGACGCAGGATGATGCCGCCCAGCGGTCGCTGCTCGCGCATCAGAGGGACCGCCAGCACGCTGTGCCAGCCGTGTCGCTCGGCGGCGGCT
>JAYUQC010000028.1:0-16786 GCA_043759735.1 Rhodoferax sp.
GATGGGCTTCAAGACCTTTGGCTTTGGTGGTGGCCGGGCTGATGTGTGGGAGCCGGAAGAAGACATCTATTGGGGCAATGAGGATACCTGGCTGGGCGATGCCCGCTATGAAGGCGACCGCCAACTGGAAAACCCGCTGGCTGCGGTGCAGATGGGGCTGATCTATGTGAACCCCGAAGGGCCGAACGGTGTGGCCGACGCGGTCGCATCGGGCCGCGACATCCGCGAAACCTTTGCCCGCATGGCGATGGATGACGCGGAAACCGTGGCGCTGGTGGCAGGCGGCCACACCTTTGGCAAGGCGCATGGGGCCGGTGATGCGGGCCTGGTCGGGCGCGAACCCGAAGCGTCGGGGCTGGCGGAACAGGGGCTGGGCTGGAAGAACAGCTTTGGCTCGGGCGCAGGGATCCATTCCATCGGGTCCGGCATCGAAGGCGCTTGGAAACCCAACCCGACCACCTGGGACATGGGCTATCTGACGGTTCTGTTCAAATATGACTGGGTTCTGGGCAAAAGCCCGGCGGGGGCGCAGCAATGGCACCCCGCCAATACCGCGCCCGAAGACATGGTTGTCGATGCCCATGACCCGTCAAAACGGCACCCGCCGATGATGACGACCGCGGATATGGCGATGAAGCTGGACCCGATCTATGGCCCGATCTCGCGCCGCTATCTTGATGATCCCGACGCGTTTGCGGATGCCTTTGGCCGGGCCTGGTTCAAACTGACCCACCGCGACATGGGGCCGAAGGTGCGCTATCTTGGCCCGGAAGTTCCGGCGGAGGACCTGATCTGGCAAGACCCGATCCCGGCAGCGGGCTCGGTCCTCGATGCCGCCGACATCGCCGGGCTGAAGGCGCAGATCCGGGCCTGCGACCTGACGGTGGCGGAACTGGTTTCGACCGCCTGGGCCTCTGCCGCCACTTTCCGTGGTTCGGACAAACGCGGCGGTGCCAATGGCGCGCGCATCCGGCTGGCACCGCAAAAGGATTGGGAGGTCAACCAGCCGGCCGAACTGGCCACGGTGCTGCAGACCCTGGAACGGGTGCAGCAGGATTTCAACCGCGCCCAGTCCGGCGGCAAGAAGGTGTCGCTGGCGGACCTGATCGTGCTGGGCGGCTGCGCAGCCGTCGAGGCCGCGGCGCAGCGGGCCGGCACGCCGATGCAGGTTCCGTTTTCGCCTGGGCGCACCGACGCAGCGCAAGCACAGACTGATGTTGACGCATTTGCGCCTTTGGAGCCGAGCGCCGACGGTTTCCGCAATTACATCCGCAAGGGACGCGAGGCGTCGGCCGCCGGACTGCTGCTGGACCGGGCCAATCTGCTGAACCTGAGCGCGCCCGAGATGACGGTCCTGATCGGCGGCATGCGGGCCCTGAATGCCAACGTCGGGCAGTCCCCGCACGGCGTGTTGACCAGGCGGCCCGAAACGCTGAGCAACGATTTCTTCGTCAACCTGCTGGACATGAATACCCAGTGGCAACAATCCGTCACATCGGTTGGCGTGCTGGAAGGGCGGGATCGGGCGACCGGCACGCCCCAATGGACGGGCACGGTCGTGGATCTTGATTTCGGTTCGAATTCCCAGTTGCGGGCCCTGGCCGAAGTCTATGCGTCCAGTGACGCCCAGCAGGCCTTCGTGCATGATTTCGTGGCCGCCTGGAACAAGGTGATGAACCTCGATCGCTACGACCTGAAGTGATCCCGGCCCGGCACTTGCGCGTGAGCGGCAACACGCAGTGGCTGCCGGGCCCCTGCGTGCCGCGCGCCAGTCGGGTGCGCGGCCATGCGGGTCGCTAGCGTCCGCGAATCCGCGGAGCCAGCGCGTCGCGCAGCCCGCTGCCGATATGGTTCACCGACAACACGGTCAGCGAGATCGCGCTAGCTGGCCCTCTGAAAATCCGTGTTGCGCATCGAAAGTTTCACAAGAAATTGGAGAATCCAGATATCCTTGTGAAACATGGAATTTGTCCCTTTGGTCGAAGACCAACTGCGCCAGTTCATTGACGCGGAGGCCGCGTTTCGCGCGTTCGAAGAGGCACAGCGCAATGCCGCCGAGGTACGCGGTTCGATGTTCTGGCGCACCGTCAAGGGTCAGGACTATCTGATTCGCGCCACGACCGGCGCCAGGCAGCAATCTTTCGGCGCCAGAACCATCGAGACGCAGGAGATCCATCGCCGATTCACCGAGCGCAAGTCGTCCTTGCAGGCGCGTACCAGGAGTCTGGCAGCCGCCGTCGAGCGCCACCGGCGCTTGAACCTCGCCCTGCGCGTCGGGCGCGCTCCCAATCTGCTGGTCAGAATTCTGGACGCCCTGCAGTCGCAGGGTGTTTCCGAGCACTTCATGGTGGTGGGAACCCATGCCCTGTACGCCTACGAGGCTGCTGCGGGCGTGCGCATCATGCCGGAGGCCCTCGCGACGCAAGATGTCGACATGTTGTTCGACACCCGTAACCATCTGGCATTTTTTTTCCGATTGGTTGCGGACGATGTGTCACTGTTGCAGGTGCTGCGCAGGGCTGACAAGACTTTTCAGATCAGGCAAGATCAGAAACAGACGGCGGTGAATGACAGGGGATTCGAAGTCGACATCATTCGACGCGCGGTGCGTCGGGGTGACCCCCACCCGATGCGCATGAGCCATCGGGAAGATGACCTATGGGCAGTGCAGGTTCCCAGCGGGGACAGAATGCTGGGAGCTGCCAGGTTCTCGCAGATGATCGTATCCATCGATGGATCAATGGCGCGGCTCGTGACCATGGCACCGGGTAGCTTCGTCAAGATCAAGCAGGAGTTGTCCAGGTCTGCCAGCCGGGACCCGCGAAAGAGCAGCAAGGATGCGCAACAGGCGCGCATCGTCCAGGCCTTGATCAAGCAGCGCGGGATTGGTCGGCAGACCGGATGAACTCCGTGATAGGGCGCGGCGAGTACGTATCGCATCGCCTTCGGACCACGAGCCTGGCAGTAGGTGCTGACGGTGCAAGGCGCAATGCCCCGGGAAACGGAGTTCAAGCAGACGCTGTGCGCCGACATAGTACGACCTGGCCTGATCCCGGCCTGGCGCTTGTGCCTGCGCGGCAAACGCAGTGGCTGCCGGGCCCTGCGTGCCCCGTGCCAGTCGGGTGCGCCGCCATGCGGGTCGCTAGCGTCCGCGAATCCGCGGATCCAGCGCGTCGCGCAGCCCGTCGCCGATATAGTTCACCGACAACACGGTCAGCGAGATCGCGATACCGGGCAGCATGACCCGGTTCGGGTACAGCTGCAGCTGGTCGACCGCGTCGAACAACAACCGGCCCCAGGTCGGAAAGTCCGGCGGGAATCCCAGGCCCAGGAAGGAGAGAGCGCTTTCCACGATGATCGCGCCGGCGATGCCCAGTGCGGCCGCGACCATGATCGGGCTCAGCGTATTGGGCAATATGTGGCGCAGGATCATGCGTACCGGCGGTGCGCCGATGGAGCGCGCGGCCAGCACGAACTCGCGCTCCTTCAGCGCCAGCACCTCGCTGCGTACGATACGGGCCGTCTGCATCCACGAGGTGGCGCCGATCGAGATCACCATCAGCAGGAAGATGCCGGCCTCCGGTCCCATGGCGGCCGACAGGGGCTCGCGAAACAGCATGACCATGACCAGCAGCAACGGCAGCAGCGGCAGCGCCAGGAACAGGTCGGTCAGCCGCATCAAGATGCCGTCGAGCCGGCGAAAGAATCCGGCCGATACACCGATCAGGGTGCCCAGCAGCACCGCGATCGACATGGCGGTCATGCCGACCGCGATCGAGACCTTGCCGCCGGCCATCATGCGAGCGAACAGGTCGCGCCCGAGTTCGTCGGTGCCAAAGGGGAACTGCAGGCTCGGCGCCTGGTTGCGCATGCGCAGATTGGCATAGCCGGGGTCGACGGTCCACAGCAGTGGGCCGACCAGCACGAACAGCAGGATCGACACAAACACTGCCGCGCCGAGCAACGCGCCCTTGTGGGTCTTGAACTGGTCCCAGACGTCAAACCATTGGCTGCGCGGCGGGCGATCGGCCTGGTCGACGCCAGACGGTTTTGCCGTGATTTCAGTCATAACGGATCCTGGGGTCGAGGATGCCGTAGAGCACGTCGGCAATGAGGTTGAAGACAACGATCAGCACTGCGAAGATGAAGGTCAGGGTCTGCACCATCGGCAGGTCGTTGACCTGGATGGCGTTGATCAGCAACTGGCCCAGTCCGTTGACCTTGAACACCTGCTCGGTGATGATGGCGCCGGCAAATATCGATGGCACACCCAGCGCAATCACGGTTACAACCGGGATCATCGAATTGCGCAGCACGTGCACCAGCACCACGACACGCTCGCGCATGCCCTTGGCGCGTGCGGTACGTACATAGTCCTGTTGCAGATTGTCGAGCATCGAGGCGCGCATGTAGCGGCTGATCTGGGCCGCGTTGAACAGCGCCAGCACCGCCACCGGCATCATCATCTGCTTCACCTGCAGCCAGAACGTGGGCCAGGAATTGACGATCAGGGTGGTGTCGTAGATCGATGGCAGCCAGTTCAGGTGCACCGAGAAGACCACGATCAGCAGCACACCGGTGAAGAACGTCGGGACCGAGAAGCCTATCATCGAGATGAAGGTGCCGACCTGGTCAAAAATGCTGTACTGCTTGTAGGCCGACAAAACCCCAATGGGAACGGCCAGCGAGACACCGACCAGGTAGCCCATGCCGACCACCCACAGGGTTTGCGGCAGTCGCTGGATGATCAATTCGGACACCGGGCTGCGGGTCTGCCACGACAGCACGCGTTGCAGGTCGGCGCCATAGGCGGTGCCGAACCAGTAGTCGAACAGGTGCAGCGGTTCGACCCAGAAAAATTGCTTCAGCCACAACAAATAGCGCACCCAGGAGGGCTGGTCCAGTCCCAGGGCTTCACGCATCTTGGCCTTGACTTCCGGCGGCACCGTCAAGGGCACATCCGACATCGGGTCGCCAGGTGCCAGTTCCAGCAACATGAAGATGAACAGGCTGATGATCAGCACGGTCGGGATGGCGGTCAACAACCGGCGAAGCGTGTAGGTGAACATGCGCAGGTGCTTCGTGTAGGCCCGCGCGCATCCGCACGGACCAGAAAGTAATCAGGCTGGCAGCCGGGCGGCTGGCGGGCGCGAAACCCGTCAGCCGCCCGGGCCAGGATCGGTCCTACTTGATGCGGTACCAGTCAGCGGCGTTCCACAGCTCGCTGTCCCAGGTGTTCAGGATCACACCACCGAGGCTGTTGGCATGCGCCGAAATGCGGCCGCGATCAACCAGCGGCACCACCACATAGCTGTCCTTGGTCAGCATATCGTTGAGCCTCTTGGCGATCACACCGCGTTTTTCCACGCCGGCCGTGGCGCTGAGTTCCTTCGCCAGCTTGTCGTACTCCGGATTGCAGTAACGATTCATGTTGGTGCCTTGCCACTGGGTCTCGGGGCGCGGGATCTTGTCGCAGACATGCTCGCCGAGGTAGCTCTCCGGGTCGGTGCCGTCGAAGTTGTTGGCATACATTTCGACGTCGGCAAAGAACTTCTGGAACGTGTCGGGAGAACCCGCGTCACCGCCGAAAAACACCGAAGCCGAGATGTTGCGCAACTCGACCTTGACGCCCAGTTCATTCCACCACTGCTTGACCAGCGCCTGGAAGTTCTGGCGTACCGCATTGGTCGAGGTCTGGTACAGGATCTCCAGTTTCATGCCGTCCTTGGCGCGCACACCGTCGGCTCCCATCTTCCAGCCAGCCTGTTCGAGCAGGGCCTTGGCACCGGCCATGTCCTGCTTGATGCAATCCGTATTGCTGGATGCAAACGCCGCAGGCGCCGGGACCAGGTTGCAGGTCGGGCGACCAGCCGGGCCGTAGCCGATTTCCACCAGTAGCGCGCGGTCGATGGCCATCGACAGGGCCTTGCGCACGCGCACGTCGGTCAGGAACGGATGCGGATGCTTGGTGGTGCCGCGCGCGTCGCCGAGTTTGGCCGAGGGGTCGGTCAGGTTCATCTCGATGCGCTCGACCAGGGTGCCAAAGGCCGCCACGGTCTTGCCCTTGCCACCCTTGGCCATCTTGGCCAGCACGTCGGGAGCCAGTTGCAGGTTCCAGGCGTAGTCGTACTCGCCGGTCTCCATCACCGCCCGCGCCGCTGCCGCTGCGTCACCACCACCCTTGAAGGTGAGGGTGGCAAAGGCCGGTTTGGTGGGGTCGCGGTAATTGGGGTTGGCGACCATCTGGATCACGTCGTTGGGACGAAATTCCTTGACCATGAAAGCGCCAGTGCCGATCGGGCCGAAGTTCTGCTTGGTGCAGCTTGGCGCCTTGTCACCCAGGCAGTCCTTGAACTGCGCCTTCTGCAGGATGGCCGTTGTCGCTCCACCGAACACGTCATAAGGATAGGGCTTTGCGGCCTTGAAGGCGATGCGCACCGTGCTGTCGTCCGGCGCCACGATCTTGTCCACCGCTGTGAAAACGTTGGCCTTGGCGCAACCCTTGATACCGGTGCAGTACTCGTAGGTGAACAGGACGTCCTGCGCCGTGAAGGGCGTGCCATCGGACCACTTGACGCCTTTTTTCAGCTTGTAGGTGATGCTCTTGAAATCGGCCGCGAAGCCGCCGTTGGCAACGGTCGGCACCTGCTCGGCCAGGGCCGGCAACATTTCGCCCTTCTCGTTGAACCGGACCAGGGGCTCCAGAATAAGCGAGGAGCTCTCCAGATCCTTGGTTCCACCCGACAGGTACGGGTTCAGGATCGATGGCGCCTGCCAGTAAATGATGTTGACGTTGCCGCTGGAGCCGCGCTGGGCCAGCGCGGCCTGGGATAGCGCGACGAGCGCTCCCAGGGCGATGAGGGAATATCGGGTTTTCAAGATGATCTCCTTTTTGCTTGAAGTGGTTGCGGTGCGGTGAGAACTCAGTGTGCCACTGTGGGTCCAGTGGTCAAATTGTTGTTGGAATACAGATGACAGGAGACCTGGCGTCCGGGCTCGACCTCGACCAGGGTCGGTGCGTCGACCCTGCACCGTGCCATTGCCTGCGGGCAACGCGTGCAGAACGCGCAGCCCTTGGGCGGGTTGGCGGGGGATGGGACGTCGCCGGTAAGCACGATGCGCTGGCGGGTGGCCTCGATGGTCGGATCGGGTTCGGGCACCGCCGACAGCAGCGCCTGGGAGTAGGGATGTTTCGGGTCCGCATACAACGCGTCCCGATCAGCCAACTCGACGATGCGACCCAGGTACATCACCGCGACCCGGGTCGCGATATGGCGCACCATCGACAGGTCATGGCTGATAAAAAGATAAGTCAGGCCGTGGCTTTGCTGCAGGTTCTCCAGCAAATTGACGACCTGTGCCTGGATCGACACATCGAGCGCGGCGATCGGCTCGTCACAGACGATGAACTTCGGATTGAGCGCCAGCGCGCGTGCGATGCCGATGCGCTGGCGTTGCCCGCCGGAGAACTCATGCGGGTAGCGGTTGGCAAAATTGCGGTTCAGGCCGACCTGGTCGAGCAGTTCATAGATGCGATCGCGTTGCTCGGCCTTGGATTGGCGGGTGTGCTCGAGCAGCGGCTCGCCGATGATGGAGGCCACCGTCATGCGCGGATTCAGGCTCGCCTGCGGGTCCTGGAACACCATCTGCATGGTGGGGCGCATCTTGCGCAGTTCTTCCGTGCCAGCAGCCGTCACGTCCTTGGAATCGATGACGACCTTGCCGGCTGTTGGCTCATACAGGCGCAGCAGCGCCCGCGCGACGGTGGATTTGCCGCAACCCGATTCGCCGACCAGGCCCAGGGTTTCCCCGGCCGGAATGTCGAAACTGACGCCGTCGACCGCCTTGATCTGACCGGTCTGGCGCCGCAGCAGCCCGGTGTAGATCGGAAAATGCATTTTCAGACCGTGCACCTGCACCAGGGGCGGCGCCACCGATGCAGTCTGCGCGGCGAAGCCGGCGGCCTTCGGGATCTGGGCGGCATCAAGCATGGCGTTCCTGGCCCGTAGCAAAATTCCAGAAGCAGGCCACGTCGTGCCCGGCGCCGATCGTCAGCCGGATCGGATTCTCGCGTCCGCAACGCTCCATCGCCACCGAGCAACGCGAGCGAAACGCGCACGCTGTCGGCGCAGCTTTCAGGATCGGGGGCTGGCCTTCGATGACTTCGAGTTGCGCCGCGCGTTCGCCGCGCAGGCGTGGCATGGTTTTGAGCAGGGCCCGGGTATAAGGGTGGGCCGGATTTTCAAACAACTCCTTGATCGGCGCCATCTCGACAATCTGCCCGCCATACATCACCATGGCGCGGTCGGCGATGCCGGCTATGACGCCCAGGTCGTGGGTGATCCAGATGATGGCCATGCCCAGCCGGTGGCGCAATTCCCGTACCAATTCCAGGATCTGTGCCTGGATCGTGACGTCCAGCGCGGTTGTGGGCTCGTCGGCGATCAGCACCTTGGGATCGCAGGCCAATGCGATGGCGATCATCACGCGTTGGCGCATGCCGCCCGAAAACTGGTGTGGGTAGTCGTCCAGGCGGCGCGCTGCGTCAGGGATACCGACCAATTCCAGCAATTCGCGGGCCCGTTTGGACGCCGCCTGCTTGTCCAGCCCCATGTGTTCGCGCAGCGGCTCCATGATCTGGAAACCCACGGTGAATACCGGGTTCAGCGAGGTCATCGGGTCCTGGAAGATGAAGCCGATGCGGCCGCCGCGGATCTGGCGCAGCTGTTCCGGCGCACACCGTGTGAGGTCGAGTCCGTCGAATTGCACCGACTGTGCGTGCACGTTCGCCGGCGGGCTGGGCAACAAACCCAACAGTGACATCATCGTGACCGACTTGCCGGAGCCGCTCTCTCCCACCACTCCCAGCAATTCCCCGGGTTTTAGGTCAAAGCTCACACCGTTGATGGCAAATACGTCACCCGTGCGGGTGCTAAATCGCGTGGTCAGCTTGTTGACCTGCAGCACTGGCAGGGTGGTATCTGGCAACTCTGTCAATTGTGATCCTGTTCTTGTCACGATCGCGCTGCATTCGCCGCCACGGGCGCCTGGGTTCACCTTGCATCGTCGCGCGTTGCGCGCCGGGCCTGCTGGGGGAGCCGTCGTCTCGGAAGCCGGAATTATGCGTGGAATCGCGGTCAAATGGACCTAGGGAATACGAAGGGTCAAACCGGTGATGGCGCGCGCGCCGCCCAGGTTTCGCCGGGTCGTGCGGGAATGATCACCGTGGCGTGTGGCGCTGGCCCAGGCTTCATTGGTCGGTTCGGCAAATGGCGCCGGCTGCGAAGCCATCTCTGCGCTGGCAAAGTCGCGCGCAAGGCCGGCGCGATTGACATCGAGGTCAGCTGCGTTGCCGAACAGCGTCTGACCGGTGTCAGGGCGTCACGGCCGCTGATGCGACACCAGCTCGAACACGTCGCTTTCGGACTCGCTGTGGCCCGCGCTGGTGATGCGACGCTGCATCCGGACATAGCGCTTGGTCTGGGGTGCATACCAGATCAGGTAGTGCACCCGCACCGGCTCCAGTTGCGCTTGGGCCAACGTGCCGGTCGGCCTGCGGTTGCTCCAGACTTCGACCTTGATCGCCTCGAATGTGCCGGCCGGCACCTGGACGGTATCGCGGCCCAGCACCGTGGCCTGCGATAGCCAGCCGGTCCACTGCGGATCGAAGTCCGGTGTTGGCAGGCCGCTCAAGGACCCTTGGCGCAGCAGATCGACGAACGCTCCGAAATAGGGGCTGAACTCCGGGCCGATCGCGTTCCAGCCGATGAAGTCGGGTTTGTCGCCGCGTGAGCGCCGAAGTTCCGCGGCGCCTGTGCCGGCGGGCTCCAGCACGTTGAGCGTGTCGGTCACTACGGTGCCGGCGACGGATCGTGCGACAACCTCGATCCGGCGCTTTGGGCTGGTGCGCCATTTTCCCGACGACCGGTAGAGCCAGCGCTCGCCGGCGACAGGCAAGGCAGTGGTCCCGGCCGGCACCGGTATGGGCGTGGCGGGAGTGACCGGTGCCACGGCTTGTGCCGCAGCGTTGCGTGGCGTCGTGGCCGGCACAGCGGCGATCGCGGTCGCTGTGTCAACAGTAGGAGCGGTGCTCGGAGCGGGTACGGGCACGGGTGCCGTCGTGGCTGCAGGCGCCGGTGCCGTTGCAGGTGCGCGTGCAGGAATGGCGGCGGGCGTTGGTGCGGTTGGTTGGATCAGGGCAACCGGGCGCGGCGTCGCTGCCAGCCGTTTGCGCACGACTTCGCCCCCATTGCGCGCCGTGAGCGTGAAGATGACCGGCCCTTCGATCGCCACAGTGATGCAGTCCTGGTCGGTCCTGGAGAGTTCGCCCGGTCGGGGCGACAACTCCAGGCTGTTCGCATTGCTGACGCGGTAGCACAAGCGTACCTGGTTCGCCGCTGCTTCGGCCGTGAAAGCGCGGATGACCGGAGCCGGCACCGGATTGGGCGCCATCGGCGGTGAGGTAGCAGGTACAGGCGCCGGCACTCGAGCGGGAGTTGCTGCCGGTGTGGGTGCCGGCATGGGCGAGGGTGCCGCGGCCGAAACGTGCGCCGAGGTCGCGGGTGTTGAGGCCGCCGGTTCGACGGGCAATTTACGGGCGGACGATTCCGGCGGCCCAGGCTCTGACGAAGGCGAAGGTGAGGGTGAGGGTGAAGGCGCAAGTATCGGTGTCGGCCCATCCGGCTGGCGCACGACCACCCACCAGAGGGCGACGACCAAGGCGGCGGCAGCGCTCGCCAGTACGATAGCCTTGGAATGACCCGTTGCCGTTTTTGCGCTGGCGTCCTTTCGTTGACCAGCGGCGGGCGGCTCAACGAAGGCAGGTTCGGTCGCATGCGCCGCCGGGGTTGTTGGCGGTGATAGCTCGACCGGTGGCTTGACCGGCGCGCTCACCTTGAGAATGCCTTCCAACGCCTTGATCAACTCGCCTGACGACGCGTCCCATTGCTTGTGGTTGACCTCGATCGCCTGACGCCGCGTCAGCGCCTTCACATCGTCGGGCAACTCGTCCGCGTGCGGCATCACGGCGCCACCCACCAACACCGGTACGACCCGGATATTGCGTTTGAGTGCGGTGCCGGTTTCCAGGCGTATGAAATCATGCGGATCGTCGAGCCGGCGGCGACCGGCAGCATCCTTGGCCGTGCTCCATTCGTCGCCGATCATGACGATCAGAACCTGGCACGAGGCGACGGCCTGCTCGATTGCTTCGACAAAGTCGAGTCCGGGTGCGATGCCCTCGACATCCATGAACACGCGCTGCGGCCCGAAGTGGCCTGCCAACCGGTCGTACAGACGGCCGGCGTAACCCGCCGAATCATCGCGTCGATAACTGATGAATATTCCGTCCATGGCGTCCCTGCGCCTGCCATGCCGCAACGCCGGGCCCATTCAGAGTCCGACGCTGGCATCGCCGGCGTTGCATCGGCAGTCGGTAGTCTGCCGTTTCGCCCGATGATGAAGCAAGCCGGGCGCGGGCGCAACCCGCCTCTTTATGTGCCCGCAGGGCCTCCCCAAGGGCGAATGGCGAAGTGCGCAACGCAAAGGACCCCGGTGATGAACACGGGTCGCCGCCATTTGTGCAGCTTGCCGTGCGCTTCAGTGCGGCGCCGTTGCGCGTCCGGCACGGATTCGGCCGACAAGCCGCACTGCGGCGACCACCACCAGCCCGGCCACGAGCCCGGCAACTGCGTTGCCCAGGTTCGTCAGCACCGGGCCGAGCCAGCCCAAGGGCGCAGCAAATGCTTCCAGCGCATGACCCAGCATCGGCACGCCGTGGACCAAAATGCCGCCGCCGACGAGAAACATGGCTGCGGTCCCCAGCACCGACAGGGACTTCATCAGCCAGGGCGCCGCCAGCAGGATGCCGCGCCCCAGCGACTGCTGCCAGCGTGCGGCCTGACTGCTGAGGTACAAGCCGGCGTCGTCAAGCTTCACGATACCGGCGACCAGGCCGTAAACGCCCACCGTCATCAAAAGCGAAATCCCGACCAGCACCGCCACCTGCTGGCCAAAGCCCATCGCCGCGACCGTGCCCAGCGTAATAACGATGATCTCCGCCGACAGGATGAAGTCGGTGCGCACGGCCCCGCTGATCTTGTCTTTTTCGAACGCGACCAGGTCCAGTTGCGGGTCGGCCACCGCCTGAACCAGTTCGCGATGACGGGCTTCGTCATCGGGCGATCTCGCGGCCAAGGCATGCAGTATCTTCTCGGCACCCTCGAAGCACAGGAACAAGCCGCCGAGCATCAGCAGCGGAGTGATGGCCCATGGGGTGACCGCGCTGATCGCCAGCGCGGCCGGCACCAGGATGGCCTTGTTGCGCATCGAGCCCTTGGCCACCGCCCAGACCACCGGCAACTCGCGCTCGGCGCGCACGCCGGTCACCTGCTGTGCGTTGAGCGCCAGATCGTCGCCCAGCACGCCAGCCGTCTTCTTCGCCGCGAGCTGGGTCATGGTGGCAACGTCGTCGGCAGCCGACATGCCCTGGCGCGCCGCGACCTTGGTCATCACGGCCACGTCGTCGAGCAGGGTGGCGATATCGTCGATCAGTGCGAGCAGGCTGCTGGCGGCCATGGGGAACTCCAGGAATCAGGAAGCTGGGCCGCTCGTCCGGTCGCGGACGGCGGATTTTTCTCACGGCATGGCCGCTGGTCCGGAACCGACACGCACGGGCCAACCTTCTGTCAGGCGACTGGCTGGTGCGCCGAGTTCGCCACGGCCAGTGCCGTCATGTTGACCACCCGGCGCACCGTGGCCGAAGGCGTGATCACGTGTGCCGAGCCGGCTGCGCCGAGCAGGATGGGTCCGACCGTGACGCCATGACCGCCGGTGATCTTGAGCACGTTGAACAGGATGTTGGCCGCGTCCAGGTTGGGGCAGATCAGGATATTGGCCTCGCCCTCGAGCTTGCCGTCCATCAAGGCACTGCGCCGGGTTGATTCCGACAGCGCCGCGTCGCCGTGCAGTTCGCCGTCGCACTCGATGTCGGGCGCCATGCGCGTGAACAGTTGATAGGCCAGGCGCATCTTGACCGCCGACTTGCGGTTCGAGCTGCCGTAGTTCGAGTGGGACAGGAAGGCCACTTTCGGCGGCAGGCCGAAACGGCGTACCTCGTCGGCCGCCATCAGCGCGATGTTGGCCAGATGTTCGGCGTCCGGCTCCTCGTTGACATGGGTATCGGCGATGAACAAGGTGCGCTTGTCGAGCATCAATGCGTTGAGCGTGGCCAGGCCCGAGGCGCCCTTTTGCACGCCGATGATGTCGCGTACATGCTCCAGATGCGAGTCAAAGCGCCCGACCAGGCCGCATAACATCGCGTCGGCGTCGCCCAGTGTGACCATCAGTGCGGCGATCACGGTGTTGGAACGGCGTACCACCGCCTTGGCGGCCTCCACCGACACCCCGCGGCGCCCCATCAGCCGGTGGTAGGTTTCCCAGTACTGGCGAAAACGCGGGTCGTCTTCCGGATTGACGTTGTCCACATCCACACCGAGCTTGATGCGCAACCCGGCCTTGGTCAGGCGCGCCTCGATGACCGCCGGGCGCCCGATCAGGATCGGCCGGGCCAGACCTTCGTCCACCGCGACCTGCACCGCACGCAACACCCGTTCGTCCTCGCCTTCTGCATAGGCGACCCGTTTTCCCGCAGCCGGCACGGCCTTGGCGGCGGCGAACACCGGGCGCATGAACATGCCGGTCTGGTAGACAAAGCGCGACAGCTGCTGGCGGTAGCCATCCATGTCCTCGATCGGACGGGTCGCCACACCGGAGTCGGCGGCGGCCTGGGCCACCGCGGGCGCTATGCGCATGATCAGCCGCGAGTCGAACGGCGTGGGGATCAGGTAGTCCGGGCCAAATACCAGTTCCTTGCCGGCATAGGCGTTGGCGACTTCCTCGCTGATGTCGGCCTTGGCCAGGTCCGCGATCTGGCGCACACAGGCCAGTTTCATTTCCTCGGTGATCTTGGTCGCACCGCAGTCGAGCGCGCCGCGAAAGATGTACGGAAAGCACAGCACGTTGTTGACCTGGTTGGGGTAGTCCGAGCGTCCGGTGGCGATGATGCAGTCCGGCCGCACTTCCTTGGCCAATTCGGGCCGGATCTCGGGTTCCGGATTGGCCAGTGCCAGGATGATGGGTGCGCGCGCCATGGTCTTGACCATGTCCTGCGTCAACACGCCCGCCGTCGAACAGCCCAGAAACACATCGGCGCCGTTCACCACATCGGCCAGCGTGCGGGCGTCGGTGTCCTGAGCGACGCGTTGCTTGGACGCGTCGAAGCCGCCGGGCCGGCCGTTGTAGATGACGCCCTTGGAGTCGCAGACAAAAATGTTCTTGCGCAGCACGCCCAGGCCGACCATCACGTCCAGGCAGGCCAACGCAGCGGCCCCCGCGCCTGAGACCGCGAGCTTGACGGCGTCGATCTTCTTGCCGACCAGTTCCAGGCCGTTGAGCAGGGCTGCCGCAGAGATGATCGCGGTACCGTGCTGGTCGTCGTGGAATACCGGGATATTCATGCGTTCGCGCAGCTTGCGCTCGATGTAAAAGCACTCCGGCGCCTTGATGTCCTCCAGGTTGACACCGCCCAGCGTCGGTTCCATCGCGGCAATCATGTCGACCAGCTTGTCCGGGTCGCGTTCGGCCAGCTCGATGTCGAATACGTCGATGCCGGCAAACTTCTTGAACAGGCAGCCCTTGCCTTCCATCACCGGCTTGGCGGCCAGCGGGCCGATATCGCCCAGGCCCAGCACGGCCGTGCCGTTGGTGATTACGCCGACCAGGTTGCCACGCGAGGTGTATTCGGCCGCCAGCGAGGGGTCGGCCTCGATGTCCAGGCAAGGGTAGGCCACGCCTGGCGAATACGCCAGCGACAGGTCGCGCTGGTTGGACAGGGCCTTGGTCGGGGTGACGGCAATCTTGCCGCGGGTCGGGCTGCGGTGGTATTCGCGTGCCGCTTCGCGCAGCGCGTCTTCGGCTGGGGAGAGTTGTTTTGCCATGGTGTGCTCCGGTGTTGTTGCTTTGGCTGCCCGAACCATAGACTACCGCAATTGGTGTGGGGCTTTGAACCGGACTGCCAGCCATTTTTGGATTCGGGCAGGCAAATGGCGTTCAATTGATGGATGGTTCGGCCCCGGCCGCGCTGACCGGCCAGATCGCCATGCGGCGGATCCCTGCGGCCGGGAGCGGGCTTTGCGGGTAAGCTGTAGGGCCTGAGCCACCGCCATCGACCGACCGGAGTCGCATCATGAAGAACGACATTCCCGCCCCCCTGGAACTCGCCCTGGCGCTGCAACGCCAGGCCTACCATGCCCATCCGGTGCCGACATTGGACGAGCGTGTGGCCGACCTGCGCACCTTGCAGCGCTTCATCCGCGAGAACAAGGACGCGTTGTGCGATGCGATCAGCGCCGATTACGGGCATCGATCGCGGCATGAGACGCTGTTGGCCGAAATTTTCCCGGCTCTCGACGGCGTCGACCATGTCGTGAAGCATTTGCGTGGCTGGATGAAGCCGCAGCGCCGTGCGGTCGATCTGCGCAATTTCCTGGGCGCGCGCAACCGGGTGATTCCCCAGCCGCTGGGCGTCGTCGGTGTCATCGTGCCGTGGAATTTCCCCATCAATCTGAGCCTGGTGCCGCTGACCTACATATTTGCGGCCGGCAACCGTGCCATGGTCAAGATGAGCGAGAACTCGCGCCATCTGGCCAAATTCCTGATCGAGCGCATGCCGGCTTACTTTGCGCCGGAGAAGTTGCAGTTTTTCGACGAGGTGGGCGGTGTGGGCATCGCATTCTCGAAGTTGAAGTTCGACCACCTGCTTTTCACCGGCTCGGGCCAGACCGGTCGTGCCGTGATGGCGGCAGCGGCGCAGAACCTGTGTCCTGTCACGCTGGAGCTCGGCGGCAAGGCGCCTGCCATCCTGTGCGACGATTTCCCGCTGCGCAAGGCTGCCGAGCGCATTTTGTTCGTCAAGTACCTCAATGCCGGCCAGATCTGCACCTCGGTTGACCATCTGTGGATGCCGCAGGCGAAGATCGCGCAGTTCGTCCGGGAGGCGCAGCAGATCGTGCCCAAGCGCTACCCGTCGATCGCCTCGCCGGACTACACCTCGATCATCGACCAGCAGTCGTTCGACCGTCTGCTTGCCGCGCTGGACGATGCGCGCGAGCGTGGTGCGGGAATCGTGCAATTGGTGCCGGGGCCGGCCTACGACGTGGCCACCCGCAAGATCGCTCCGTCAATCGTGCTCGATGCGCCGCCCGACAGCGTGCTCTGGCAGCGTGAGATATTCGGGCCGATCCTGCCGATCCGCGGTTTTCAGGTGCTCGACGAGGTGGTGGCAGCGGTGAATGCCGGCCCGCGCCCATTGGCGATCTATCCGTTTTCCAACGATGCGCAGGTGGTGCAATCCCTGCTCGAGCGGGTCATGTCGGGCGGCGTGTCGGTCAACGATGCGCTGTTCCATGTCGGCCAGCATGACCTGCCGTTCGGCGGTGTGGGCGAGTCGGGCATGGGCCATTACCACGGCAAGGAAGGCTTCATGACCTTCTCCAAGCTGCGGCCGGTGTTCTACCAGGCGCGGTTTTCCACCCTGAAGTTCATGATGCCGCCCTATGGCAGGTTTGCCAGCAAGATGCTGGCGTTCCTGACCAAATAGTCTACGCAGGGAGCGGCTTGGCGTAACGGCTGCTCCACCACCGCGTGGCGGCGCAAGCGATTGCCGCTTGCGCATGAGAAAACGCCGGGCCGCTCCCAAGTTTTCTGGCACCCCCTCGGGGGGCCTGGC
>JAYUQC010000029.1:0-16782 GCA_043759735.1 Rhodoferax sp.
AACTTGGCTAATCCTCTGTGAAGGCAGTCCGCCACAACAGCCAACCATCCGTCAGGAGTGCCGATGAAAAATTCCCCCAAACCATTGGGCCACCAGCCCGAAAAAAACAACCAGGACGCGGTGCAGGGCGAAGGCGACTACAAGTCGGCCAAGACCTACGGCCAGGCGGTTCGATCGTTCGCGCAGTCGGGACGGGTTGGAGACGCAGCCAGGAACGCCGCAGCGGCAAACCCGCAAGAGCAGGAAGAACTGTTGAAGGCAGAGCGCATCGGCCTGTCACACTCGAAAGGCGAGGACCCGGCGTCCCCACTCTCGCCCACGCGCAAACCGGGTGGCGGCGGGAACGGCACGCTGAAATTGCGTAGCAAGGAAATGCGATGACCCACCCCACACTACCAGAACATCATGCGCCCGCGCCCGCGCCCGATGTGTTGCCGCTGCCGGTTGACCCCGACAAAGGCCCTACGCCAGACCTGCTACCCGACGATCCAGGCAAGGACGGCGTCACCCAGCCGGTGGCGTCGGGCACCCTGACCACTTGACCTCAAACCACCCAACGGAGAATGACCATGCACCTGCTCAAAGACCTGATGAGCCCCGACGTTCAATTCGTCAGTCCCGACATGCGCATCGAGGAGGCCGCCAGAAAAATGCGCGACGGCGATTTTGGCATGTTGCCGGTGGCCGAGAACGACCACATGATCGGCGCCATTTCAGACCGCGACATCGTTGTGCGCGCCATTGCAAAAGGCCTGGGCGTAGACACCAAAGTCCGTGACGTGATGTCCGACGGCATTGCCTGGGCCTATGAGGATGATTCGGTTGAACAGGCGGCCAAGATCATGAGCGAACGCCAGGTGCGTCGCCTGCCCGTGGTGAACCGCGCCAAACGCCTGGTAGGGATCGTTGCGCTGGGAGATTTTGCGGTGCAGAGCGCGGAGATCCGCCCCGCCGCACAGGCCTTGACGGAAATATCAAAACCATAACGTGCGTTCGCAGGCGCCCGATTTGTCACGGTCGACGCCGTCGACGGGTGTCGCGCTGGGTTGCATACCGCGCCCGGATCGCCAGCACCAGGGGCAGTGTGATCATGAGCAACGCCGCACCACCCAGCGACAAGGGTAGCAGTGAGTCCGTCACGTCGGTCAACCAGGCTCCCACGAGCATACAAACGAAACTAAGCGCGTAGTGGCGCACGGACTTGCTGGACAACAGTGCCATGAAGAATGTTCCTGGTGGAGGCGGGATTGGTTCAGTCTATCTGATGACCGGCCTGTTCCCGGATCGCGAAAGCGCCGAACTGGGCTATTCCTCCCTGTCCGACCGGGGCTACACGAAAGATGACGTCAATGTCGTGATGTCAGAGGGCACAAAAAACGCCACTTCACGTCGGCGGGCAACGAGACCGAGCTTGGCAGCAAAGCTGCAGAGGGTGCCGGCGTAGGCGGCGCCATTGGCGGCACGGTGGGAGCCATTGCGGCGGCATTTGTGGCCGTCGGCACGACGGTGGCGATTCCCGGTCTTGGGATCCTCATCGCGGGCCCGCTGGCGGCTGCGATTGCGGGTGCCGGGGCCGGCGCCGCAACGGGCGGCCTGGTGGGTGCGCTGGTCGGCTGGAACATGCCCGAGCAGCGCGTCAAACAATACGACGAAGGCATCCGCAACGGTGGCATCCTGATGGGTGTGCGGCCCAGGAACGACGCGGACGCCAAGTACCTCGAGAACAGCTGGAAATCAAACCGGGCACAGGACATATACAGCTGAGCGGATGCATTGCGCGTCGCACAAGTGACCCATCAAACGGTTGACAGGGTAGCCGGCATGGTTGACCACCGCCACGCCGGTGAACCGAGCCCGCGAGGCTCGTTCTCCACGTCAGGGTCGCGTTGGGGAGATCGACATCGGTTGCGCCATCCAGACGGCCGGTGTGGTGGGCCACCGCTGCCGCCCGCGCATTAGATCCGGGGGTTTTTCGGTGTGTCGGTGAGGGGCTTTCCGTCATCCCCCAGATTCGTGTTCGGCATGATGGCGGGGGAACCGGCGCCGTCGGCCGCGTCGACATTGTCCTCGACCATCTCCAAGAATGCGTCGACCTGGTCGGTTGAATGTTTGGACGGCTCGATGTGGGCTGTTTGTTGGCGTGTCATGATGGCATTCCATTGGTTGGGTAGAGGAAAGACCAGTCTGCGGCCACTCGCCCACTGCGTCCATCAGGCAAACGGAGTTCTGGTGGTAAGACAAGGCCCACAGGCTTGTAGGCGCGGCCATGACCATTGGCATTGCCGATGTGAGACCTTGATCAAGGAAGCGCTTCACGTCCGCAAGAACGACAGCAGAGCATCGTTGAACGCCTGCGCGTGCGATACGTTCAGGCCGTGCGGCGCACCGTTCACCCTCACCAGCTTGCTGTGGAGCACGGCGCGGTGGGTGCGCTGGCCCGAGCCTTCGATAGGCACGATCGCATCCGCCTCGCCGTGAATCACCAGCGTGGGCACCTTCACCTTCTTGAGGTCTGCGCGGAAGTCGGTCGTGCCGAACGAGTCCATGCAAGCCAACGCCGCATGCTGCGCCGACTGGTGGCACAGGGCGATCGCGTCGCCGCGCTGCGACTCGGTGACCTGCAACGCACCGTTGACCGAGAAGAAGTCCCTGGTGAACTGGTCGAAAAAGGAACTGCGGTCCTGCTCGAGCGCGTTCTTCATTTGTTGCGCCTTCTCGGGTGTCAGCGGGCCTTCGGAGTTGTCGGCCGTCTGCATCAGATACGGTGGCACTGCCGCGGCGAACACCGCGCTGTGCAGGCGCGTTTCGCCGCAGCGTGCAATGTAACGCGCCACTTCGCCCCCGCCCATCGAGAATCCCACCAACGTCACGTCCTGCAGTCCGCACTGGTCCAGGACCCGCTGCAAGTCGTCGGCCAGCGCGTCGTAGCTGTAACCTGATTCCGGCTTGTCTGAACGGCCGAAGCCCCGCCGGTCGTACGCCACCACGCGATAGCCGGCGGCCTGCAGCACTGCCACCTGTGGCTGCCATGCCTGGGCCGACAGTGGCCAGCCATGGATCAGCACCACCGGTCGGCCGCTACCACCACTGTCGTCGATGTGCAGACGCACGGTGTCGGCACGCGCTGTGCTGGCGCTGCCCGAATCTTCCTGGTTCGCCGAGGCAGCAGCGGCAACGCCACCCAATGCGCCGGCAACGGCACCCAGCGTGGCCCCGACCATTACCCCCACCGGGCCGCCCACCATGACGCCGATGGTGGCACCCGTGGCCGCGCCGGCGACCACGCCGCCCCCCATCAACACCGACTGGGCCTCGCGCTCTGCTTCCTGGGGCTGCAACAAAATCTGTGCCGCGGGATCCGGATCCTGCGACGGAATGCCGTGGCCAGGGCGGGCCTGCTTGGCAAGGTCTTCGTCGGCAAGCGCGGCATTGGAAGGCGGCGTAGTGGATGGGTTCATGTGCCTCTCCTGATCAAGTTGACGATGCAACGAGCGCGAAACTCGCGCCGTGAACGGTTGAGTGACCTTATGTCTGCGATAGCGGGCCCGTCTGTGCGGCAGCGAACAATGAAGGCACCGGTTGCAGCGCTCAACGGCCAGACTGTTGCGCGCCGGATCGAGGCGCCAGACCTGCGCAAAACACCTTTAGCGGCACATCGCGCTCATCGGGGCAAGGCCGCTTCAAGCTGCGCCTTGTTCATCGTCGAGCGCCCTTTTACACCACGCTGCCGGGCCTCATTGCGAAGCTGGAGCAGCGTTCGACCGCCCGGACCTTGATGGGAGCGCTGGCCGCCGCGCCGGCCGGCCGACATGTCGTTGAGCGACGAGGCGCTGGCCTGCACGGACTCGCCGTGTTGCGCCCGCTCCTTGTTGACGACCCGTGCGGCAATCTTCTCAGCCAAGGGCTCAGGCTTGCCCCGTTCGAGCAGGCTCTCCTTGATGTGCGCGTATTGGCGCTCGCGCTTGGCGCTCCAGGCTTTCTGAGGCATGACGGGTCCTTCGGTGTTATGGGATGAAAGTGGCCTGAAGGCCGATTTCGGCACATGCTGCTGCTGCCCGCTACGGTTGATGGTCGCTGCAACGCGATACCGGGTCTGTTCGGCAACGCACAGACCCGCAAGGCCCATCCCGACAGACTGTTGTAGGGACGCTTGCATGTTCGCCGGCCCAATCGTGTTGGTTCGGCTGGCCCGAGTCGGCGGGCTGACGGGCTGACGGCTAGGCTGGCGCCCGGCATGTTCAACCGGCGCCCGCCACAACGGAGAACCGATGCCAAGAACGATGGTGAAGTGGACCCTCATCCTGATCGGCGTCATCACGCTGCTGGTCGTGGCGGCCCTGGCGGTGCCATTGCAACTGTGGCGCACTGCTGAAACGCCGCAGACCGACCTGCAGTATTCGCCACCTGCGCGCGCCACCGTCTTCGGCCAGAGGCACGAATCGGAAACTCCGACCCGCGCGAAGCCGTGGGTAAAGATACCGCACGGACCGAGAATGGCTTGGTGCCGACAACTGGCACCGCCCCGATCGGCCGATCTGAACTGCGCAGGCCATACACTCGCGACATGATCGGAAGCGGGCTTGCGACGCAACGGCAGGACCGTCGCCCCGCCGATTGAACGCACCGCCAACAACGACCACAGGGAATCCATGACCCGCAAGACTTACGACCAGCTGCGCAGCGCGCGCTGGTTCGCCCCCGACGATTTCCGCTCTTTTGGTCACCGCTCGCGCGCGCTGCAGATGGGTTATGAGCGCGCCGACTGGCAGGGCAAACCGGTGATTGCGGTCATCAACACCTGGAGCGACATCAACAACTGCCACACCCATTTCAAGCAGCGGGTCGAGGACGTCAAGCGCGGCATCCTGCAGGCGGGCGGTTTCCCGCTCGAGTTGCCGGCGATCTCGCTGGCCGAGAACTTTGTCAAGCCCACCACCATGTTGTACCGCAACCTGCTTGCGATCGAAACCGAGGAACTGCTGCGCAGCCACCCGGTCGACGGCGCGGTGCTGATGGGTGGCTGCGACAAGACCACGCCGGCGCTGCTGATGGGCGCGATCTCGGCCGGCTACCCATGCATCTATTTGCCGGCCGGACCCATGCTGCGCGGCAACTGGAAGGGCAAGACCCTGGGTTCGGGCTCGGACGCCTTCAAGTATTGGGACGAACGCCGTGCCGGCAACATCACCGAGACCCAGTGGCTGGAGGTCGAAGGCGGCATCGCGCGCAGCCACGGCACCTGCATGGTGATGGGTACGGCCGCCACGATGATGGGGATTGCCGAGGCGCTGGGCATGACGCTGCCGGGCGCGTCCAGCATTCCGGCGCCCGATGCCAACCATCCGCGCATGTCGGCCCAGTGCGGCCGGCGCATCGTCGACATGGTGTGGGACGACCTGACTCCGGCGCGCATCTTCAGCCGCAAGAGTTTCGAGAACGCGATCACGGTGGCGATGGCCGAGGGTTGCTCGACCAATGCCATCATCCACCTGGTGGCGATGTCGCGCCGCGCTGGCGAACATTGCGCGGTGACCTTGGACGATTTCGATGCGTTCAGCCGCAAGGTGCCGGTAATCGCCAACATCCGGCCCAGCGGCACCGAATACCTGATGGAGGATTTCTATTATGCCGGCGGCATGCGCGGCCTGATGGCGCGGCTGCGCGATGCCGGCATGCTGCACCTCGATGCCCTGACCGTCACTGGCAAGACCGTGGGCGAGAACCTCGAAGGCGCCGAGGTGTACAACGACGACGTAATCCGCCCACTCGACAACCCGATTTACCGGGAAGGCGCCCTCGCAGTGCTGCGCGGCAACCTGGCCCCGGACGGCTGCGTGATCAAGCCCAGCGCCTGCAGCCCGAAGTTCCTGCGCCACAGCGGCCCGGCAATGGTGTTCGACGACTATCCCAGCCTGAAAAAGGCCATCGACGATCCGGACCTTGACGTAACCGAAGACCACGTCATCATTTTGCGCAATGCCGGTCCGCAAGGCGGCCCCGGCATGCCGGAATGGGGCATGGTGCCGATACCGACCAAACTGGTGAAACTCGGTGTGCGCGACATGCTGCGCATCTCGGACGCACGCATGAGCGGCACCAGCTATGGCGCCTGCGTATTGCATGTGTCGCCCGAAGCCTACATTGGTGGCGCATTGGCGCTGGTACGCAATGGCGACACGATCCGTGTCGATGTACCGGCCCGCACCATCCATCTGGACATCAGCGACGCGCAATTGGCCAGCCGCAAGGCGGCCTGGACACCGCCACCGAAGCGATACGAACGCGGTTACGGCTACATGTTCAGCCAGCATATCCTGCAGGCAGACAAGGGTTGCGACTTCGACTATCTGGAAACCTCGTTCGGCGCGCCCGTCAGCGAACCCGTCATCTACTGAAACAGGAACATCATCATGGCCCTCAAGCCTGAGACTCGCGACAAACTCAAGACCGTCAGCACGCCGACGCTGTGCACCGCGCTGTTCAAGCGCGGCCTGCGCAACCAGTTTATCCAGGACGTGCGGCCACTCAACCCCGGTGCGCCGACGATGGTCGGCGAAGCTTTTACCCTGCGCTACATACCGGCACGCGAAGACCTGAACCCGATCACCGTGTTCCAGGATCCCAAGCATCCGCAACGTGCGGCAGTCGAGCAATGCCCCGCCGGCGCGGTGATGGTGATCGACAGCCGCAAGGATGCGCGCGCCGCGTCGGCCGGATCGATCCTGATCACCCGGCTGATGGTGCGCGGCGCCGCCGGCATCGTCACCGACGGCGGCTTTCGCGATTCACCGGAACTGGCGCTGAAGCCGTTTCCGGTCTACCACCATCGGCCATCGGCGCCGACCAACTTGACGCTGCACCAGGCAATCGACATCAATGTGCCGATCGGTTGCGGTGACGTGGCGGTATTCCCGGGCGACGTGATCGTCGGCGATCAGGAAGGCGTAGTCGTGATTCCCGCGCACCTGGCCGACGAGATCGCCGACGAGGCGGTGGAGATGACGGCGTTCGAGGATTTCGTCACCGAGGAGGTGCAAAAAGGCCGCTCCATCATCGGCCTGTATCCGCCCACGCAGCAGCAATCGAAGGACGATTTTGCGACCTGGCGCACGGCCAAGGGGCGCTGAGAGCGAGAGCCGACTGTAGCGCGGGTTCAGGCCGCGCTGCATTGCGGCTGCGCGAACATAGCCTCCATCTGCTTGCGGACCGTGTAGGCGTGGGTGCTGGTGTCCAGCGCGACATCGGCCCAGCACAGACTTTGACCTTTGCGCACCGGGCGCAGCAACTTGACGCCATGCGCCAGCCCCAACGGCAGGCCACCCATGCGCACCGACGTGTCGGCCGGCAACAACTTGCCCCATACCGCGTAGCCACCTTCGCCATCGAGCATGTCGCCGGGCGCGAGATCGCGTTTGGCAGTGGCGACGACATCGGCGTTCCAGCAGCTTGCGACCCCCGTCGGTTCGCCGCGCAGCGCGACCGACGCGACCGACATGCCGACCTCCAGCCCGATCAGATGCCAGCGCTTGTACAGCGTGAAATAGCGCCCGCTCGGGTCGGTGTGCGCGTTGTATTCCTCAAAACAGTTCTTGATGTATTCGGATTCGGCCTCCACCGTGACCCAGACCCCCATCCGGATGTCGTACGGTATCTGGCGGCCGTTTGCCTCGAGCGACGAGATCACCTCGACCATGCCCTTGCGCTCCAATACGCCACCTTCGCTGATTGGCCGGGTCACGAACGGAATGTCTTCCACACTGGCGGGCGGGTACAGCAAGCCGTTGGATGGCACTGTCAGCCCGGTGGCATTGGCCACCGCGGTGCATTCGATCGACGGTTTCGAGCCATCGAGAAAACTGTTGAACATCTTCGGATTCAGGCCGCCGCGCAGCGCCTGCTCGGGCGTGAGGCCGTAATTGCCCCAGACCGTGTCGGGCGTGGACTCGCAGAAATGCGGCAGCCATTTGTGGCCTCGGCCGGCGGCCACGACCGGAAATCCGCAGGTGCGGGCCCAGTCGACGAGGTCGCAGATCAGCGCCGGCTGGTCGCCGAATGCCAGCGAATAGACAACACCGGCGTCCGCAGCCCTGCGTGCCAGCAAGGGGCCGCAAAATGCATCGGCCTCGACGGTCACATTGACCACATGCTTGCCGTGCGCGAATGCCTCCAGGCAATGGTCGACCGCGGCGATCGGATGACCGGTGCACTCAACAATGACGTCGATCGCCGGATGTCGCACCAGCGCCTGCCAATCTGCATCGATATGGGTCGTGCCGTTCTTGAGCGCCGCGTCCAGCGAGCGCGCATTGGTGCGCTCAAGCTCCCACCCGACCCGCGCCAGATTGGTGCGCGCCGCGTCCGGCGACAGGTCGGCGATACCCACCAGATGCACGCCGGGTGTGCGCGGAATCTGCGCCAGGTACATCGAACCGAACTTGCCGGCGCCGATCAGCCCGACCCGAACCGGGTTGTCGTCGGCGGCGCGGCGCTGCAGTTGCGCATACAGGCTCATTGCATGTCCCTTCGCGCTGCGCGCTGCGGGACTATTCGCCTTGGGGCGGCCCGGCGGCTCATGCCACCTCCCTGGTCTCGCCGAACGGCTCCGATGTGGTCTGCAATGCGCTGGCCGGCATGCCGTCTTGCCATGGCACTGCCACCGGATAGTCCTTGAGCAGGCAGTCGTCGGGCAGGCAAGCGATCGGTGCGAAGTCCCGGTGCGCGATGTACTCCGGGCGCTTGAAACGGCGAATATGGTTGCTGACCGCGCACAGGCTCAGGTACACACTGACCCGGTTCCAGGGCGACAGGTTGCTGCTGGACGCATGCACCAGGCAGCTGTGGAACAGGATCATCGAGCCGGCCGGCCCCTTGGGCGAGACGATGCCACCATGCTTGCCGCCGGCGCGCTCGACCAGTTGACGGATCAGGTCGTTGTCGACCGTCCACAGCGGGTAGCTGGTCGTGGTCAGGTCATGCCTGGCATCGACGACACCCTTCTTGTGGCTACCCGGAATGAACATCAGCGGACCATTGAATTCATTGACGTCGTCCAGGAAGATCGCCACGTTCATTGCGCGCTCGGTCGGCATCATATCGTCGTTGAGCCAGGTGCCATAGTCTTGATGCCACTGCCACACATCGCCTTCAAACGCCATCTTGCCGTTGACCTTGAACTGGTGCATGTAGAGCGCCTCGCCAAACAGGGCCTGCACCGGCTCGATCATGCGGGGATGCCGCGCCAGCCGCGCAAACGGCGCGCTGATCATGTGTGCGGCAAAGTTGGTGCGCACTGCGTCCTTGCCCTTTTCGCGCACGTTGTAGGCCTCGCGCCGGCTATACAGATCCGGCACTGCGTCGGTGAGATTGCGCACTTCGCCCGGCTTGAACAACCCGGGAAAAAACAAATAACCGTCACGCTCGAATTGATCCCGTTGCTCTGCAGTCAGTTTCATCGTGTCTCTCCTTGAGTCTGAGGCCATTATTGCCACTGCCATTGGAACTTATTTTGCGCACGGTTATCATTAACACGGTGCGCCAACTATTTTTTGCCTTGATGATCGTCATGCTGCCGTTACGCGGCTGGGTCGGCGACGCCATGGCGCTGCAAATGGCGCCGGTCGGCAGCACGCAATCGATTGCCATTGTGCAGGACATGGGCGCGGCGCACCAAGACGATGCGAGCGCCGCGGCACACTTACATGCGCAGCCGGCCCCCCCGTCAGTCGCCCACGGCGACTGCACCGACCATGACGCGTCAGACGATCTGACCTTGGACACGCACTGCCAGACCTGCACCGTATGCCAAGCTTGCCACATCGTCGCGATTACCCTTCCCCCAATGGATGTGGCCACTTTGGCCATCATTCCATTGCCGCCGCAATCTGCGGCAGGCCGCTTTGCCAGTGCCGACCGCGCACTGAGCCTGAAGCCGCCGATTTCCTGACTCCCCTAGCCTTAGTTCGTCCGCCGCCAGCCCGATACCAGGCTGGCGGTGCAGATATGTGGTCGATTGACCACCCCATCGGCTGTTCTGGAGTCAGCAATGAGAAGTATCGTTTTTTGGGTTGGTGCGTTGGCATGCCTGCCCCTCATCAGCGTTGCGCAGCCCGCCACCGATCCATCGGTGGCCGTACCTGCTGTCGCGTATCGATCGGTGTTTACCGACACGCCCCACGGCGTTGAAACCGAATCCACGGACTGGAAAGCGGCCAACGCACAGGTGGGCCAGTTCCTGCGCGGCCACATCGATCTATTGAAGTGGGAGGCGGCCCAGGCCAAGGCGAAGGCCGATGCGCGCGCCACACCCGATGCCAAAGAGGCCACCAAACCATGAACCAGGTTACACCTCATCGGCTGGCCCAATGGCACAGCCTGCGGCTGTCGGCGCTGGCAATGGCCGTCGTGGTGCTGGGCGGCTGTGCCGCACTCGCGCCCGACGGAGGCACTTCCGCCGTTCAGGCGCTGGTCCGCGGAAAGACCGGCGGCCTCGACGCACGCCTGCCGACGGCAGACCCGAGCGCCGACCAGGCGGCCATTGCCGAACTGCTCAAGGCGCCGGTGGATGCCGAGTCCGCGGTACGGGTCGCGCTGCTGAACAACCCGGGGCTGCGCGGTTCCCTTGCCACGCTGGGAGTCAGTGACGCGCTGCGGGTACAGGCCGGAACGCTGCCGAACCCGCATTTTTCGATTGGCCGCTTTCGCATGGGCGACGAGGTCGAGATCGAGCGCCTGCTGACCTTCAACCTGGTGGGCCTGCTGACCCTGCCCTGGAAATACCAGTGGCAGAACCAACAGCATGAACTGGCCAAGCTTCAGGCCGCGCAGGACGTGATCCGATTGGCGGCCAACACCCGCAAGGCCTGGATTGCGGCCGTGGCGGCGCAGCAGAGTGCCGAGTACATGCGCGACGTGAAGGAAGCCGCCGAAGCGGGGGGGGAACTGGCACGGCGCATGGCGCGGGTCGGAAACTGGAGCCGCCTGCGCCAGGCCCGCGAACAGGTCACGCTGAACGATGCCACCGCGCAACTGGCGCGGGCCGAGCAGGTCGCCTTTTCCGCACGCGAAAAGCTCACCCGCGTCATGGGACTGTGGGGCGCGCAGACACAATTCCTGTTGCCCAAGCGCCTGCCCGACCTGCCCACGCAGGCCAGCGCGATGGCGGATGCCGAAACCCGCGCTCTGCGCGAAAGGCTCGATGTGCGCTCGTCCATGGCCGAATCCCGTTACGTGGCCCAGCAAATGGGGTTTACCAAGGTGCTGGGTTATGTCGAGGGCATGACCATCGGTCTGGGACGCGACAGCGTGTTCGACAACGCGGCGCAGACCAAGGAGTCACGCCGCGGCGTCGAGCTGGAATTGCCATTGCCTCTGTTTGATTGGGGCGGCGCACGCAATGCCCGTTCCAAGGCGATGTATGTGCAGTCGACCAGCCGGGTACAGGAGGCGGCCGTCAACGCCCGCTCCGAAGCCCGCGAGGCCTATTTCGGTTACCGCACCGCCTACGACCTGGCACGCCATTACCGCGACGAGGTGGTGCCGCTGCGCAAATTCATTGGCGACGAAATGCTGCTGCGCTACAACGGCATGCTCGCCAGCGCCTGGGACCTGCTGGCCGACAGCCGCGCCCAGGTGATGGCGGTCAACAGCGCACTGGAAGCGCAGCGCGATTTCTGGCTGGCCGAAACCGACCTGCAGACGGCTATGACCGGAACCTCGCCCGGCGCGATGGCGGGCATGGGCACCAATGCAGGTGGCAACGCCGGTGGCGATGCGTCCGCTGGCCACTGAGCCCGCCACACCGCGCCCGCTACTGCAACCCCATTCGAGAACACACGCATGAATCGACGACATTTTTTTGCCGGCACCGCCATGACCGCCGTGGCCGCGGCATCGGTCAGCCGCGTGGCGATGGCCGCGCTGCCCGAGCCCGTCCTGATGGGCAAGCCCGATACCGCCCCCCCATTGGTACCAAGCACCGGGCGACCCTACAACCCGGTCGTGACCCTGAACGGCTGGACTCTACCCTGGCGCATGAACCAGGGCGTCAAGGAATTCCATCTGGTGGCCGAACCGGTGGTACGCGAAATCGCGCCGGGCATGAACGCTACCCTGTGGGGCTACAACGGGCAGAGCCCGGGCCCGACGATCGAAGTAGTCGAGGGCGATCGGGTACGCGTCTTTGTCACCAACAAGCTGCCGGAACACACCACCATCCACTGGCACGGCCAGCGCCTACCCAATGGCATGGACGGTGTCGGCGGCCTGAACCAGAAGCAGATTCCGGTCGGCAAGACCTTTGTCTACGAGTTCATTGCGCGTCGCCCCGGCACCTTCATGTACCACCCGCATGCGGACGAGATGACGCAGATGGCGATGGGCATGATGGGTTTCTGGGTCACGCACCCCAACGACAAGCATCCGCTGATCCAGGAAGTCCAGCGCGACTTCTGCTTCCTGCTCAACGCCTACGACATCGACCCGGGCAGCACCACGCCGATGCCCAATACGATGACCGACTTCAACCTGTGGACCTGGAACAGCCGCGCGTTTCCCGGCATCGACTCGCTCCATGTGCGCCAGGGCGACCAGGTGCGCATCCGGATCGGCAACCTGACGATGACCAACCATCCGATCCATCTGCACGGACATGAATTCGTCGTCAGCGGCACCGACGGTGGGCCGACGCCGCTGGCGTCGCGCTGGCCGGAGGTGACGGCCGACATCGCGGTGGGCCAGATGCGCCAGATCGACTTCCTGGCCGACGAGGAAGGCGACTGGGCCTTTCACTGCCACAAGAGCCACCACACCATGAATCCGATGGGCCACAGCGTGCCCAACATGATCGGTGTCGACCACCGCGGCCTGGTCGCCAAGATCCAGAAGCTGGTGCCCGACTACATGGTGATGGGCGAACGCGGCATGGCCGACATGGGCGAGATGCAGATGCCGATTCCCGACCAGACGTTGCCGATGATGACCGGCACCGGCCCATACGGCCCGATCGAGATGGGCGGCATGTTCAGCATGCTCAAGGTACGCAAGAACCAGAAACCCGGCGATTACAGCGATCCGGGCTGGTACCAGCAGCCGGCCGGCACCCAGGCATTCGAATGGAACGGCGTCATGCCCGAACCGGCGCGCTTCAAGTCCGAGGTGGCCGCCGGCCAGGGCAAGGTTCCCGGTCTGGACAACCCGAGCCCGCTCGCTTCTGCCTCGCAAACGCCGGCCACGCTCACGGTACGCAAACCGGGTGCGCGCTCGCACCGCGGGCATTAGGAGGACGCCAACCATCTCGATTCACGTCCCGCAATTATTTCCGCAACTATCACTGAAAAAATCCCATGAAAAATCTCTCCGTCTCGCTCGCCGTCATCGTGATGGCCACCGCCAGCAACTTCGCCATCGCGCACGGCGACGCCGCGCACGCCAACAAGGACATGCCCGTGAAAATGGAGCAAAAACCCTGGGGCATCGGTGGCACCGACAAGGCCGTTACCCGCACCATTTCCGTGACGATGGCCGACAAGATGCGCTTCTCGCCCGAGAAGATCGACGTCAAGCAAGGCGACACGTTGAAGTTCGTGCTCAAGAACAACGGCAAGCTACTGCATGAATTCGTCATTGGGACCAAGAAGGACCTGGACACTCACGCTGCGCTGATGCTGAAGTTTCCCAAGATGGAGCACGATGAACCCTATATGGCACATGTCAAGCCCGGCGATACCGGCACCATCATTTGGACATTCAACCAGGCTGGCAGCTTTGATTTCGCCTGTCTGATCGCCGGCCACTACCAGGGCGGGATGATCGGAAAAATCACGGTAGCCGCGAAATAGCCGTCCCTGCGGGCGACCCAGCCCGACAACAATGACTCTCGCTCGTCCCGTGTTCGTTATCGACAAACCAAAGGAAATGCCATGAAAGCCACTCAATTATTCGCTGCACTTGCGCTGACCATCACCACGGCCTCCTGGGCCGCCATGCCCATGGCCGAAGGAGAGGTGCGCAAGATCGACATGGGCGCCAAGAAGATCACGCTCAAGCACGGCGAGATCAAGAGCCTGGATATGCCGCCCATGACCATGGTGTTCCAGGTCAAGGATCCGGCCATGCTGGAGAAGGTCAAGGTCGGCGACAAGGTTCAGTTCACAGTCGAAAACGCCAGTGGCGCAATGACCGTGCTGACGCTGGAGCCGGTAAAGAAATAGACGAAATAGACCGACCCGTGTGCCGGCATGGCTGCCGTTGTGCCGGCAATTGCGCCATGGACCGTCATGGTCTGCACGCCTTGATGGCCGCTGCCTTGTTGGGCACCATCACGCCGCTCTCCTGCTTGGCGTCCAGGTAATCGTTACCGGCGGCGTGGTGCAGCGCCCTGGGTCGATCTGGATTCAGCCAGAGTCTGACGGACGTCTGGCGAAATGGTCGGAGCATGCGGCTGTGCAGAACCCGTACTGCCTGGACCGGCACCTCCGATCAACTGTGGCGGTCGGATTGACGACCTGCATCTGTCACTCCGGGTCGCGCGCTTGTTGGTGAGCCGCTCATCCGCTATCCCCAGCGCCTGTTGACGCCGCCTGACGATTTCGATGAGGGCGATGCTGATCCATCGATGGATCAGCATCGCCGCGTAAACGGCTTCACGAGCGGGATTCCAGCATGGCATCTTCGTTGCCGTCGTCGAAGAATACGCGCAAGACCATGAACAGGATGGTGATCGGGAACACCATCGCGATCAGAAACGGTCCGCTGTGCAGGATCAGGTCCTGTGCATTGGTCCAGCAAAAATAGAGGATGCCCAGGACCAGTCCGAGGCCGGCCGTGAGGTTGGTCAGAATATTGAAGCAACGTGTCATCGTGTTTCCGTTGGGAGCTTGTCTGTGAATCGGGTTGAAACGTCCCGTGCAATGGCTGGCATGGGTGATTCAGGTGAAATATCGGCAATTGCGCACGACGCGTGACTTGCCGATCAACGCACGCACTGGTGCATCGAATGCCACTGGTCCGAGACGGCGACTCCATCGGCTGTCGCCGCGGCATCGGGCTTCAGATGCGCCAACAGCAGTGCAGGATCGCGTGGGGTGTTTGTGCTGCCGTCCGCCATGTACCCAGCCGCACTGCAACAGCATCGATGTCGGCCTCGGCGTGGGCTCGAAGTCCGTTGCGCAGCAGGACCGGAGCCGCTTTCGCGAGGCCGGTCGGGGGTGGGTCGATCGGGTGCGGCTGAACCGATCGAATACCCGCCATGGCGGCCGACTCCGGGCGCAGACCCGATAGGGCGCAGTCGCCAGGTTCGGCAGCGGGCATCGCTGACAAGTTATCGCCTGTGCCATCCGCCGAGCGCGCCGTCATGCCCGCTTGGCTGGCCGACTCTTCGAACAACGGTCTTGAGCCCCCGGTTGGGCCAACGCAAGCATAGACCACGCCGGCCAACTGCACGGACAACAGGACACCCAGCGCCGCGCGGCGAGCGACTTGTTTGGGCATGCATGCGACGATCACCGTTCTTGGTGCCGTCCAGGCGCGTTTTGGTTCCACGCACATGCCATGTTCACGCTGCTCGCCATGCACTTCCTGGCCGTTCAGTTTCAATGCTCCTCAATGGTTTCCAGGTTCACTTGATCTCGGTGATCAGAAAATCGCCGTCGTTATGGACGATCTGAAACTCGACCTTCTGATTTACCTTCAGCCCGCTGATCTGGTTGCGGTCCTTGACCGGGTACGACATGGTCATCGCCATCATGTTCAACGCCGGCAGTGGTCCATGCCGGATCGTCACCACTGCGCGTTGCTGGTCGACGCCTAGTACGACGCCGCTGCCGCGCACGGGCGTCTGTGCGGCGCCTGGTGTTTGCGCCTGATCAAGGTTTGGAAGCGACTGCCACGCGAATCCAACAAATGCGGCCACCAGTGCCAGAACTATCAGTTTCTTCATTGTGACCTCCAATGTGATGGGACCTGCGTGTCCGCCCGACCCGGCCGAGCAACTGCGCCAACAGGCCCGTGGCCTGCGACCTCAAGCTCGCGCTTCGCGCGGGCGACGGGGGCTACATGGTGGCGCTTTTTTTAATGATAAACACGATACGTTTCGTGGTCATCGGTCCGGCGCAATCCGGCGCGACGCAGTCGCAACACGATGCTGACCACGGATGCCGAATCCAACCATGCAGGCAGAGTCGCGATCAGCCGCCGCAATGGGGATTGACTAAAATAAACAAATTCTTGATGGCCCGATTTAAACTTCATTTGTAATCATTGAGTCCTTTCATAGTTTGATCGAGCCGGGCCCGGCACGGTCGATCGCGAAGACCGATGAGTCGCTGGGTCTGCAGCGCAATTTTCTGCGCTGACGCTGCAAGGCATGGGAGGTTTCCATTGTCCCTCCTGATTGGCGAAGAAGCGCAGCAGGCTCACGCCATAAGGCAGCTTTGCCGGGCCCAGACCAGGAACTTCTGGCCGCAGACCCGGTACGCCGCCACCACGTCCAGGCAGCGCTGCATTTGTTCTCGATCCATGTTGACCCCGTCAGGTTGGTTGACTGCAACCTGCCGAGGTGGGACCGCTTGCTCGGCACCTATTTGGCGCAGGCGCTCGACGGCCACAACGAAATGCGCATCGGCCTGCCGCTGTTTCGAGATCGCAGGTGGTTGCGGCTGGACCGGATGCTGGTGCACCCCTGGGCCAACCCGGATTCAGACAAAGTCTGACGGGTTTGCGGCAAAGCGCTCGGAACATGCGGCAGAGCAGAACCAGTAATGCCTGGCATTGAAGCTCTGGTGGGCC
>JAYUQC010000030.1:0-5723 GCA_043759735.1 Rhodoferax sp.
GGGGGCAAAAGGCAAGACCTGACCCCAGAGGCGCGTTGGTCGAGGCACTGAACCAGGCGAGAGAATGCGATGCACATTGAGCACCTGAATCACGAGGCCGACCGCCGGCAGCCCTTGGAACTGCTGGCAGATATCCAGCTGCGCCTGAACCGGCAGCGCACCGAGGCCGGGTTGTGCCGCGCTGCTGTCCGGGAAGCCGTTGCGCTGCTGGGCGCGCGGCGGGTGTTGCTGGTGCTGCAACCTGACGCGGCGACCTTGCAGATTGCCGGAGCGCGGCTTCCCAGGCGCGAGAGCGTGCAGGCCCTGCTGGATGCGGTTACGCCTTGGTTGATGCAGGCACGCGCGACCGGCGCCAACTGCCTGCGCCATGGGCCCGAGGGCGCGCAACGGGTCGAACAGCGTTCCTGTATGGTCGCGCCGCTGGTCTGGCCCGAGGGTGCCATCGGATGGCTGTATGCGGACGTCGAAGGCCGGTTCGGGCGCTTCGTAGAAATCGACCGGCTCTTGCTGGCGCTGCTGGCCGGTCAGGCGGCTGTGGGGCTGCGCCACCTGCGTGACGTGGCTGTGCTTCGAAGCGCAGCCGCGACCCGTGATTTGGAGTCGAAGGCGGCGATTGCCGCGCAGGCGGCAACGGCGCAGGTGCTGCAGGTCATCGGCGATTCGGCCGCAGACCCCGGGCCGGTGTTCGACAAGATACTCGAGTGCTGCGAGCACCTGTTCTCGTCCTCGGGTATCAGCCTGTTCCTGGTTGACGATGCCGGGCGGCTGGATCTTGAGCGTGTGCGCTGGACCGCCTCCATGCGAGAGCAAGTGGGTGAGAAAGACCTGGCAGCGATCGAATCGGGTATTCGGTCCGTGATGCCTTTGTCGCAGGAAGAAACCGTTGCGGCGATGGCCTGGGGTGCGGTCGATCTGGTCGATTTTCGCGACACGCTGAATGATCCGGGGGTACCGCGGTCGCTGCGACGGATCGCCCGGACCCTGGGCTTCCCTTATTCGAACATGGTTGCGCGACTGGTATGGAACGGCGCTGCGATCGGCACCATCGGCATCACCCGCGATATCGCCGCCGCCTACAGCGACACGCAAGGCTTCAGCCCCCAGGAGCACGCGCTGCTCAAGACCTTCGCCGACCAGGCAGTGATCGCGATCCAGAACTCGCGCATGTTCAGGCAGACGCAGGCGGCGTTGCGCCGCCAGACCGCCAGCGCGGACATCCTGCGCGTGATCAGCGGCTCACCGACCGACGTGCAACCGGTGTTCGATGCGATTGTCAAAACAACGGTTTCACTGATTGGCTGCGATCGCGCGGTGATTGCGCTGTGCGATGCGACCGCCTTCTGGGTCGCCGCCAGCGCGGATCCCTCGGGGCTGCGCACCGGCATCAACGGCAATCGGATTGCAATCGACCCGCAGGCAAATTTCCCGTCGCGTTCGATCCGCGACAAGACCACGCTGCATCTGCCCGATTGGTCTGCGATTGACCTGCCGGAACACGAACGCAGGATCTACGACGAGGTCGGCATCCGGTCCACGCTGGCACTGCCACTGCTGCGTGGCGGCGAATGCATCGGACTGTTGTCCGCCTTGCGGTTGCGCGTGGGCGCCTTCAGCGACCAGGAGATCGCACTGGCCGAGTCGTTTCGCGACCAGGCGATGATCGCGATCGAAAACACGCGGCTGTTCAACGAGACCCGCGAGGCGCTGGAGCGCCAGACGGCAACCGCCGAGGTGCTGCAGGTGATCAGCCAGTCGGTATCGGATACGGCGCCGGTGTTCGAGCAGATCATGCGCAGCTGCCAGAAGCTTTTTGTCGATGGGCAGGTGGCGCTGGCACTGGTGGGCGACGACGGGTTGATGCACTTCAACGAGCAGCTTCGCGCCGATTTCGCGCACACGCCGATGCACCAACAGGCAGACCGGCACATCCGTTCGCAGTTCCCGCTGCCGGCGGAAAAGTCCATTCACGGATATGCGATCCACAAGCGGCAGGTGCTGCATTTCCCGGACGTGCTCGGAGGTGCCGGTGTGCCAAAGGGATTGCGCGCGTCAGCCGTTGCCCTGGGCCACAACTATTCCATCATTCTGGCGCCGATGTTCGCCGACGGCCGGGGTATCGGCGCCATGCAGGTGGTGCGCATTCCACCGGCCCCGTTTTCCGCGCGCGACATTGGCCTGCTCAAGAGCTTCGCCGACCAGGCGGTCATCGCGATCCAGAACGCACGGCTGTTCAACGAGACACAGAAGGCGCTCGAGCGCCAGATGGCGAGCGCCGAAATCTTGCGTGTCATCAGCAGTTCGCCGACCGACGTGCAGCCGGTGTTCGAGACCATCGTCGCCACCGCCGTTCGTCTGCTGGCTTGCGACATAGCGGTGTTGCAGCGCTGTGACGGAGCAACCTATGCGCCGGCCGCGGGCGCCACGCCGGACGGCCCGATGGCGATTCCGGGGCCGCAGCGGATGCCGGTTGACCCGGCTGCGAACTTCCCCTCGCGCGTGATCACCAGCAAGACCTTGCTGCACCTGCCCGACTGGTCGACCATCGACCTGCCGGAGCATGAGCTGGCGCGGCGCAAGGCGCTCGGTATCGAATCGGCCTTGTATGTGCCGCTGCTGCGCGGCGACAGCTGCGTCGGATTGCTGGCATTGATCTGCAAGAAGGCCCGCACGTTCACCGACAAGGAGATCGCCCTGGCCCGGTCGTTCTGCGACCAGGCCATGATCGGGATCGAGAACACCCGTCTGTTCAACGAGACGCAGGAGGCGCTCGAGCAGCAGACGGCGTCGAGCGCGGTACTCGGCGTCATCAGCAACTCGGTGTCCGATACCGCGCCGGTGTTCGAGGAGATCGTGCGCAGTTGCCAGCGGCTGTTTGGCGGCGACAACACCGTCATTTCGCTCGTCGATGACGATGGCATGGTGCGCCACGAGGCCATCGCGGTACAAGATGGATGGACGGTGAGCCAGGCGCGGGAGTTGTTGGACCGGGGCTTTCCGAGGCCATTGGCACAGAGTTACCAGTCCTATCCAATCCGCAAGCGCAAGGTGGTGCATTACCCGGATATCCTCGCCGGACCCAAGGTGCCTGAAGGTATGCGCCAGACCGCGCGCGTGGGACGGAATTTCTCGATGCTGATCGCGCCGATGTTGTGGGAGGGCAAGGGCATCGGCACCATCCATGTGAGCCGGACTCCGCCGCTTCCCTTCACCGAAAAAGAGACTGCGTTGCTGCGCACCTTCGCCGACCAGGCGGTGATCGCGATCCAGAATGCGCGGCTCTTCCGCGAAACCAGCGAAGCGCTGGAGCGCCAGACCGCAACGGCCGAAATCCTGAAGGTCATTGCACAGTCGCCCGACGATGTGCAACCCGTGTTCGATGCGATCGCGGCCAGCTCGAACCGGTTGTTGGGCGGCTTTTCGACGATGGTGGCGCGTATCACCGACGATGTACTGCATCTCGTGGCGTTCACCGGCACGGACGCGGAAGGTGACGCCGCCTTGACGGCTTCTTTTCCTTCGCCATTGACCCGCTTTTATCGTGGCGATGCGCTGCGTGCCGGCGAACTGGTTCAGGCCGTGGATGCCGAACATGACATGGAAGACACACCGTGGGTGCGCGACGTGGCGCGCGCGCGCGGATGGCGCAGTGCGCTCTTTTGCCCTTTGATGCGCGACCGGACCGTGATCGGCATGATCAGCGTCACGCGCCGCGCACCGGGAAAGTTTTCGCCGCATCAGATCGAGTTGCTGCGGACCTTCGCCGACCAGGCGGTGATCGCGATCGAGAACGTGCGCCTGTTCAACGAGACCCAACAGGCGCTGGAGCGCCAGACCGCGACGGCCGAGGTGCTGGCGGTGATCAGCAGCTCGGTTGCCGATGCCGCGCCGGTGTTCGACAAGATACTGGAGAGTTGCCAGCGCCTGTTTGCCGGAACCCAGCAGGGCCTGTTGCTCATCGATGAGGAACATGCCGTCATGCGCATTGCCGCCCACCGCGGGAGTGCGGTCGAGGGCCTGGCGCAGATCTTCCCGCTGCCGCTGGGCGACGAACCGGTCACCAATTCGATGCGCCAGCATCGGGTGCTGCGCTATGACGACGTGCTGCACGGGGCCGATGTACCCCGGGGCGTACGCCATGTGGCGCGCAAGCTGGACATCGGCAACTACGCGCAGGTGTTTGCGCCCATGCAATGGGAAGGCAATGGCGTTGGGGCGATCTACATCCTGCGGGTGCCGCCGGTTCCGTTTACCGACAAGGAGGTCGCGCTATTGGAGACCTTCGCCGACCAGGCCGTGATCGCGATCCAGAACGCGCGCATGTTCCGTGAGACCCAGGAAGCCCGCGCCGCTGCTGAATCCGCCAACGAGGCCAAGAGCAGCTTCCTGGCCACGATGAGCCATGAGATCCGCACCCCGATGAATGCAGTGATCGGCATGAGCGGGTTGCTGCTCGACACGCCTTTGAGCGACGAGCAGCGCGACTTCGCATCGACGATCCGCGATTCGGGCGATGCGCTGCTGACCATCATCAACGACATCCTCGATTTCTCCAAGATCGAGGCCGGGCGCATGGACATCGAAGCGCATCCGTTCGATGTGCGCGAATGCGTGGAGTCGGCGCTGGACCTGATCAGTTCGCGCGCCGGCGAGAAGCACCTGGATCTGGCCTATCTGTTCGAGGGCGAGGTTCCGGTGGCGGTGAACGGCGATGTGACGCGCCTGCGCCAGGTGCTGCTGAACCTGCTGGCCAATGCGGTCAAGTTCACCGAAAGTGGCGAGGTGGTGCTGACGGTCAGCGCCAAACCGGCCGCCGCCCAGGTGGTTGACGGCGCCGGAGCGGCGCTGGTCGTTGCCGCGCGCGACGATCGGGTGGAACTGACCTTTTCGATCCGGGACACCGGTATCGGCCTGTCCGAGCAGGGCATGGCGCGGTTGTTCCAGTCGTTCTCGCAGGCCGATTCTTCCACCACCCGCAAGTACGGTGGAACCGGCCTCGGCCTGGCCATCAGCAAGCGGCTGGCCGAGCTGATGGGCGGTACCATGGTGGCGAAAAGCGCTGGTCTCGGACATGGCTCGACCTTCTCGTTTGGCATCGTCGGTGCAGTGACCGAGTCGCCCAGCGCACATCGGCGCGACTTCGTCGGCCAGCAGCCGGCGCTGGCCGGCAAGCGCATGCTGGTGGTGGACGACAACGCCACCAACCGCAAGGTGCTGGCGTTGCAGGCCGGAAAATGGGGCATGGTGGTGCGCGACACGGAGTCGGCCGGCAAGGCGCTGGGCTGGCTGGACGCGACAGAGAAATTCGATCTGGCCGTGCTCGACATGCACATGCCCGAGATGGACGGGTTGACGCTGGCCGCCCGCATCCATGCGCTGCGGCCGAAACTGCCACTGGTGCTGTTCAGTTCGCTGGGGCGGCGCGAGGCCGGCGATACCGAAGGCCTGTTCACCGCCTATATGGGCAAGCCGCTGCGCCAGTCGCAGCTGTTCGACACCTTGGCCGGCATTTTGGGCGACGACGATACAGTCAAGCTGGCGCAAGCCGCGCCGGCCAAACCCAGGATCGATGCCGGCCTGGCCGAACGCCATCCGCTGCGCATTCTGCTGGCCGAGGACAACGTGGTCAACCAGAAGCTGGCGCTGCGCCTGCTGCAGCAAATGGGCTACCGGGCCGACCTGGCCAGCAACGGCGTGGAAGCGGTCGAAAGTGTCGCTCGACAGGT
>JAYUQC010000031.1:0-5694 GCA_043759735.1 Rhodoferax sp.
GCAGTGGTGCTGCTGGCCATCATGCTGGACCGGATCACCGAGACCTTTGGCGCGCAGCGTGCGCGCCAGACCTGGCGCGAGCGGCTGGGGCTGGGCGCCAAAAGGCAGGATTGAACCTGGATTCGGTTGAACCGGAAACGCCTCGTCGCTGACGCAACAGAATCTGACGCTTCTTGACGCGAAGGTAGTCATTTTTGGCCGATTCCTGTCAGACTTCGTCTTTGCCCACGGTTTTGCGCGGGTGTGGTGCGAAGACTGCGCGCACGACTATTTTGTCGCCTTTGCCTGCAGAGGCGGCCATGGCCCAGGTGCCGGCCGAGGTGCGCACCCGCATCCTGCGCGCGTTTGCAGGCCGCGGCCTGATCGGGCGCTTCGAGGCCAAGGAGATGACAGGTTTACCAAATGTTCGCGTTCCTCGGAAGGGAAACCAAAGCGCCGTACTACACTGCTGACACCATGAGCGCTGCAATCCTTCGTTCCTCACCTGTCCTGGACGCGGCGCGCGAATTTGCCAGGCGTGTGGGCTTGAGTTGGCCCCTGCGCGGTGCGCTGCTGTTTGGCAGCCAGGCGCGTGGCAGCGCCCACGCCGCCAGTGACACGGACGTTGCCATATTGCTGGGCGGCGAGCCGGGTGACTTTGTGGCCACCAAGCTGGCGCTCGATGACGTGGCGTACGACGTGATGCTGGAGTCCGGTATTCGCATCCAGCCGCTGCCGATCTGGGAGCGTGAATGGGCGCATCCAGAGAGCTACCTCAACCCGCGCCTGCTGCGCAACATAGCGCGCGAGGGCATGCCTCTGTGACACCGCAAGCGCTGATGCTCAAGGCAGACCGGGCGCTGGAGTCAGCCCGCCTATTGCTCGAAAGCGGTGATGTGGAAGGCGCGTGCAACCGTGCTTATTACGCGATGTTCGACGCGGCGCGTGCTGCACTGATCGCGTCAAACGCCCCAGTTGAATCGGAGGTTGCACGCACGCACAGCGGTTTAATTACAGCGTTTAGTCTGCATCTGGTTAAAACCGGCGTGATTCCCGTGGAACATGGCCGCGCCTTGAACAAGGTAGAAGACTTGCGTCTGATTGCCGATTACAGGGGTGACCAAGTCACTCCGGATAGAGCGTTCTGGGCGCTGGAACAAGCAACCAGCTTTATTGCCACTATTCGCGCTTCTGTCCCTGTTTGACGCGGACTTCTGGGCACTACCCCCGAAACCCGGCCCTAACGGCCACTCGGCGCGCCACCGTTCGCCGCCTTGAGGAAGGCAATCAGATCGGCGCCGTCACCGGTCTCGGGGACGCCGGCAAAGGTCATGCCGATGCCAGGCACCATGACCAGCGGTTGGCTCAGGAACTGATTGAGCGTTTTTTCATTTCACACAATGCCCGATTTCTTCATGGCCGGGGAATAGTCGGTGCCGGGCACGCTGCCGGCGCGTCGGCTGAGCAAGCCGCAATGCCAGGGCCCGACGCGATCGAAAGTCAGCGCGTGGCAGGCTGCGCAACGCGCATACAACTTGTGGCCGCGCGCGGCGTCAGGTGCGGCATGGGCGACCCTGCCCGGGCTGATGGCCGCCAATGCGAACAAAGCCACCGGCGCGAAATGGCGGCACAAAATCACGCCATGAAAGCGCAAGGCACGGGCACTTCGCCAATCGCCTGGCGCAGGATGGCCCAATGCATGGCTTCGTCGCCCAAAATACTCGCGGCCGCCTTGGCCAGGTCACGGTTGCCAAACAGCGGCACGGCACCCAGGTAGGCGCTTACGGCGCCCTGCTCCAGCGAGGCGGCAAACTTGAGCACGTCGAGTTCCGCTTTCAACTGATCCGTCGGAAAATTGTATTTATCCTTGGCCTTGGCGGCTTTGCCACCCAGTTTTTCCACTGGTGTGTCCCCTGTGTGGCGGCAACATGCGCCTGATCGCGTTCATCACCGTGGTACAGGGAACGCCTGGGTGTTGCGGTCATGCGATAGTTGTTGCCACGTCGTGTCGCCGGCACCAATAAACAATTTGTTTACAATCGCGCGGTGATCGAGACCTTTGCTAGTGCTGAGACCGAACGCTTTTTTGCCACGGGCAAGTCACGACGCTTGCCGCCGGAGATTCTCAAACGTGGCGTGTTGCGGCTCACCCAACTGGACGCTGCGACAGGGGTCGAAGACCTGCGCCAACCGCTGTCCAACCGGCTCGAGGCATTGTCGGGAAATCGTCTCGGCCATTGGAGCATTCGGATCAATGACCAATGGCGCCTGTGCTTCCGGTTCGAGAGCGGGAATGCGTTTGACGTTGAAATCGTGGACTACCACTGAGGAGCAAATGATGAGCCCGAAAGCAATTCAGAATGGCTTACCCGCCGTGCATCCTGGCGAGTTCTTGCGGGAAATCTTGGACGATCTGGAGTTGACACAAGCCGCCTTCGCCGATGCAATCGGTGTGTCCCCAATGCGCGTGTCTCACGTCCTTCGGTGCGAGCGACCGGTGACCGCGGAACTGGCTTTGCGGCTCGGTCGCGCGCTGGGTCAAACGCCGCAATACTGGTTGAACCTGCAGGCCGCCCATGACCTGAAGGTCGCGCGGGCAGCGATGAAGGGCAGTTTGCTGGCGGTGCGTTCGCTGTCGCTGGCCTGACTGGTGCGCATCATGTCGTTCCGTCACTGCTGATCGGCAACGCGGCCTGCAAGTCGTCGCCGCTGGCCAATCCGGTGAACGATGTGCGGCTGATGGAAACCGTCCTGACCGAGGCCGGGTTCACCGGCATGAAGGTTCGCTCAATTTGGCCAAAAAACGGCCAATGTCTTGACCTGGGGACTGCCAAAGGGCAGCTTCAAATCTGCCAGCCTCGCCTGTACATGTGCGCTTGCAGATTGAACCCAGTCAGTGATCTGCGGTGCCGAAGCACCCAGCGCGGCAGTGTCTGAACGAAGAGAGCAGGCACCTAGCATTCGCATCACCTCCCAATCTCTGCGCAGTTCGAACGTGTCGCCAACAGCCACGACGGCGGCAACAACGCGGCTGCCCGGCATGCTCGTGTCTGTGACACGGCTTGAGATCTCCACCACAAGTAGCGGAGAGTCGAGCCCGCCAATTATACAAAGCGAGCCCAGCATCCGTTCGGACTGATGGAGCGCCATTTCCATCAGTGGATGGCCGACGCCCATCAGATCGCCCTCGCTTGGACTGGCCTTGCGATCGAAAACAAGGTTCTCGTACGACTTCTTGATGGCGTGCGTGGTGAGCCACTCTTCAGGTGTCTTGAAAGACAGCGCCAAGCCTTCGACCTTTGGTCGGCGACGGTTGTACACGAGGCAGTTTTCAAAGAAAGGGAGCAGATCGGGTAGGTCCAACGGCGGTACGTCTTTCAGGTCGGACAAATCGAAACTCTGCGCATGTCCTACCAGGTCCTGCACTGCCTTGATCGCCGACTCGCCGCCGAGCGTGCCGCTGTTGAGGTCAAACCATTCGCCCAATCGCTCCCGCCCGACCCCAACTGCGCCACTGAACAGGCCATCGAACAGATTCGCTGCGCTCATGCCGAGGACCAGCTGCATCAGGTCCTCGGGTTCGTCCATGGCCGAGCCGATGGCCCTCATGATGCGGTTCAATTTGGTCTCGAGCTTTTCCCAGATCATTGATTCGACTGTGTCGGGATTTCGAAGCGACACGACCCGAACGGTTTGCGTCTGGCCATACCGGTTCAACCGGCCAACGCGTTGGTGCAGTCGCATCGGATTCCACGGCAGGTCAACATGGATGAGCGCGCTGCAGCGCTCTTGAAGGTCGATCCCCTCTCCGCCCGCCTCTGTCGAGACAAGAAACCTCAGCCGCCCCGCGTTGAAGGCGTCGCAGGTGTCCTCTCGTCGAGCCGACATGGCGATCACCTGTGAGCGCAGTCAGTTCTTCGTCGCGGAGCCCATTCGCACGTGCGTATGCGTCGAGCGCCGGCAGAAGTTCTGGGAGCACCACATCCTGCGCTAAGGCCTGGTTCCAATGCTGCAGCACCAATTGCTGCGAGGCGTGGCGCGGCAGGTCCTCACGCGGCGCGTGCAGCCGCTCGTAGTCAGCAATGCCGCGCCGACCGGCATCCACGAAGAACTGTCCGTGCAGAACGATACGGTGCTCGCGGGCGGTGTTCGGAATCTGCGCGACATAGGTCAGCCGAAGCTCCTCGGTCGGCAGAAAGACCGCCCATTGCAGTACAAGGCGTCCGACGCCCTTGTCTGCGTGCGCAAACATGACCGCGCCTTCCGGACGCGTCTTGTCCGGGACGCTGCCCCACTTGCCAGAGTCCAGGATCGCTATGGACTTGGGCCAGCTGTCGTTGCTGCGCAGTGACTCGAACGGCTCCAGTGAAGCGGCGACCCGTTGCGACACCAAGAACCGCAAGTGCTCTGACCTTGGGCGTTGGTCTGCCGCGGTCCCGGCGCATTGAAGCCCATCGCTTCGATGGTCCAATCGGTGCCCGCCGTCTTCACTAAGCTGCAGCTGAACCTTGAATGCGTGGCCACCAGTTGCCCCTGCAAAACGGGCGGTATGCAGGTGGCGCAGCAGCGGCAGCAGCAATCCCAATCGCTGGTCCACGTCGGCGGCCGACAGGAAGTCCAGATCCTCGCCGTCGCGATCACCGGGGAATCGATCGATGATGCCGGGAAGCTTCTTCCCATCCAGTTCGGCGAGATGGTCATGCCGCCTCAACGGCACCCACAGCATGAACCACGTGTTCCCGGTGCGGGCTTCGTCTTGCGCGCGGGCCACGGCCAGAAGGCTCGCGCGATCAGCTTCGCTGATCCGATCCCACCGCTGGTGGGTGTCCGAGGTGTTCTCGTCGCCGAACCATGGGCTGAGAATCTCGCAGTGCTCCTCCTGCCCGTCGAAGGCGACATAGAAGAAGCTCTCGCATAGATGGAAGACGCTCTTCATGCCGAGGCCGAACTTGCCGATCACAGCATCGTCTGCTGCCTTCCCGTTCAGCCCGAACGAGCGGATCGCCTGCTTGTCCTTGGGATTGAAACCACCATCGTTCAGCACCCACAGCGCTGGACCTTGGAGCAACGGATGGTCCCCACCTGCAGCAAAGCCGGCGTGATGCCCGAACACCAGGTTCCCAGCACCAGCATCGTCTGCGTTCTGAACCAGTTCCTTCAGGATTGGAAAGCCGCTCTTGTACCGGTCCCGGAGGTTGTCGGCGATTAGATTGACGTAGTTCGTCGTGTACTTCGCCATCTCGTTATCGGGCGAAGGATTGAACTGCCTTCCGGCTGATATTCAACGTCATAGTCGCTGCAGTAATGTCCGGTTAAATTGATGCGAGCCGGTCGCAAAGCCAATGTTGGCGCGGGTTTCGAGCGATTCATGGGTGTCCACGATTTGAACACGGGGTCGTTACAAAACATACAGGGCGGCGTTCAACAATAGCTCTTTTAGCCGTCAAACCGTGGCGCCGCTGGATCAAGTCGAGTTTGGTAAGCGTCAGCACCCGGTTGCCGTTCAAGTTGGGCTGAAGGCTCAGCCATGCTACTCCGAAAATGGCTGCCGCTCGTGGAACAGACCATCATGATGGCGCTGTCGATGGTGGGTGCCGGCGGACTGGGCAACGACGTACTGGCCAGCATTCAGCGGCTCGATATCGGGCTGGGATTCGAGTCCGGCCTGGCAGTGGTGCTGCTGGCCATCATGCTGGACCGGATCACCGAGACCTT